>JAOPZY010000088.1 GCA_025963875.1 Actinomycetota bacterium
CGCCGAACGGTTCGGGGGCGGAAGGGTCACCCTTCCGCCATCCGCACCCCTGCCGGGTCACCGGCGATCGGCGAGGAACCGCTTATCGGCGTCCTCTCCAGGAGGGCAAAGGTAAGTGGTCAGGGCACTAATAGACGAGGAGCCGCAGGTTGTCGCAGGCCACGTGGATCTCGCCCCGGTACTCCCGCTGGGCCTGCTCGATGCTGACGTTGGGGTCCAGCCCGGGGACGAGGTGGGTCAGGGCGAGTTGCGTCACCTGGGCCTGGGCCGCCATCTGGCCGGCCTCCTGGGCGCTCATGTGGAGGTCGGCCGTCTCCTTGGACGACTGCTGGAAGCTCGCCTCGGCGATGAGCAGGTTCGCCCCCCAGGCGAAATCCGTCACGGGCCTGCTCGGACCGGTGTCGGCGGTGTAGACGACGGTCTGGGCGTTTGCCAGGGCTCGGATGGCGTACGTCTCCACGGGGTGCCGGGTCCGGCAGAAGCGCAGCTCGAAGTCGCCGATCGTCTCGATCAGCGTGGGGGTGATCTCCTTGAAGTTGACGTGCCCCTCGAACGTCGGATCCCCGCCGGTGAGGTGGCCGAGCAGCCCCGGCGCCCCGGCGTGGGCGTAGACGTCCATCGGCGGGAGTCCCTTGCCGGGCCCGAAGCGCTTCCAGTAGGTGTACGGGAAGAAGTCGGTGCAGTGGTCGACGTGCAGGTGTGAGAGGAGGATCGCGTCGACCTCGGCCGGGTCGATGTGGCGCTGGAGGTTGGCGAAGGTACCGGGCCCGGTGTCGATCCACAGGTTGGTGGAGGCGGAGCGGAACAGGTAGCCGGAGCAGGCCGCTCCGGGGGCCGGGAAGGTGCCACTCCCCCCCAGAACGATTACTTCGAACGGCATGTCGGTCCCTCGAGCTCTAGCGCCACGGCACGGCCTCCACTTCCCTCAGCTCCGGCAGAAAGCGTGACCCTACCGCCCGGAACTGCCCCGGGTCACCTGACACCATGAAACGCCGCGTGCCCAGCTCGGCGACCCGACGCAGCAGGCCTTCGGAGACGAGCCGGGCGTAGACGTCCCGGGCAACGGCCTCGGCGGACGAGATCAACTCCAGGTCCCCCTTGGTCACCCAGTGCAGGACCCCCTTGAGCAGCGGGTAGTGGGTGCAGCCGAGGATGAGGGTGTCCACGTCGGCCGCCATCAGCGGGGCGAGGTACCCCTCTGCCAGACCGATCAGCTCCTCGGAGAAGAGGTCGCCCGCCTCGACGAGCTCGACGAAGGCCGGACAGGGCTGGCAGAAGACCTCGACGCCCCGGCCGGTCGCCGCCAGGGCCCGCTGGTACTCCCCGCTGCCGATCGTCACCGGGGTGCCGAGGACGCCGATCTTCCCGTTGTGGGTCGCCCGCACCGCCGAGTGGACCGCGGGCTCGATGACCCCGATGACCGGCACGCCGTAGCGGTCCCTCGCCTCCTCGTAGGCGGCGGCGGTCATGGCGTTGCAGGCGATGACGAGCATCTTGACGTCGTGGCCCGCCATGAGGTCCATGATCTCGAAGGCGAAGCGGCGGACCTCCTGCACCGACCTCGGCCCGTAGGGAGCCCGGGCGGTGTCGCCGAAGTAGACCAGGTGCTCCTGCGGAAGCAGTTCCTCGATCGCCCTGACGACGGTGAGACCCCCGACGCCCGAGTCGAAGATCCCGATGGGCCGCTCTGCACCGGCGGAGCCGGCCGCTACCAAGGCATGTACTCGACGTCGCCGGCCGCCTGCTCGAGCTGTTTGGTCCAGATCTCGGTGGAGAGGTACTTCCACCCCCCGTCGGCGAAAAGGCAGACGATGTCGCCGCCGTCGATCCGCTGGGCGATCCGGCGGGCCACGTGCACCGTGGCGCCCGATGAGATGCCGCAGAAGATGGCCTCGGAGTCCAGGACCTCCCGCGTGAGGTTGACGGAGTCCCTGGAGCTCACCTTGAAGCGCCCGTGGAGCACGCCGGCGTCGAACACCGGGGGGACGAAGCCTTCGTCCATGGACCGCAGCCCGTACACGAGGTCGCCCTGCTGGGGCTCGGCAGCGATGACCTGCACCTGCGGGTGGTGCTCCCGCAGGTAGCGGCCGACACCCGTCAGCGTGCCACCCGTGCCAAGCCCCGCCACGAAATGCGTGATCTCGGGGCAGTCCCGGACGACCTCCGGGCCGGTGGTCTCGTAGTGCGCGCCCGGGTTGGCGGGGTTGCCGTACTGGTAGAGCATGAGGTAGCGGGGATCCTCCTCGACGATCTTCTTCGCGACCTCGATGGCCCCGTTGGATCCGAACTCGCCGTCGGTGAGGCGGATCTCAGCCCCGTAGGCGGCGATGAGCTGGCGTCGCTCGGCGGAGGCGGTCTCGGGCATCACGCAGATCAGCCGGTAGCCGCGGCGGCGGGCGAAGAATGCGAGCGAGATGCCGGTGTTGCCCGACGTGGGCTCCAGCAGGATGCGATCGGGTGTCAGCTCGCCCGACCGCTCGGCGGCATCGAGCATCGCCCGGACGATGCGGTCCTTCAGCGAGCCGGTCGGGTTCTGCCCTTCAAGCTTGGCCCAGATCCTCACTCCGGGGTTGGGCGAAAGTCGGGAGATCCCGACGAGAGGGGTGTTGCCGACGAGCTCGGTGATGTCGTCGAAGCGCACCGAGGAAGAGCTGGCTAGCCGGACCCGCCGGCGACGGCCGGAAGGATCGCCAGGACGTCGCCGTCCCCGAGCTTGGTATCGAGACCCTCGAGGTACCGGACGTCCTCGTCGTTGATGTAGACGTTCACGAACCGGTGGAGCTGGCCCTCCTCGCCGAGGAGGTGCTCCGAGAGCGAGGGATAGGCGCCCACCAGCTCGGCGATCACGTCGCGCAGCGTCCCGGGCGATGCCTCGACCGACTTCTGGCCCCCAACGTGGGGACGGAGGACGGCCGGCACCTGCACCTTGACTGGCATGGTTGACGACGATATCACCAGGCCGCCACTAGTTGGCGCCCCGCCGTGTGGTGAGGTGGATGCGGTTGCGGGACGGATCCTGGAGCCACCAACCGACTTCAGCTTCATGTTCATCCAGCGTGACCCCCGCCCCCGTGAGCCGGGCGGCGACTTCGGCCAGCGACGGTTCGTCCGGAAGCTCGATGGTGAAGTGGCGCAGGCCGGAAGCATCGACCGGCCGGGGCGGAGCCCCCTGGCCCGCCCAGGTGTTCAGACCCAGGTGGTGGTGGTAGCCGCCGGCGGAGACGAACGCCGCCCCCCACCGCTCGGCCATCCCCATGACGTCGAAGCCGATCAGCCCATGGTAGAAGTCCACCGCCTCCTGGACATCGCGGACGTGGAGGTGGACGTGGCCCATCCTCGTCTCGGCGGGCAGTGGCGCGTCCAGGCGGTCACCAGGCTGCAGGTGCGAGAACATCTCGTCGAGGTCGATCGGATCCCGGCCAGACCGCAGGTTGCCGGCGGTGTCGCGGGCGATGAACACACCGTTCTCCATGCCGAAGAAGCCGTCCTCCGGGCTTTCGACGTAGATCTCGATCCCGTTGCCGTCCGGGTCCCACAGATAGTCCGACTTGGTCATGGTGTGGTCCGTCGGCGACTGGGGGTAGCGGATGGAGGAGAGGCGGCCGATCACCCGGGCAAGCTCCCGGCGGTCGGGCAGCAGCAGAGCCAGGTGGTAGAGGCCCGTCGTGCGCTCGACGACGGGCCGGCTCGACCCGGGCACGAGGACGACCAGGTCGCGCTCGGCCGTCCCGAAGCGCAGCTCGTCCTCGGTCTCCGACTTGAGCGCCAGGCCGAAGACCTGCCCGTAGAACTCCTTGGCCCGCTCGGCCCTCGTTACGCCGAGGTGGACGGCACCCACGCCCGTGGCGGGGGCGATGGAAAAGGTGGTGATCGCTTCAGCACTGGTTTTGACCATGGTCGTACCTCCGATGGCAGGTACAACCATGCCGGGCGTTCGATGATTCCCGGGGCCCAACTACTCGACGACCAGCTCCACCTCTTCGACTTGGCCGGTGGCGTCCCGCCAGTCCTGCTTGTGGATGAGGTAGCCCTTGGCGTAGGGATCGTCCCGGTTCTCGAACGACACGATCACGAACACGGCGTCCGGATAGTGGGCCTCCCGGATGTCGGTGGGCGACGGGTACGCCCGGGTTGCCACGTGCGAGTGGAAGATCGAGGCCACGTCGAGCCCGTTCTCGTCCATGTCCTTGAGCGCTGCCAGCATCTCCCGGTCGTCGGGACGGTAGAAGACGGGAGAGGCCGCGGCATTGGTCATGGGGTAGAGCTTGGTGGCGACACTCTCGTTGCCGCCGACCTTGCCGCCGATGAATCCGCAGGCCTCGTTCGGCATGCCTTCGAGGCAATGGGCGACCATGCCGTCGTAGATGTCCTTCGGGACGACGAACGTCTTCACGACGCCGGCCTGACCGAGATCCGCCCAGGCTCCCCGGCGACGGTCCTGCCGATCACTGCTGAAGCCGGCGTGCCCCGTCGCCGCAGGTCCTCCACCAGCGTCGCCTCGTTGGCGGGATCGACCGCGATGAGCAGCCCGCCCGAGGTCTGGGCGTCGAAGAGCACGGTCCTGGTCGTCTCGCCGACGGCGGGGTCGAAGTCCACGAAGGGGGAATAGTACGACGCGTTGCGCCGGGTGCCGCCGGGCACCAGGCCCTCGGCAGCCAGGGCGTCCACGCCGTCGAGCACCGGCACCGCCTCCGACCAGATCTCCGCCGAGACACCGGAGAGCTTCGCCACGTTGTGGAGGTGCCCGAGCAGGCCAAACCCCGTCACGTCCGTGGCAGCCTCGACCCCCACCTCAAGCATCGCCTCGGCCGCCGGGCCGTTCAGGGTGGCCATGATGGCGATGGCCTGCTCGACCAGGGCGGCGGGGGCCCGCTCCCGCTTCACGGCGGTGGAGATGATGCCCATCGACAGCGGCTTGGTGAGGACCAGCGAGAGGCCGGGCAACGCTCCCGAGGAGCGCACAAGCCGGTCGGGATGGACCATGCCGGTGACCGCCATGCCGTACTTCGGCTCCTGGTCCTCCACCGTGTGGCCACCCACGACCGAGGCGCCCGCCTCGGCCGCCTTGTCGGCGCCTCCTTCCAGCACGCGGGCCAGCAGGTCGAAGTCGAGGTCCTGGGGCCACCCGAGCAGGTTCAAAGCGAGCACCGGCTTGCCGCCCATGGCGTAGCAGTCGCTGAAGGCGTTGGCCGCGGCGATCGCCCCCCAGAGGTACGGATCGTCGACGATCGGGGTGAAGAAATCGACGGTCAACAGCAGGGCGAGGTCGTCGCTGATCCGGTACACGGCGGCGTCGTCGGGCGCGTCGAGGCCGAGCAGGAGGTTCGGGTCCTCGCTGCGGTGGTGCTCGCCGAAGCGGCGCAGGACCTGCGCCAGGTCACCGGGACCGAGCTTGCAGGCTCAGCCGGCGCCGTGCGAGAACTGGGTGAGGCGTGGGGTCTGGGTCTGCACCAGTCCTTTATAGCCTTCTCCGGCGGGCGGATGCCCCGGGCGCGGTAGCCTGGGACCGTGCCGGATAACGATCGTCCGAAAAACAACAAAGGTCCTGCCCCCTCCCGCACGTCCGCCGCGCAGCGGTCTCGGGAGTCGAGTGGGGAACCGCCTCGCCCCAAGCAACCCAAGGAGGTACCCGGGGCGACGCCCCGCGAGCCGGCGGGTCCGAAGGGCAAGGAGCCCCACAGCGCCGTGCCGACCGGCATGGTCAACCGGTTCAGCCGGCTCGCCGCCACGTCGCTCAAGGGCTCGATGCGCCTGGCCATGCTCGGCCCCCGCTCCCTCATCGGCAGGGACTCCCCCGCCAAGCTCCTCGAGGACCTGCACCTGGCGACCGCCGAGGACCTGGTTGAGACGCTGGGCCGGCTGAAGGGGACCTCGATGAAGCTCGGTCAGCTTGCATCGTTCATCGACGCCGGGGTCCTGCCGCCGGACGTCCGGGACATGTACCAGAACGTCCTCGGCTCCCTCCGGGACGCGGCACCGCCGATGAAGCGGGAGCTGGTGGGCGAGGTCTTCCGCCACGAGTTCGGGGCCGACCCCGAGCAGCTGTTCGCCACGTTCAGCGAGGAGCCCCTCGCCGCCGCCAGCCTGGGCCAGGTCCACCTGGCGACGACGAAGGATGGCCAGGAGGTGGCGGTGAAGGTGCAGTACCCGGGCATCGAGGACGCCATCCGCTCCGACCTGGCGGTCACGGCGGCGGTCAAGCCGTTGATGCCCCTCCTCGCACCCGGCCTCGACGCCGCCGACGCCCTCGAAGAGATGCGGGCTCGCATGCTCGAGGAGTGCGACTACCTCCTGGAGGCCGAGAACATGGACACCCTCGCCGACCGCTACGAGGATCACCCCTTCGTCTGGGTGCCCCGGTCGGTCCCCGAGCTGTCCACGGAGCGCGTCCTCACCATGGGACGAGCCACCGGGCGGCCGTTCGCCGAGATCCTCAAGGCCGACCAGGCGGAGCGCGACCGCGTCGGCGAGATGCTGTTCCGCTTCTACTACGGCTCGCTCTACCGCTACGGCTTCACGAGCGCCGATCCCCACCCCGGGAATTACTTCGCGATGGACGACGGCCGCATGGCCTTCTTCGACTTCGGGCTCGCCTGCAACCTCGACATGCGGATGATGCCGTACCTCTACGGCGCCTTCCTGGCGCTCCGGGACGGCGACGTCCAGGGCGTCTTCCGCAACGCCGTCGCGATGCGCTATGTCACGAAGCCCCAGCAGATCGACCCGCAGCGGTTCTACGAGTGGGTGCGCCTTGTGCTCGACCCCATCGCCGAGGACCGGGACTACACCTTCACCCGGGACTTCATCGCCGAGCGGACGGCCACGATGCTCGACCCCCGCAACCCGTGGTGGTCGTTCCTGCGCCAGCTCAACCTGCCCCGGTGGGCGATCCTGCTCTACCGCCTGGAGCTCGGCCTGTTCGCCGTGCTGGCGCAGCTCGGTGCCACCGCCAACTGGCACCGCATGACGCTCGAGTTCCACGAGGCCGGGGAACCGTCGACCGAGCTCGGGAGGGCCGAGGCGGAGTGGCTGAAGACCCACCCGAAGTAGGAAGTTTCGTCACTTTTCGTCGCCTGACAACCAATTCTTACGAAACCTCGCGACTGCCTCAACCCCCGCCCCCGCGCCAGCTGTCCAGGACGGTCGCCACATCGGCCCACACCTCGGCCCGGGCTTCGTTGCGATCCCAGCCCGCCATCAGCAGCTCGTCGTAGCGGGTCCAACGGTGCCGGACTGCGGCCCCGACGGCGGGGTCAATCGCCGCCGGCTCCAGTGCCTTTGCTGCGGCGCTGCGCCCGACCCGGCCGCTGTACTTCTGGCAGGCATGCTCGGCAATGGGGACCTCGGCTCCCGCCGGCGCCGTTGGGTACCGGCTGCGGATGGCCTGAGCGAAGGCCCTGACGAAGGCCTCGTCTCGCTTTTCCCGGCCCTCCGCCTCCCTCGCCCGCCGTGCTGCCCGGAGGCCGGCGTCGGACAGGCACTCCTCCTCGGCCTGGGCCAGCGCCGCCTCCTCGACCAGGATGCCCTGGCGCTCGTAGCGCTTGCGGCTGCGGCTCCACCGCACGACGACTGCCCGCAGGGCGGAGTGTTTGCTCGCCCGGCGGGTGAGGGCGGCGTCACCGCTCGGCAGGTAGACGAGGTGACCCAGGTCGGCACACGCCATGCAGTGGGCAGTGCCTTCCACCACCCGCAGCAGGTCGCCGCTCCAGAGCTCCTCCCCGCACTCGTCGCAGGTGGCGTCCTTGGTGATCGAGAAGACGACGATGTCCTTGGGCTTGCCGTCGGGCTTGCCCCGGCCTCCACTCTGACTCACCATTCGATGCCCCGCTGCGCCTTGATCCCCCGGTCGTAGGGATGCTTCACCTTCCGCATCTCCGTCACGAGGTCGGCGATGTCGATGAGCTCCTGCGGTGCCGCCCGGCCCGTCACGACGACGTGCTGGAAGCCGGGACGGCCGGCCAGCACCTCCACCACCTCGCCCAGCGGGACCCACCCGAAGGTGAGCGGGTACGTGAACTCGTCGAGAACGAGCAGGTCGTAGGTCTCGCCGGCGATGCGCCGCCGGACCTCCTCCCAGCCCTCCCGGGCAAGGTCGGCGGACTGCTCGAGGTCACGGGAGGTCCAGGTCCACCCGTCGCCCATCTTCTCCCAGACGATGCCGGGCCCGATGCCGCTCAGGGCCAGGGCAGCCTTCTCCTCGCCCACCTTCCACTTCCCCGACTTCATGAACTGGTAGACGCCCACCCGGTAGCCCCGCGCCCAGGCCCGCAGCACCATCCCGAATGCGGCTGTCGACTTGCCCTTGCCCTCGCCGGTGTTGACGACCAGCAGGGGCCGGTCCCGCGGTGCGTGGCCCACGATCGTGCTGCGGCGATCAGACGACGACGAGGTTGATCAGGCGAGGCGGCACCGTGATGATCTTCGTGGGCACCTTCCCGTCCAGCAGGGCCACCACCTTCTCCCGGTCGAGGGCGATCGCCTGCATCTCCTCCGGCGTGATGGTGACCGGCACCTCGACGGTGTCACGGACCTTCCCGTTCACCTGGATGACCATCGTCGTCCGCTCCTCCGCCAGGAGGGCCTCGTCGTAGGTGGGCCAGGGCTGGCGGTGGATCGACGAGTCCCAGCCCATCCGGTGCCACAGCTCCTCGGTGATGAAGGGGGCGATCGGGGCGAGCAGCTTGAGGAACGTCTCGGCCCCCTCCCGCGGGACGGGCCCACCCGCCCTGGAGAAGGCGTTGAGCACCTCCATGAGGCGGGCGATGGCGGTGTTGAAGCTGAAGGTCTCGAAGTCGTCCGTCACGGCCTTGACGGCTTTGTGGACCGAGCGTTGCAAATCGCCGTCGAGCGGCGCCGGGCCCACATCCGACAGCACCCGCCAGACTCTCGACAACCAGGAGAAGGCCACTCTGCCGATCTCCTCCAGGCCGTCGAGGGGGAAGTCGTAGGCGGCGCCGGGGGGGCTGCAGAAAAGGATGAACAACCGGGTGGCGTCCGCCCCGAAGCGCTCGACGGCCGCCGTCGCCTCGACGACGTTGCCGAGGGACTTCGACATCGCCTTGCCGCCCATGCTGATGCTGCCCTGGTTGAACAGGCGCAGGAACGGCTCGGGGAAGTCCAGCATCCCCATGTCCTGGAACGCCTTGGTGAAGAACCGGGCGTAGATGAGGTGCATCACGGCGTGCTCGATCCCGCCGACGTACTGGTCCACCGGGCACCAGGCCGCCACCGGCTCGGGGTCGAACGGCGCCTTCTCGTTGTGCGGGTCGCAGAACCGCAGGAAATACCAGGAGGAGTCGAAGAAGGTGTCCATGGTGTCGGTCTCGCGCCGCGCCGGCTTCCCGCACCGGGGACAGACGGTGTTGACCCAGTCCGTCGCGTTCGCGAGCGGGCTGACGGCATCGTCGGTCGGGGTGTAGTCGGCCTCCTCCGGCAACAGGACCGGCAGCGCCTCCTCGGGCACGGGGACCTCGCCGTGCTCGGGGCAGTAGACGATGGGGATCGGCGTCCCCCAGTAGCGCTGCCGGGACACGAGCCAGTCCCGCAACCGGTAGTTCACCGCGGCGTGGCCCCTTCCCTCCTTCTCCAACCAGGCGATGACCTCGTCGATGCCCTCGCCGGTGTCGGGGAACACCACGGTGCCGGTGAACGGTCCCGAGTGGACCAGCACGCCGGGGCCGGGATAGGGCTCGGTCATCGTCTCGGGGTCGAGCCCCGGCTCCGCGTTCTCAGGCTCCACGACGACCCGGATGGGAATGTCGTAGGTGCGGGCGAACTCGAAGTCGCGCTGGTCGTGGGCGGGCACCGCCATGATGGCCCCCGTGCCGTAGTGGCTGAGCACGTAGTCGGCGGTCCAGACCGGGATCTCCTCGCCGTTGACGGGGTTGATCGCGACCGCCGGCAGCGCCATGCCGTGGCGGACCCGCTCCGAGGACACCCGCTCGACCTCCGTCTGGCGGCGCACCTCGTCGAGCAACTTGGTGAATGGCCCCTCGTACTCGGTGCCGGCCACCAGCTCGGCGGCGAACGGATGCTCCGGAGCGAGGATGAAGAAGGTGGCACCCCACAGCGTGTCGGGGCGGGTGGTGAACACCGGGTACGATACCGGCGCCACCTCGGCCCGAGTCGGGACGACCTCGAAGGTCACCTCGGCCCCCTTGCTCCGCCCGATCCAGTTCCGCTGCTGGACGAGGACCTGGTCGGGCCACTCGAGGATCTCCATGTCGTCGATGAGGCGGTCGGCGTAGTCGGTGATCTTCAGGAACCACTGGGCCAGGTCCCGCACCTCCGGCACGGTGCCGCATCGCCAGCAGACACCGCCCGAGATCTGCTCGTTGGCCAGCACCGTCTTGTCCACCGGACACCAGTTGACCGGCGCCGTCTTGCGGTAGGCGAGGCCCCGCTCCAGCAGCTTGAGGAAGATCCACTGGTTCCAGCGGTAGTAGCCCGGGTCGGCGCTGATGACCTGGCGGTCCCAGTCGTAGGAGAAACCGAGCCGCATCTGGGAACGTCGCATCCTCTCGATGTTGGCGAATGTCCATTCCCTGGGATGGACACCCCGGCTGATGGCGGCGTTCTCCGCGGGGAGGCCGAAGGCGTCGTAGCCCATGGGATGCAGGACGTCGTGGCCCTTCATCCGCCACTGGCGGGCGATCGCGTCCGCGATCGAGTAGTTCTCCACGTGCCCCATGTGCATGTCGCCCGAGGGGTACGGGAACATCTCCAGGACGTAGCGCTTCCGTGCCGGGTCGGGGGGCTCGGGGGCGGCGTGGGCCTGGTCCCGCTCCCACGCCGCGACCCACTGCTCCTCAAAACTCTGAGGGTCGTAGCGCTCAGGTTCGGTGGGGCCTGCCATAGCGGCACAGGCTACCTCACCGGTGGGTCACTCCCCGAACGTCTCCTCCAACGTGCGGCCCTCTTCGGCCAGCCGGCGGACCAGCGCCTGGATCTGATCCGCCGGAAACCGGCGATGACCGCCCAATGTCTTCACGTACGGAAGCTTCTGCTGCGTCGCCCATCTGGCGACCGTCTTGGGTGACACGTGCAGCAGGGCTGCCACCTCCTTGGGTAGCAGAAATTCAGTCTCGTTCGCCGCGATCATGCGGGACCCCCCTTTCCCGATATCGTCCGGGATCTCAACGTTCCCGGCGATTAGGGCGAATATACAAGGAAGGGGAGGCGGAGAAAAGAGGGAAAACGCGCGCGCAAAAAGGCCCGCGTGGAGCGGGGGCGCGGCCCCGCCGATCGGGCCTGGCTAAGCCAGCGAACCCGAGGCGCCCGCCATGGGGCGCCTCGGGTCAGACCGCCGTGCTCGTGCTACGGGAGGAGACACCAGCGGGGCGCCGAGGATCTGCCGTGAGTTCCCGCAGCAGCCGGGGGGTTACCGCCATGGACTTCGCCGGCCGATCCTTGCGCACCACGTCCAGTGCCCCCTCCCGATCTTGGAAATGTCGTCGTCGTTCGAACCGCAAAATGGCTGGTAGGGGGAAGCGGAGTCTTCTACCTCATGTTGACGCTGCCGCCCCCTGCAAGGAACAGCCCTGCGAGGGTTGCCAAACCGATGACCTTGGGACCAATCCTCCGCACCATCGCCGCCATGCACGTCCTCCGTTGGGTTTGACCGTGGCCGGTATGCAAAAGCCGGTCGACTTCGTCGAGAGTCATGATGACCTGCATACCTTGCCCCTCAATCCCCCAAGCGAGGGAACTACGGCGCCCTAACCAGGGGATTTCCGGGGACTCGGACGTGGGATGGGGACCCCTGCTACCCGCCGCGCACGGGGACACCCACCGTGGCAAACTCTCAGCCAGACTGTGAACTTGGCTCTCAACAACTACGCTAGGGAACCCGGTAGAGCAGTCTGGGCAGAAGGAGGCCAGGGTCCCCCCCTGGGGCACTGGGGCAAGAAAATGGCCGAGAAGCGCGCTTCAGCCCTGTATCTGTACAGCACAATCGTCGGCGCGGCCGCGCTCATCGTCTACGGAGTTGTCGCCGGATCGTGGTCGCACTGGCAACCGCGGGTCGGCCCGTGGGCCGTGCTCTTCTGGCTCATCGCCTGCGCCGCTTCCAACCTCCTCCCGGCTCCGGTCACATCGGATGTGGAAGTGACGATGAGCAGCCCGGTCAACATCGCCATCGCGTTCCTGTTCCCTCCACCGGTCGCTGCGGCCATCGTGGGCTTCGGCTCGCTGACCGACTGGGAGCTGCAGCGGGAGACCACACCTGTCCGTTCGGCCTTCAACCGCTCACAGCTGGCCCTCGCTGCGGCGGCCGCCTCGGTGTTCCTCCACGCTTCTCCCCCGACGGCGTGGCGGATGGGCGCCGGCATCCTCTGCTACAACCTCCTCAACCTCCTGTTCGTCACGTTTGGCCAGCACCTGGTCCACGGGACCAGGCTCACCGAGATGTTCCGGCGAATCATCACGCCCGTGCCGAGCTTCATCGGCAGCTACCTCATCCTTGGAGCTCTCGGCGTCATCTTCGCCCTTGTCTACCGGGATCTCGGCTGGTGGGCGGTCGCCCCCTTCCTCGTCCCGCTGCTGTTCGCCCGCTATGCCCTCCGCCACTCGAAGCAACTCGAGCAGGCACAGCGCGAGCGGCGGGCGCTGGCGGACAAGCTCATCGACGAACGCGAGCGCGAGCGCGCCCGGATCGCCAGCGACATGCACGACCTCGTGCTGCAGCGCCTCGCCGCCGCCCAGATCCAGTCGGACAACATCGGCTCGGCCCTCAAGGCGGGGAAGGTCGAGCAGGCCAGCGCCCTGGCCTCGATGGTCAAAGAGCAGGTGGCAGGCGCCATCGCCGACATCCGCACCGCCATCGCCGACCTGCGCCGCAGTGCGCTCGACGGCGCCGACCTCGGGGGCACCCTCGACCGCTACGTGCGAGCCTTCCAGGCCGAGACCGCCATCGACGTCGATCTGGATGTCGATGGGCTCGAGGCCGGGCAGCTCCCTCTCCCGGTGGCGCTCCTGCTCTACGAGTGCACGCAGGAGGCCCTCACCAACGTGGTCCGCCACGCCGGGGCGTCGCATGTCGATCTCTGCCTCCACCGGCTCGGGGACTCGGTGGAGCTCAAGGTGCGCGACAACGGACGGGGCCCGTCGGGCAACGGCAAGGGCGGGGTGCATCTCGGGCTCACGCTCACCAAGGACAAGGTGGCCCTCGTGGGCGGTGGTGCCTGGTTCGAGGGGTGCGAGGGCGGGGGCGCCCAGGTCATCGTGCGGATCCCCGTGCGGAGCACCGACTGATGACCCCTCGCCCCAGCTCGGACCCACCCACCACCATCAAGATCCTCATCGCGGAGGACCACGTCGTACTGGCCCAGGCACTCGGGACCATGCTCGGCTTCGAGGACGCCTTCGAGGTGGTCGGCACCGTGTCCTCGGGCGACGAGGCCATCGAGGCGTGCGTCGAGCGCAAGCCCGACGTCGTCCTCATGGACTACAAGCTCGTCGGCCTGAACGGTGTGGAGGCCACGAAGGAGATCCTCAAGCTCGTCCCGACGGCCAAGGTCCTGATCCTCACCATGTTCGACAACCAGGAGATCGTGGCGGCCGCGGTCGCCGCCGGGGCCGCGGGGTTCCTTCCGAAGAACGTCGACAGCGGCGAGCTCAAACGGGCCATCCACGCGGTGGCCCAGGGGAAGGGCTTCCTGCACCCGGATGTCACGATGCCGTTCCTCGAGCGCATCGGCGCTCTTGCGAGAGCGGACTCCCGCGAGCGCCTGACCGACCGGGAGCAGGTGGTGCTGCAGGAGCTCGCCTCGGGCAAGACGACGAAGGAGATCGCCGGGACCCTCGTGGTCTCCGAGGAGACGGTGAAGACCCACCTGGCCCACATCTACCAGAAGCTTGGCGTGAACGATCGCGTGCAGGCGGTCGCGCTGGCCCTTCGCCGCGGGTTGGTCAGGTAGCTCTGGCCGCCGCTCCCTAGACTTCTCCCATGACGACCGCCGGCATGTCCGACCGCAGTCCGGTCCGGCGGGTCGCTCTCGCCTCCCTCGTCGCCGCCCTCGCCCTGGTGGCGCTGAAGCTTGCCACGGCCCTCGCCACCGGGAGCCTGGCCATGCTCTCCGAGACCGCCCACTCCGGTCTCGACGCCATGGTGACCGCTCTGACGCTGTACGCCGTCGCGGTGGCGGCCCGTCCCCCGGACGCCGATCACCCCTACGGCCACGGCAAGGCCGAGAACATCGCTGCGATGGTGGAGGCCGTCGCCCTGCTGCTGCTGGCGGCCACGTTGGGCCGGGAGGCCATCCTGCGCCTCATGCACCCCGGCCCACCCATCAACACCGCCTGGTACGCCTTTGCCGTGATGGCCGCCTCGATGGCGCTCGACGCCTTCCGGTTCCGGGTCCTGTCCGCAACGGGTCGGAAGTACCACAGCCCCGCCCTCATGGCCGACGCCGTCAACTTCAAGGCCGATCTGCTGACGTCCGCCGCCGTGCTGCTGGGACTCGGCGCCGTGAAGCTCGGCTACAAGCAGGCCGATGCCATCGGCGGCCTTGTGGTCGCCCTCTACGTCGCCGCCCAGGCCGTGCTCATCGGCAGGCGCAGCATCGATGCCCTGATGGACCGGGCGCCCCAGGAGGCGCTCCGCAGGATCCGTGGCGCGGCCGGCGCCATCCCCGGCGTCCAGGTCCGCCGGGTGCGCCTCCGCTACGCCGGTGGCCAGCCGCAGACCGACGTGGTGGTGGGGGTCTCGCGCACCGTTCCGCTCGAGCGCGCCCATTCCCTCACCGAAGCGGTTGAGGAGGCGATCCGCTCCGTCGAGCCGGGGGCCGACGTCGTCGTTCACGTCGAGCCGCTTGCGGACGAGCAGATCGTCGCCGAGCGGGTTCTGTCCGTGGCGGCGAGGCACCCGTCGGTGCACCAGGTGCACAACGTCTTCGTGGCCCGCCGTCCCGACGGTCTCCACATCTCGCTGCACGCGAAGTTCCCGGGGTCGATGACCCTTGCCGAGGCCCATGACATCGCGGAGCGCCTCGAGGCCGACATCGCGGCCGAGGTGAGCGACGTGGCCCGCGTCGACACCCACCTCGAGCCGCTGGAGGGCGCAGCGACGCCCGGAGCCGACGTGACGTCCCAGCGCAGCGAACTGGTGCGTTCGGTGAAGGCGCTTGCGGAGGCCCACGAGGAGGTGCGCAACTGCCACGAGGTGGTCGTGACCGACACCGAGGAGGGCCTCTCGGTGGTGATGCACTGCGAGGCGGAGCCGGGCCTGTCGGTGGCGAGGACCCACGATGCCTCGACGATGATCGAGGACGACATCCACCGTCGCTGGCCGGAGGTCGAGCGCGTCACCGTGCACTTCGAACCGGCGAAGGGGGCCGGCGCCTGAGGGCTTCTCAAAACTTCTGTCTGTTTCACCGCGCCATACGCGGTCAGGCAGACAGTTGTTTGCTAGGGCCCCCGGCTATGTGGCGGACAAGAGGTTGCTCAGGTGGGCGACGAGGTCCCCCTCGGGCACGGCCGTCTGCTCCCGGGTCGCGAGGTCCCGGACCGTGACGATCCCCTGCTCTTTCTCCTTCGGCCCTCGCAGCACGGCATAGGGGATGCCACGGGACGAGGCGTAGCCGAGCTGCTCGCCCATGTTCCCGCTCCGCTCGGTGCCCAGGTACACCTCGGCAGGGATGCCCGCAGCGCGCAGGACCGAGGCGGCCGCCAGGGCGTGGGGGCGGGAGCCGGCGTCCCACACGGCGACCAGCACCTTGGCGGGCGAAACGACGCCCTCCTCGCCCCGGCTGACCAGTGGGATGATCCGCTCGATCCCGAGGGACCCTCCGACCGCGGGAATCGACCGGCCGGCGAACATGCCCACCAGGTCGTCGTAGCGGCCCCCGGACGAGATCGCCGAGGTCGAGCC
>JAOPZY010000034.1 GCA_025963875.1 Actinomycetota bacterium
TGAATCCCGCGGGAGATCTCCCGCAGCTCGTCGAAGACGCTCGCCAGCCCCTGGGCAACGCGCGACAGGTCGCGCTCGAGCTCGCCGAGCTGCGGCGGCACCGCCGTCTGCGCCGCGCGCATCTGCAGCTGGAGCGAGACGAGGCGCTGCTGGATGCCGTCGTGCAGATCGCGTTCGATCCGCCTCCGCATCTCATCGGTGGCGGCGACGATCCGCGCGCGTGAGGCCTTCAGCTGGGCTCGGCTCTCCGCATTCGCGACCGCCGTCGCCACCAGCTCGGTGAACGAGGCGAGACGCGCCTCGGTGTCGGCCGGCAGCGGATGCCTCATGATCGAGCCGGCGGCGATCAGGCCCCATAGGCGGCCTTCGACCGTGATTGGCGCCGCGAGCGACGAGTTGATGCCCGCTTCGTGGACGGCGACGCCGATCGGGCCAGAGGAGCTATCGGCATAGTTGTCGATCCGAGCGGAACTGCCGGTCTCGAGCACGATCGTGCCGAGGTTCTCCCCCCCAAGCATCCGTCGGGTTCCAGCGGGAAAGTGTTCGAGGGCCTTTCCCCAGGATGCGACCCAGGAGAGCGTACGGTCGCTCTCGTAGCGGCAGATGCTCGCCATATCGACCCGGAGCAGTTGCCCGACCTCGTCGAGAACCGTAGCGAACACCTCCTCCGGCAGCGTCCCACGCGCCACGAGCGTCGCGACCCGGCGCAACGCCGCCTGCTCCTCGGCCAGCCGGGCGAGACCGGCGCGGCTCTCCGCATTCGCGATCGCCGTCGCCACCAGCTCGGTGAACGAGGCCAGACGCGCCTCGGTGTCCGGCGGCAGCGAGTGGTCCGGTGTTGAGTAGATGGTCATCGCGCCCCAGAGGCGGCCCTCGACGACGATCGGCGTCCCGACGCCTGAGCCGATTCCCACCTCGCGGGCCGCAAGGCCAAGCGACCCGGAGGCATCGGCATAACTGTCGATCCGGACGGCACGGCCCGTCTCGAAGACGATCGTGTTGATGTTCTTCCCCCCAAGGATCTGCCGGCGACCACTCGGAGGGAGGGGCTCGCCGCTCCTGCTCCAGACGGCCACCATGGTCGATGTCGTACCATCGAGCTCGTAGCGGTTCAGGCCCGCGTATTCGACGGAGAGCAGCCGCCCGACTTCCTCGGTGACGGCCGCGAACACCTCCTCGGACGGCACCCCACGCGCCACGAGCGTCGCGACCCGGCGCAACGCCGCCTGCTCCTCGGCCAGCGCACGCAGCTCCTTACCGCTCAACGATGCTCGCCATTCCGGCACGATTGCGTGCCACGCGCTCCGGAAAGGCCTCTCGGGGCCGACCGGAGAACTGAACGGAGCCGTCTGCTAAGCCAACCCGCGACCCGCTCACCGGCCGGCCCCCCCTCAAAGAGTCGTCTACGCAAGACTTTACGGCTTGGACCGAATCGGTGCCTTTGGCCCCGTACGGCCTCACTTGGAGGAGCTCGGGGCTCAGGGACACGATAGAAGCCGAATAATCGTTGCGCCTCGTTTGCCCTGCTCGCTACACTGACCGCTGGGCGCTTCAGTCGTGGGGGGATCCATGGGCCTGTCGTGGCCGCTCGTGGGCCGAGCGGCTGAGCTCGAGCAGGTTTCCAGGCTGCTCCGGTCCCGCCGGGGAGCTGCAGTTCTTGCCGGGCCAGCAGGTGTGGGGAAGACCCGGCTGGCCACCGAGTGTCTGTCCATCGCTGCTGCCCAGGGGTTCGTTCCGCTCAGCGTGCCCGCGACCCAGGGTGCGGCCGGCCTGCCCTTCGGAGCCTACGCCGCCCTCGTGCCGGAGCTGGAACCGGGCAGGGATCTGCTGGCCGTGCTGCGCCAGATCGCCCGGGCAGTCCACCGGCACGGCGAGGGCAAGCCGGTGGCGGTCTTCGTCGATGACGCTCACCTTCTCGACAATTCCTCCGCCGCCCTGACGCACCTGCTGGCCACGACCTCGCAGACGTTCGTGCTCGCCACAATCCGCTCCGGCGAGCCGGCGCCCGCTCCGGTCATCGCCCTCTGGAAGGATGGGCTTGCGGAGCGTCTTGAGCTCGGTCCCCTGACCATCATTGAGGTGGAGGAGTTGGTTACCTCGGCCCTGGCCGGGCCGGTCGACGGGGCCACGCTGCACCTGCTCCATCGGCGGACGGAGGGCAACGCCCTGTTCCTGAGGGAAGTCGTCCTGGGCGCGCTCGAGGCCGGCGTGCTTCGTCGTGAGGAAGAGGTCTGGCGGCTCAGCGGGCCGCTCCCGTCCTCGTCCCGGCTCATCGAGATCATCGAAGCTCGACTGGGCGATCTGGACGACCCGGTCCGCCGCGCGCTCGGCGTGGTGGCCCTGGGGGAGCCGCTCGAGGTCGAGCTCCTCCAGGTGGTCGATCAGGCAATCGACGTCGAGGCCCTGGAGTCCCGTGGGCTGCTGCGGGTTGAGCAGGAGGGCCGGCGCCTGGTCGCTCGCCTGCCTCACCCGCTGTACGGGGAGGTCCTGCGCTCCCGGCTCTCGCTGCTTCGTGGCCGCTCCGCTGCCCGGTCCCTTGCCGGTGCCCTCAACTCCACGGGGGCACGAAGACGCGAAGACACCCTCCGGCTTGCGGTGTGGAGCCTCGGCGGCGGGGTCTCCCTGCGGCCGGAGGCCATGTTGGCGGCAGCAACGGTGGCCAGGCAGCGCTACGACTTCCCTCTTGCGGAGCGGCTGGCCCGTGCAGCGGTCGATGCCGGGGCCGGCTTCCAGGCGGCCTTGCTCCTTGCGCAGGTGTGCTGGCTCCAGGGACGTGCGGAGGAAGCCGAGCGCCAGCTCGGTGCGCTCGTCGACCAGGCCAGCACTGACGCACAGCGGGCACTGCTGGCCAGCGTACGGGTCGATGTTCTGGACTTCGGGCTCAAACGGCCCGACCTCGCGCTGCACGTGGCCGAGGAGGCCGAGGCAACCATCACCGACCCCGGCGAGCGCGACCAGATCACGGCCGACCGGGCGCGGATCCTGGGCCGGTCCGGAAGCTACCGGGCAGCCATCGCGCTCGCTGACCCGCTCCTCAAACGGGCATCGGGAAGAGCATTGGTGACGGCGTGCTTCGCCACGGCCACCTCGATGACCTACACCGGCCAGGTCGCCGGGGTCATCGAAGCCACGGAGCGCGGTCTGGCGACCCACCTCAGCCTGACGGGGTCGCCACTTCCCTTCGGCCCCTTCTTCCACCTGATGATCCGCGCCGGTGCGTTCGTCTTCGCGGGACGGTTGGCAGAGGCGGGTGCGCTTGCCCAGCGCGAGTACGAGAAGGCGATCGAGGAGGAATCCGCCGAGGCGCAACCCTGGTTCTCGTGGATTCTTGCCTGGGTGGCGCTCAGCGAAGGGAGGGTGGCGACCGCTGGACGTATCGCCGGGGAGTCCGCCGCCGGGTTCCGGCAACTGGGCTGGCGACTGTTCGTACGTTGTGCCCTGATGCTACGGGCGCACGCCCTGGCGCTTCAGGGCGAGGTCGAATCGGCCCGCGCCGTCCTGGCCGAACTCGATGCACTCGGCGTCCCTGGGGCCGACCTCGGCGGGCCTGAGGTGCTGCGTGCCCGAGCCTGGACTGCGGTAGCCGCCGGTGACCGCGCCGACGCGCGGCAACAGCTCGATGCGGCGGTGGCGATGGCACAGTCCGGCGGGGCCTCGGCACTGGAGTCGGGGGCCCTTCACGATCTGGCGCGGCTCGGATGGGCGGCCGAGGTGGCCCCCGCCCTCCGGGAGCTGACCGGGATCGTCGAAGGCCCGATGGCTCCGGCCCGGGCGGCTCACGCCGCCGCCCTGGCAGCAAGGGACCCCTCAGGGGTGGAGGCGGCCTCGCGGAGCTTCGAGGATTGCGGCGCCATGCTGCTGGCCGCCGAGGCTTCCGCGGATGCAGGCGTCGCCTGGCGCCAGCGTGGCGAACCGCGCCGTGCAGTCTGGGCAGAGCGACGTGCCGCCGGGCTGGCCGCCCGGTGCGAGGGAGCCCGCACCCCGGCCCTCGCAGTCGCCGCCCCCGCCCGGGCGACGCTGACGCCCCGGGAGCTCGAGATCGCCCGCATGGCGGCGGCAGGCCTTGCCAACAAGGACATCGCCGCCCGCCTGTACCTCTCGCACCGCACGGTCGAGAACAAGCTCCACGCCGTATACGAGAAGCTGGGGGTCGACGGGCGGGCTGCGCTCGCAGAAGCCCTTGAAGGCGCATGAGGACCAGCCGCGAAGGGTTCAAGAGGAGTGGTCACCACTCTCGCCTCAGGCGCATCCCGGGCGCATCCTCGCGGTAACCAACAGGTGGGCCCATGGAAGGGGAAGGCAATGACCGGACTGCGGCGGTACTGGTGGAGCTTGCTCGTGGTTGCGTTCCTGATCGCCGGTGCGCTCATCGCCCTGCGGCCCGGCGGGATCTCGGGCGCCCCGGCGCCCGTGCAAGCAGCGACCGCCATATCGGCCAGCGCCACCCTTCCGTCGAAGACTGCGGCGGTCGGCCGGGTCGCCGATCCGGTGGCAGCCTCTTCCGACGTCCTACCCGCTCAGCAAGCGCACGAGCTTGCCACCGAGAGCCGGGCAGAGGCCGGCCCGCGAACACCGCCACGGCCAACCACGGCGTCTCCTGCTCCTGTGGCCGTCACGCCCGTGATCTATGCCGTGACCCTCTCCCAGGACGCCCTCCTCCCCGGTTCGACGTACACGGTTCGGGGCTTCTCCTACAGCTCGCCGGGGGCCCGCGAGGTCGCGCTCCTGCTGCACGGGTTCTCCTTCGATTACCGAGAATGGGACCTCCCGGCGCCATCGCCCGATCCTCAGAACCCCTCCGCGTACTCGACGGCCCGCTATCTGGCGACCCATGGCATCGACGCCGTCGCCATCGATCTGCTGGGCGTCGGATCGAGCGACCACCCATCCGGCCTCGACGCGCTGCAGCTCACGATCCCGGCCTACGCCTCCATGGCACACCAGATCGTGCAGTCGCTTCGCTCCCACTACGAGAAGGTCGTGACCGTCGGGGGTTCCTCCGGCGGCGAGATCGCCAACGTCGAAGCCGGCCGCTACCGGGACGTCGATGGCACCGTCGACCTGGGCTTTTGCGACCTGCCCCTGTTCTCCGCCCAGATCGTCGTCGATAACCTCAGCCCCACGTTGGCGGGCCTGGTTCAGCCCTATGTCGACTGGGAGGGCACCACCGCCGCACGTGACCGGATGTTGTACAACTTCGAGAACACCGATGCAGCGGTCATCACCCAAAGCGACGCCCTGGTCCAGCCCATCCCCTCGGCAGAGCTTCACACCACGGAGGCCCAGCCAGGGCGAGGCCTCGACCTGCTCGTGAACGTGCCGGTGCTGGTTGCCTTCGGCCAGCAGGACTCGGCCTGGCTTCCCGCGTGCCAGACGGCACAGGCCGGCCTCTACCTGTCGAGCCCTTCGGTGACCACATTCATCCTCCCCGGGGCGGGACACGCCCTGATGCTGCATCGCAACGCCGGCGTGTTCGAGGCCGAGCTTCTGGGATGGCTCAAAGGGCACTGAAGCTTCTTAGCTGCAGCCGGCCTTGCTGACGTCTGCGAGCTGTTTCACCAACTCCGGTGACGTCGCGAGCTGGTCGTGCCAGTTCTTCCAGGTCAAATGACTGATCCCGACGGCCCCGAGGCGGTTGTCAAGGTCCTTCGTGATGTCGGCCTCTCTCGGGAAGCTCTGCTGGTCGATCGTGCACTGACGCTTGAACTCCGCCTCCGCGATGATTCGGGTCTGGGCGTCGGCCTTGACGTTGCGGAGGATTGCGCTCTTGCCGAGGGCACCGGAGTTGCCGCAGGCGGTGAGCGCGGAAAGGAACACCACCGCGCCAGCGACTGCCACACACGCCCGGCTGACGTTGCCTGAGAAAGGGTTAGGAGACAACCACCGTCACCTTCGCGGACACCGTCACGGGAGCCGCGGCCGTAAAGGTGACGACGAGGGGGATGTCATAGGTGCCCGCTACGAGTCCAACCGTATTGAAACGTATGGCGACGTAGTCGGTGTCGCCTCCGATCAGGGTGGTGCCGCCACTGAGGGCGCTCGACGTCTTGTCGCTGGGATAGCCAACCTGCAGGCCAGCCGGAAGGCTGCCCAAAGTGACAGTGAAGTCGGCCAGGTCAGTGGTCCCGCCCAGGAACCAAATCTGCTGGAAGCGATCGCTGCCGGCTTTGACCGGGATGGTCGACGTGTACTGCGTGAACGCGGGCCCCGAGGCTGGCCGCACGGGCACCGTCACCGTCGCCGACGTGGTGAGATTCTGGCCGCTGCCACCGTTGCCTTGGTCGTAGACATAGGTCGTCGTGAGCGTGACCGTGAAGTCGCTGGTCACTGTGTAGGGCACCGCTAGCTTGAACGCGGTGAAGTCCCGAGTGGTGCCCACCAGCGTGCTTGAACCATAGAGCGACGTGTCCCTGCCGCCCCGGGTGGCCGGGTACGCCATGGTGATGCCCGCCGGTGCCGTTACCGTGGTCGACCAATCCGTGACTGTATTGTCGGACGTCCACACCACCGAAAGCCATCCTGACTGACCAGGCGCGAGCGCCGCCGTGTACGGCGTGATGGCTCTCACGTTTGCGTCGTCGGCGGCGCTCGCCGAGCTGGGGGAAGCGAGAGGCAACAGCATGCCCAGCAGGGGCAGAGCAGCGAGGATCGCGAGCCGGCGACGAGGACTACACAAGGACGGCACCTTGGTCGGACTCAAGGAGCGCGATGTCGGCTCGCCGCAGAAGCCGCTCCTTGCCGGGTCCGTCCGTGGGCCACTCGGCGACCCCGACGGTAACCTCGACCGGTTCGTCGAGTACGGCGACGAGCCTTCTCAAACGCTGAGCAGCAGACTGTGCTCCCGCCCCGCTGGTGGCGGGGAAGACCACGGCGAACTCGGCGCCCGCGATCCGGGCGGGAACATCGGCCGCGCGAATGCTCGACCGGATGGCGTCCGCCAATCGCTGCAGCTGGCGATCGCCCTCCCGGTGGCCGCGCAGCTCGTTCAGCCGTTTGAGGCCGCCGAGCTTGTAGGTGAGGACGGAGAACTTTCCTCCGGTGCGTTGCGCGCGCTCGATCTCGTTCTCGACGAGGCTGTGAAACCCGCTATAGTTCATCAGCCCGGTCAGTGCATCTGCGAAGGCGGCTGCCCTCAGGCGCCGTTGTTCGGCCAGGCTGAGTGCGCTCCGTACCAGTGGCACCAGCAACGCAGCGCCTGCCAGCAGGACGATGGCACCGTTCTCGCGGCCGTGCACGCGATGAAAGCTGCCATAGACCAGGACCATCAGGGCCGCAACCGCGAAGAAAAGGGGAGCTACCAGGGCCATGCTTGCCTCGCCGCGCTTCGCCCTCGCCGCGCCAGGATCTCGCCACGCGGCGTAGCCGATCAGGCACGCCGCCGCAAGCCAGCCGGACTCGAGCAGCGTCCCACGGGAGGAGGCGCCCTCCGCGGCCAGGTAGAGGTAGACGGAGTCGGCCGCCACCTTGATCACGAAGGCAGCGCCGACCAGAGCCCAGGCCCTGTCGGGGCGCCAGCCCATGGAGGCCACGCCGATCGCGACGACCACCAGCAGCACCAGGTCGCCGATGGGAACGACGGGATAGGCGGCCAGCATCGAGAGCGTCCCTGTGCCGTGGGCCGCGATCGACTCGCTCACGATGAAAGCCGCCAGGGCGGCCAGCGCCAGGGCGGCCCCAAGGCCGTCGAGCCAAACGATCCTGGGGCGGCCTCGCGCACGAAGCCGCAGCAGCAGCATGAGGCCGACGGCCGTGAACAGGTAGAAGCCCGCCCCTACCGCAGCGCGAATCGCTGTATGAGCCGCGCGGTCGAGTCCGTGGAGAACGAGGCCGTGGTCGAGCAAGCCGGCACCGCTCACCACCACGCCCCCGCCCAGCGCAAGCCAGGGGAGACGCTCACCCCGACCCACCCACCCCCTGGCGATACAGAAGCCGGCGGGTAGGAGGAACAGAGCGGGATAGATCCATCCGGTGAAGGCCGCGTCTCTCCCGGTGCTTCCAAGTCCCGTGATGGCATGGAGCATCGAGACTGCGACGCCAGCAAGCTCCGCAGCCACGGCGATCCGCAGGACGATCCGGAACCCACGAGAAAGAAGGGGGGGCCGGCTGGTGCCACTGTTGTTGTCTCCCGGGCCGGCTGTCCGGCGGTCCGGAGCCGAACGTGGAGGCACGCTGGCCCCCGTGAGGCTCGCCGCCTCCTTCGCCAACTGGACGCTCCCGAACCCGCTCCGGCGCATCAGCCCCCAGCGCTGCCGACGGCGGATGAGGTCCACGAGGCCGATCAGGCGAGCCACGCCCATGATCTGGCGGAAGCCGAAGTTCTCTACCACCGCGTAGGCAAGGGTGCGGCCGACCTCGCGGCCGCTGCGGTGACGGCGGAAGCTGAACTCCTCCAGGGCGACCGCGGCAATCGACAAGAGCAAGCCGAACAGGATCGCCAGGATCAGGCCGGCCCACAGGAAGCTGGTCGAAAGCTCGCCCATGGCGACCGCGAGCGGCAGCGCCAGGTAGCCGAACAGCTCGATGACGGGCCCGAAGAGCTCGAACACCAGGAAGTATGGGAGGGCCACGAGTCCGAGCATCCCGTAGCGCGGCCTTCCGATCATCGACCGGTGGCGCCAGATCGCCTCGCCCAACCCCCGCTGCCACCGCCGACGCTGCCGGATGAGCGTCCCCCAGTCCTCCGGCACCTCGGTCCAGCAGACCGGATGCGGAACGAACGCGATGCGGTAGTCCTCGCCACGTTTCCGCAGATAGCTGTGCAAGCGCACGACGAGTTCGACATCCTCGCCGACCGTCTCGGTCCAATAGCCGCCCACGGCCTCCAGAAACGAACGGCGGAAGAGCCCGAAGGCGCCCGAGATGATGAGCAGCGAATCGATCTCGCTCCATCCCACCCGGCCGATGAGGAATGCGCGGAAGTACTCGACGACCTGAAGGGTCGCGAGGCGGCTCTTGGGCAGGCCCACCTCCTTCACCATCCCGTCCTCGACCCGGCAGCCGTTCGCGATCCGCACGATGCCACCGGTGGCCACGGTCCGCTCGGGATCGTCGAGGATCGGCTTCGCCACGTAGAGCAGCGCATCCTCATCGAGCAGCGCGTCGGCATCAACCGCGCAGACGTACGGATAGCGCGCAGCATTCAGGCCGGTGTTCAGGGCGTCGGCCTTACCGCCATTCTCCTTGTCGATGACGGTCAGTTCAGGATGCCTGCGCGACATGTAGACCGTGCGGATCGGGCGGACGGGGATGCTGTCGCGCAACACCTTGCGCACGGCGACGAGGTCGAATTCGCGCTGAAGTTTGGTCAGCGTCTCGTCGGTCGAGCCGTCATTGATGACGATGACCTCGTGCTGGGAATAGCGCAGCCTGACCAGTGACCGGACGCTCTCGATAATGCCGGCTTCTTCATTGAAGGCCGGCACAAGGACGGAGATCGGCGGCGTCAGGGGCGAGCTGAATGCCTCGTCGGCACCGCCGTAGACCTTGGCACGCGCGTGGTGGGTCACCTGCCGCCACGCGACCGCTGTGAAGATCAACAAGATGAGGTTCAGGACCGCGAAGTACGCCAGCACGACGATGCCGGTGACGACGAGGGCGCTGTGCAGCAAGCTCACACGGCACGCATGGCGACCAGGTCGCTCGCTTCGAGGACGTACTGCCCCGCATCCGGGTTCTCCGCGCTTGCACGCAGCGCACGCGGGTCGATGCGCGCGACGGCGGTTGCAGCCGCCTGAGCGGGATCCTGCTGGTCGTGTCGGGCCATGCCCAGCAGCGCATCGACCGCGCGCCGATCGCCGATCGCCCCCAGCGCCTCGGCTGCGACCGCGCGCACGTAGGGGACCCGGTCGTCGAGCACCGTGCGGAGCTCCGTCGCTGCCTCGCTCGCTCCCAGCCGGCCGAGCGAGACCGCTGCCTTGGCTCTGACCTCGGCGGCGGAATCGCGAAGACGCTCAGTCAGGAGCGGCGTGTACGCAGGATCGCCGAGCACGCCGACCAGATCGATCGTCACCGCTCTGATCGCCGCCTCGGGGTGCGTTACCAGGGTCCCGAGCCCCGGCAAGCCCGCCGCCCCGATCGAGATGAGGGCCCAGCCCGCCAGGCTCCCCGGGACGGCACCGCTCACGAGCGCCTCCAGGAGTGGCTTCACGGCCTCAGGCGCCTTGAGCCGGCCCAGGCTGCAAGCGACGGCGGCCCGCACCGAGGGGTTCGGATCTTCCAGCGCCCGCAGGAGCGGAGGAACAGCTGTGGGAGAGCTCATGCCGCCGAGCGCAAAGGCGGCCGTTGCGCGCCGCCAGGGGCGACGGCCACGAAGCCCCTCCATTTCCCGCTCGACCTCGCCCCGCGCCTCGAAGTAAGCGGCGATGTGCCCGTGCGCCGTCCCGGTCAACTGGCGGGCGTAGCGGGACAGCAGGCCTGCCAGCACCCGGATGTCATGCTCGTCTGGCAGCGCGAACTCCCCGGCGTCGCCATCGATGATTGCGAGCGCGAGTGGCCGCAGCCGTGACTCAGCCCTGTTGCGCAGGTGCTCCTGCCGGCTCAGGTGGACCCGCCGAAGGGCAAGGACGCAGATGAAAACGACCGCGGCCACGGCGAGGCCGGCCGACCCCCACCTGAATACGTCTCCCAGCGTCACGCCATGTGCCGACGCCGGCATCAGCGCCGCCCGAGAATGGACTGGACCCGCGCTCTCAGCTCCTGGGGGCTGAAGGGCTTCTTGATGTAGTCGTCCGCCCCTGCCTCGAAGCCGCGCGTGACATCTGCCTCTTGCACGCGGGCCGTGAGGAGGATGACGGGCATGTCGCGAGTCTCGTCGTTCGCGCGGATCTGCCGGGTGACCTCGTAGCCGTCGAGCTTGGGCATCATCACGTCCAGAATGGCCAGGTCCGGGATGCGCTCGCGGGCGAGCGTCAGCGCCTCGGCGCCGTTCGTAGCGCTGGCGACGTCGTAGTTGGCCTGCTCGAGCCGGAAGACCACCAGGTCGAGGATGTCCTCGTCGTCGTCGGCAACGAGCACAAGGGGGCGCACTCTCCCCGCCGAGGGGGTCACGCCGCTCCCCCCGCCGCGGGCGAGGCCCCGTTCCCGTCCTTGTGCTCGAGCGGGAGCTCGACCCGCACGGTGGTACCGATTCCCTCCTCGCTCTCCACGTGGATCTCGCCCCGGTGAGCCAGGACGATCGCCTTCGTGATCACCAGGCCGAGACCGGTGCCCTGGATTTCGCGCTCGACCGCGTTGGAAGCCCTGAAGAATGGGGCGAAAATCGCATCCCGTTCTACCGGGGATATTCCGATCCCGGTGTCCTCGATCTCGATCGCCGCCCTTCCCTGCCGGCAGGACACACGCACCTCGACGTGTCCGCCCTCCGGGGTGAACTTGACTGCGTTGGAGATCAGGTTGTCCAGGGCTTGGGCAAGGCGGGCGGGATCGCATGCGAGCGCCGGCTCCTCTTCGCAGACGAGGCTGAGGTCGATCCCCTTCTTGTCGGCCCGGGGCCTGGCCGTCTCCACGGCCTCGGCTGCGAGCTTGGCGAGATCCACAACGCTCCGCTCGAGCCCCAGCCCGCTGGCCTCGATCTGCGCAACGAGGAGCAGGTCACCGACGAGGCGAAGAAGCCGCTGCGCGTTGCGCTCGATGACCTCGATGAAGCGCCGCTGTTGGGTGGTCAGCTCTCCGACCTCCTCCTCGAGGATCAACTCGAGGTACCCGCCGATCGAGGTGAGCGGCGTGCGCAGCTCGTGCGATACGAGCGCGATGAACTCGTCCTTGAGGCGGTCGAGCTCGCGGAGGCGTTTGTTCTGGGTGGCGAGCCTTTTTCGGATGAGCCCGTCGACCACCGACGCCAGCTTGAGCGGGCTGAAGGGCTTGGTCATGAAGCGGTCGGCGCCTGCGTCGGCAGCGGCGTCGCGGTGGGAGATCGCGTCGTGTGCCGTGAGCAGGATCGCGGGCATGTCCGCGAACTCAGGGTCGGTGCGGAGCTCGGCCACCACGTCGAGGCCGTTTCGGCCGGGCATCATCATGTCGATGACCATGAGATCGGGCCGCACGCTGCGGGCCAGCTCGACGGCCTCGTTGCCATCGACGGCCTCGATGATCGAGTAGTTGCCGCCGGCCAAGGCGGCGCACGCGAGCTGGCGGGTAGAGGCCTCGTCGTCGCAGACGACGATGGTTATGCGCGCGGGATTTTCCATCGGCGGAGCTGGTGCGGTTTGACGGAGGGTTCGGGCTGTCATGGACTCAGCTCCGCAGGTAGCGTGGCGGCGGGCGCCCAGCGGGCCAGTATTGCGTCGAGCGCCTTGGCCCGTAGCGGCTTGACGAGGTAATCGTCCATACCCGCGTCCAGGCACTTCTCCCGGTCGCCGATCATCGTGTGGGCCGTCATGGCAACGATTGGGGTATGGCGCAGATCGCCCTCGTGGCGCCGGATCTCTGCGGTGGCCTCATAGCCGTCCATCTCGGGCATCTGGCAGTCCATCAGCACGAGCGCGCAGGTCATCCGGGCGAGCAGGTCGACGGCCTCACGGCCGTTGCGGG
>JAOPZY010000046.1 GCA_025963875.1 Actinomycetota bacterium
TTCCTCATGCCCGCCGCCGCCCACACCGAGAAGGACGGCACGCTGACGAACACCCAGCGCCTCCTGCAGTTCCACCACCAGGCGGTCGAGCCTCCGGGCGACGCCCGCTCGGACCTCTGGTTCTACTACCACCTGGGCAGGATCCTCCGGGAGAAGCTGCGGGCGTCGACCTCGGAGCGGGAGGCACCGCTGCGGGATCTCACCTGGGACTACCCGACGAAGGCGCCCATCGCCGAGCCCAGCGCCGAGGCCGTGCTCCGGGAAATGAACGGTTGGGATGCAACCGGGCGGGCGCTCAGCACCTTCACGCAACTGAAGACCGACGGGTCGACCTCCTGCGGTTGCTGGATCTACTGCGGGTGCTACGCGGACGAGGTCAACCAGACGGCTCGCCGCAAACCGGGGTCGCAGCAGTCCTGGGTGGCGCCGGAGTGGGGCTGGGCCTGGCCGGCAAACCGCCGCACCCTCTACAACCGGGCCTCCGCGGACCCGGAGGGAAACCCGTGGTCGGAGCGGAAGCGCTACGTTTGGTGGGATGCGGAGAAGAAGGAGTGGACCGGCCACGACGTGCCGGACTTCAAGAAGACCATGCCGCCGGACTACGAGCCCCCGCCCGGCGCCAAGGCAGAGGATGCCTTGCGAGGCTCGGAGCCGTTCGTACTGCAGTCCGACGGCGTCGGCTGGCTCTACGTGCCCCGTGGGCTGAAGGACGGACCCATGCCGGCCCACTACGAGCCCGAGGAGTCCCCCTTCGAGAATGCCCTCTACCGCCAGGACGCAAATCCCGTGCGCCAGCGGATCGATCGCCCGGGCAACCGGTACGCCCCCTCGGGGACGTCGCCCGGCTCGCGGGTGTACCCTTTCGTCTTCACGACCTACCGCCTCACCGAGCATCACACCGCCGGGGGCATGTCCCGGACCCTGCACTACCTGTCCGAGTTGCAACCCGAGATGTTCTGCGAGGTGAGCCCCGACCTTGCCCGCCTCCGGGGGCTCACCCACGGCGGCTGGGCCACGGTCATCACCCCCCGGACCGCCATCGAGGCGCGGGTGCTGGTGACGGAGCGGATGGCGCCGCTGCGGGTCCGGGACGAAGTCGTGCACCAGGTGGGCCTGCCCTACCACTGGGGCACGCGGGGCCTCGTGACGGGGGACTCGGCGAACGATCTCGCCTCGATCGTGATGGACCCCAACGTCCACATCCAGGACAGCAAGGCGGCAACCTGCGACATCCGGCCGGGCCGGCGCCCGCGCGGCCCGGCGCTGCTGGCCATGGTCGAGGAGTACCGAGTGCTGGCGGGCCTCCCCGCCGACCACGACCAGGCCACACGGGCATGAGCGCGGCCGACCCCGCAGCCATCGCGGGATGGGAAGCCCACCCGCCGCGGATGGGGTTCTTCACCGACACCAGCGTCTGCATCGGCTGCAAGGCCTGCGAGGTGGCGTGCAAGGAGTGGAACAACGTCCCCGAGGACGGCCTCGCATGGCTGGGCCTGTCCTACGACAACACCGGGTCGCTCGGGGCGAGCACCTGGCGCCACGTCGCCTTTATCGAGCAGCCTCAGGCTGGACAGGATCATGGCATCCGCTGGCTCATGAGCTCCGATGTCTGCAAGCACTGCACCTCCGCCGCCTGCCTCGAGGTCTGCCCCACCGGGTCGCTGATCCGCACCGAGTTCGGGACCGTGGTGGTGCAGCAGGACATCTGCAACGGCTGCGGCTACTGCGTCTCCGCCTGCCCCTTCGGTGTCATCGACCGCCGGGAGGAGGACGGCCGGGTCTGGAAGTGCACCCTCTGCTACGACCGCCTCAAGGACGACCTCACTCCAGCCTGCGCCAAGGCGTGCCCAACCGAGTCCATCCAGTTCGGCCCCCTCCTCGAGCTGCGCACCCGCGCGGAGCAGCGGGTCGACTCGCTGCAGGCACAGGGGGAGACCGGAGCGCGGCTGTACGGCGCCGACCCCTCCGACGGAGTGGGGGGCACCGGCGCCTTCTTCCTCCTCCTCGACGATCCCGAGGTCTACGGCCTGCCGCCCAAGCCGGCGAGCACCACCCGGGACCTGCCGTCGATGTGGAAGTCGGCGGCGATGGCGGCACTGTCGCTCACGGCCGGTGTGGCCGCAGCGTTCCTCGGCCGCAGGCGGTGAGCCCACGCCGGGGAGGAGCCCGGGAGGCGGCGATGGTGCCCGACGCCGAGGTCCGCACCTATTACGACAGGCCCATCCTCAAGCAGCCGGTGTGGACGTGGTTGGTCCCCGCCTACTTCTTCACGGGCGGACTCGCCGCCGGGTCCGCGATGCTGGCCGCCGGCGCGCGCCTTACCGGCAACCGGCGCCTGGCCCGCCAGAGCCGCCTCGTCGCCCTGGGCGCCCTCGGCGCCAGCACGGCGCTGCTCATCAAAGACCTGGGTCGCCCGGGCCGGTTCTACAACATGTTCCGGGTCCTCAAGCCCACGAGCCCGATGAGCATCGGCTCGTGGGCGCTCGGCGCCTTCGGCAGCGCGGCCGCCGCCGGGATGGCGAGCGACGTCCTCGACGTCCTGCCTGGGCTTGGCGCTCTTGCGGACATGGCCGCCGGCGGCATCGCACCGGCGGTGGCCACCTACACGGCGGTCCTCCTCGCCGACACGGCGGTGCCGGCGTGGCACGAGGCCCGCCACGAGCTGCCGTTCGTCTTCGCCGCGAGCGCGGCAGCGAGCGCCGGCGGGGTCGCCGTCGCCCTCACTCCCCCCTCGGAGGCAGGCCCCGCCCGGCGGGTGCTGGGGGCGGGGGCACTGGCCGAGCTGGCCGCGGTGGAGGCCCTCCACCGGCGCCTCGGACCCGAGCTCGCAGCAACCTACGAGCAGGGCCTCGCCGGCACGCTGGGCACCTGGTCGAAGGCCCTGACGGCGGTGGGGGCCGTCACCGCGGTGGCGGGAGGCCGCCGCTTCCGTCCCCTCGCAGTCGCCGGGGGCCTGGCCACCGCAGCGGGCGGCGCGGTGCTCCGCTTTGCCATCTTCGAGGCCGGCAAGGCGGCGGCCAGGGACCCGAAGTATGTGGTAGGCCCCCAGCGCCGTGAGGCCGGGGTCGGAGGTTAGACGCCTTTCGCGCGCATGTGCGCGCTGCGCTCCTAACTTAACTGCGTCTTCGCCGGCTACGAGCCGTGGTGCGGCGAGATCGCCCACCGCCCGCCGGGAGGCTGGTGGCCGACAAGCCCGGGACGACCAAAGCTACGCCATCGAGAGCGCCCGCCCCAACATCCGGACCCACGCCGCCGACGAGGCGTTGCGACTGGTGCCGCCCCGCCAGATGTCGCTCGAGCAGGTCGAGATCACGCCGGCGAACATCCGCCTGCACAAGCGGGAGCCCGGCGAGAAACATTTCCCCACCTTAAAAAACCCTGGAGGAACTGTCAGTACCCGCCGTTAATCTTCTTTGTGTGAATACCTCTCATAATGGCAGTTTTTCACACAAATAAGCTCAGCTAGGGTGGCCGGCCAGCCGGCAGTTCGGCCTTCTGAGGCGTGACCAACTCCTCGAGGCCGGCGTGGGCCCGGCGGCGATCCCAGTACCGGCTCGGTTCCGGCACGCTCGTGTCGGTTCACCCCGGCGTCTACCGGTTGCAGGGCGCCCCGAGTTCGTGGGAACAGAGGCTCAAGGCCGCCCAGCTGTGGGCCGGGCCGTCGTCAGCGATAACTAACAAAGGTCGCGGCCACATGGACCCTACGGGTTCGCGTAGGAAGTAGGCGATGCCTTCCAGGCCCGGCGATTCCGGCGGCGAGCAGGGTAGACGTCAGGGCGTGAGCTCTCCTCCAACGCACGGCACCGAGGCACCCGCAATCCCACCGCCGAGCGGGCGGCTGCGCCGGCTGCTGCTCGGACCTCCGCTGCCGACGCACAAGGAGAGCGAGGAACGCCTCTCCAACCCCATGGCGCTGGCCATCCTGTCCAGCGACGCCCTGTCCTCGGTTGCCTACGCCACCGAGGAGATGCTGCGGATCCTGCTCCCCGTCGCCGGCCTCGCCGCCTTCACGCTGAGCCTGCCCATCGGCGGGGCGATCATCATCCTGCTCCTGCTGCTGATGTTCTCGTACCGCCAGACGATCCAGGCCTACCCCAACGCCGGCGGCGCCTACATCGTCACCAAGGACAACTTCGGGCTGCTCCCCGCCCAGTTCGCCGGCGTCTCCCTCCTGCTCGACTACATCATGACCGTGGCCGTCAGCATCGCCGCCGCCGTGGCTGCCATGTACTCGTACTTCCCCGCCCTGTACCCCTTCCGGCTGCTGATCGCCATTGCGCTCATCTGGATGGTGACCTGGGGCAACCTGCGCGGCGTCCGGGCCACCGGCAAGCTGTTCGCCGCGCCCACCTATGTCTTCCTCGCATCCATCGGGAGCCTCGTCGCCGCCGGGGTCTGGGCCGCCCTACGTGGGCATCTCCACGCCCTGCCCCCGCCGCCGGGCGCGACGCTGCGCACGACCGGCGCCGTCGGGTGGCTGCTGATCCTGCACGCCTACGCGAGCGGCACGACCGCGCTCACCGGCGTCGAGGCCATCTCCAACGGCATCTCGGTGTTCCGCCCGGTCGAGTGGCGCAACGCCCGCAAGGTGCTGATGTGGATGGGGACGATCCTGGCGCTGAGCTTCGGGTCCATCACCGTCCTCGCCTGGAAACTCCATCCCGTCCCCACCGACCGCAAGACGCTCGTCAGCGAGGTGGGGGCGGCGCTGTTCGGCCCCGGCATGGCAGGCCGTATCGCCCTTCTGGTCCTCCAGGTAGCGACCACCGGCATCCTGGTGCTCGCCGCCAACACGTCGTTCTCCGACTTCCCCCGCCTCGCACGCTTCCACGCCGGCGACGGGTACCTGCCCCGCCCCCTCATGCGCCGGGGCAGCCGGCTCGTGTTCTCGACCGGCATCCTGGCGCTCGCCACACTGGCCACGGTGGTCCTGCTGGTGGTCGGCGCCGACGTCCACCGGCTCATCCCGCTCTACGCCGTGGGGGTGTTCGCCTCCTTCACGTTCTCCCAGGCGGGGATGACCCGGCGCCACTGGCGCCTGCGTGAGCCGGGGTGGCGCCACGGCCTCGCCATCAACGCCGCCGGCTCTGTCGGCAGCGGCCTGGCGCTGGTCGCCATCCTGGTGACCAAGTTCACCCACGGCGCCTGGGTGGTGGCCATCGTCGTCCCTGCCGGGGTCGGCCTCTTCGTCGGCATCCACCGTCATTACGAGCGGGCAGATGCGTGGCTGTCGGCGCCAGGCACCGGCCGGGCCGTCTGGCGGCGTCTCCGGATCCTGGTCACGGGGAACCGCCACGACGTCGCACTGGCCGACGCCGCCGTCAGCTACGCCCGGCGCATGGCGGCAAGCGAGGAGGCGGTGGAGCAGGTGGTCGGCCGCCTGGAGGCCCGCGGGCTCCTCGACCACGCCGGCGAAGGGACGTTGACGCTGCTCGTGCTGCCCCACTGGCCGGGTTCGCCGGCAGCCGTCCCCTGGCTGGCGGACCAGACCCTGCGGTGGAAGGCCCTGCGCCGTCCCGACACCGCGGTCGCCTCGCTGACCCTCGAACGGGGCGGCAGGATCAGCGAAGGAGACCGGCACATCGCCGTGGTAGTCGTGGGGCGGCCCGACGGGCTCGCCCGGCGTGGCCTCGCCGTCGCGAACGCCCTCGGCCCGGACGAGGTCCATGCCCTCTATGTCGAGGTCGAGCCCGACGAGACCGGTGGCGTCCTGGAGGAGTGGAGCCACAGCGATCTGGGCATCGAGCCGGAGGTCGTGCCGGCCCCCTACCGGGAACTCGGGAGCCCGGTCAGGGCGAGGATCGAGGAACTCCGGCGCGGCACCCACGCCGTCGTGTCGGTGGTCGCTCCCCGGCTGGCCCTGCGCTGGTGGCAGCGCCCCCTCTACGAAAACAGCACCAGGGCATTGCGCAAGGCCCTGGCCGGCGCCGGCACCACCGCCCTCGTCGAATCCCGGCTCCCCCTGGCCATCCCCGAGGCCATCCCTGAGGAGGTCAGGTCCTCGCAGCGCTGAGCGGCAGGAGCTCCCGCTCGAAGAAGCCGAAGAAGCCTTCCTGGTCGGGGCCGATCTGGTGGACCGACAGCTGGTCGAAGCCGGCCTCCGCGTAGGTGCGGATGGCGGTGGCATAGGCCTCGGGATCCGGACCGCAGACCACCACCCGCGCCACGTCCTCCTCCCGCAGCGGCTCGGCCGCCTGCTCGAAATAGGTCGGCAGGGCGAGTTCCTGGCCGAGCTGGCCCGGGATGGCGGCGTTCGGCCACACGGCGTGCGCGAGCCGGCGGGCGTCGGCCTCCGATGCTGCCCAGCAGACGTGGACCTGGCCGATGCAGGGCTTGCCCCTCCCGCCCGCTTCGTGGAACCGCAGGACCGTCCCCTCCTGCGGAGCCACGGCGATGAGGCCGTCGCCGATCTTTCCGGCGAGCTGGGACGAGGCAGGGCCGGCCGCAGCGACGTAGATCGGCGGAGGCTCTGCGGGAAGGGTGTAGATCCGGGCGTTCTCCACGGTGTAGTAGCGGCCGTGGTGGGAGTGCAGGCCGCCCTGCCAGAGCAGCCGGATCACCGAGGCCGCCTCCTCCAGCATCTCGCGGCGAATGGCGACGGGAGGCCATCGCTGCCCGGTCACGTGTTCGTTGAGGTTCTCGCCCGTACCCAGGCCGAGGAAGAAGCGGTCGCCGAACATCGCGGCGGCGGTCGCTGCGGCCTGCGCCACGATGGCGGGGTGGGTCCGGATGAGCGGGCAGGTGACCGCGGTGCCCACGCGCAGCGTGCTGGTCGTGGCTGCGATGCCGCCGAGGACGCCCCAGACGAACGGGCTCTGCCCTTGCGCATCGGTCCACGGGTGGAAGTGGTCGGCGATGGTGGCGAATCCGAAGCCAACCTCCTCGGCACGGGCCGCAAGCCGCACCAGGGTGCTGGCGTCGTGTTCCTCGCTGGAGAGGTGGTAGCCCAACCGCATGAGACTTAAGCGCTACCCGGGCCCGGCACCCCCAAACGAGAACCGCATGCATGCACACGGTTCTCGAGCGGTAATACTGACAGGGTGCCCAGTCCGTATGGCCGCAACCTCCACCTGGAACCCGGTATCTCCGGGCTCGACCTGGCCGCCGCGCTCGTGGGATGGCTCCAAAGGGAGTGCGGTGCGGTGGCGGGTGAGTACGACCTCGAGGGGAATGTCGTCAGCATCCCGCTGCAGGTGCGGGCCGGCCGGGTCGTCTCCGCCGGGACGTGGCTCCACGCGAGGCTCACGAGGGCACGCTCGGAAGAACTGTTCACGACCGCCGAGGAGCTGTTCCGGCGTTTCGAGGCCCGCCACCACCGGATCCGCGCCCTCCTGGCGGAGGCACGCGAACTGTGCGCTCCGCGGGCGCCCTAGACCTGGCTGAGCAGCGTATGCGGCCGTGCCGGGTTTCCGTCGTCGTCATCACCCGTGACCGTGGGGACGAGGCGGCCAGGACCGCCGCCCTGCTGGCGACCCTGCCCGAGCGCCCGGCGGTCATCGTCGTCGACAACGGATCAACAGACGGAACGCCGGACCGGGTGCGGTCGCTGGCGCCGAGCGCCGCCGTGCTCGAGGCGGGACGCAACCTCGGTGGTGCAGCCCGCAACGCCGGTGTGGCCCACGCGAGCACGCCCTACGTCGCGTTCAGCGACGACGACTCGTGGTGGGCGCCCGGGTCGCTCGCCAGGGCGACCGCCCTGCTGGACGACCATCCTTCCGTGGGCCTGATCTGTGCCCGCGTGCTGCTCGGGCCTGAGGAGCGGTTGGACCCGATCTGCCGCATCATGGCGGCGAGCCCCCTCCCCCGCCCCGACGGCATGCCGGGACCCTGCCTGGCCGGCTTCGTGGCCTGCGCCAGCGTCGTGCGGCGCGGGGCGTTCCTCGAGGCCGGCGGGTTCGACCAGCGGCTGGGGGTAGGCGGCGAAGAGGAACTCCTCGCCATCGACCTCCTCAGCCGCGGGTGGCATCTCGTCTACGCCGACGAGATCGTGGCCCACCACCATCCCTCGAAGGTGCGCAGCCGGACGCTGCGACGATCCAATCTCACTCGCAACGCGCTCTGGACCGCATGGCTGCGGCGACCTGCCTTCCCGGCCCTGGGGGCCAGCTGCCGGCTGGGATGGGCCGCCCTGCAGGACCCGCCGGAGCGCCGCGGCCTCGCCGCGGCAGTGGCCGGCGCCGGGTGGGTGGCTCGGCAGCGCAGGGTGATCGGCCCCGGGGTCGAAGCCCAGCTCAGGTTGCTGAGCTGAGTTCGTCCAGAGGGAGATCGAGCTCGATCCACACGGGTGACGGCAGTTCGGCCTCGCCTGGCGCGCGCGGGCCTCCGTGGCCCTCCGACAATTCGATGCGAATGGCCCGGGGCAGCACCTGGAGGCGGATGCCGACGGGCTGGTCCGAGAAGGGACGACCCTCCCGGACGCTGCTGCTCACGAGCTCGCTGGCAAGGAGGATGGCCTTCTGGAGCAGCTCCGGCGGCAGGCTTTCCGGCTGCCGGAAGGGCTCCGGGAGGAGACTGGCCGGCGCGGCGGCCTCGACCGCGGAGGCGGGAACGTCGCACGTGGGATGGGTGCCGTTCGGTCCGAACCGCCGCAGGACGCTCCAGCGGGTCGTCCCCATCGCGCGCGCAATCTCGTCCCAGGAGTGGCGCCCTCTGGCGGACCGGGCCTCTGCCACGGCACCCTCCTCCAGGGTCTCGATGAGGGCACGGACGTTGCGAACTGCCGTCAAGCGCTGCATGGGATCGCGTGACTCGAGGTCATCGAAGTCTCCACGGAGCCGCGACTGCCCTGTCTCCTCGCCCACACCCGCCTCTCCCATTCGGGCCGCACCGATCTCCCGGTGCGGCCTCTCAGTATGTGGCATTTCGTCGCTCGGGTTAACCCCTCCAGGGGTAGGCGTTCCGGATTCTCCGTAGGTACATTGCGTCGTGAAGTCCCACGTCCCTCCCAAGGAGGACGGTTTGCCCCCGACCCGAGCGGGTACGCAGCATTGTGGGCGAAGCCGGCCCCCGCTCCGCAACATCCGAGAGAAAAAACGAATACGTATCCCCGGCAGCCCGCGCCCCAAGGAGGCCCCCCCTGTCTTCCCGGAGATCACAACGACTGGCAGCAAACCTGGAAATGCGCTCCGGCGGGGGCGACCCGTTCGCCGCCAATGGCGCCCCTCCTGCGACCGCCGCCACACCCACAACCGCGTGGAATCCCCCGACGCAGGACCTGGCCCACCAGCCCGTCACGCAGGTGCTTCAGAAGGTGACGGAGGAGTCCAAGGCCCTTATTGGTGAGGAGCTGCAGCTCGCCCGTACCGAGCTGACGTCCAAAGTCAAGACCGCCGGCAAGGGAGCCGGGCTCCTGGGTGCGGCAGCGGTCGCCGCCATCTTCGGCGCCATGGCCCTGACCGCAGCGATCATCCTCGCCCT
>JAOPZY010000096.1 GCA_025963875.1 Actinomycetota bacterium
GGCGAGCACCCGACAAGCTCGGTGAAGCGGGCGCTGAAGGAGCCCAGGCTCGAGAAGCCGACGATGTGGCAGATCTCGGTGACCGTCAGGTTGGCGGAGCGGAGAAGATCCCTCGCCCGCTCGATCCTGCGCCGGGTGAGGTAGGCCCTTGGTGTCTCGCCGTAGGCATCCCGGAATGCTCGCAGGAAGTGGGAGCGGGAGTACCCGGCCTGTCGGGCCACCTGGTCGAGCGAGAGCGGCTCGGCGTAGTGGCGGTCCATGAGGTCCTTGGCGACCCGAAGGTGCGGGAGGGCTCCCGGGTACCCGAGATGTTGGTCCACGGGAGGATGCTAGCCTAGGCCTCCTCCCAGAAGAATTCCACGACGTAGCCGTCGGGGTCGGCGATCTTCAGGGAGACGAAGCCGGGCTCCACCCACCAGTCGACCTCCCGGATGCCCATGCCGGCCAGCTCCGCCCGCCGGGTCCGCACCGCCTCCTCGCCGGGGAGCGCCACACCGAAGTGGACCTCCCCCAGGCCCTCGGGTGGCTCGCCCCGAATCAGCGAGAAGGAGATGCCCCTCGGGGTGGTCACGACGAAGCCGAAGTCGGCCTCCCGTACGGCTCCCTCAAGACCGACGACGTCATGGTAGAAGGCGAGCGACCGGGCCGGGTCCCGGACGCCGAGGGCAAGGTGGGCGATGTCGGTCACGAAGGCCCCTGGGGAGGGAGGCCCTTATGAACAGCCGCTCGTGGTGGCGCACGACGGGCAGACGAAGCACGATCCTGCCGGCTGCATCGAGATGCCGCACGTGTAGCACATCGGTGCATCGCTGGTGGTCCGCACGACGAGGCGGGGCTCCTCCGGAACCTCTGTCGAGGCGGAGATGAAGTCCGAAGGCTCCTCCTCCTGCTCCTTGCCGTGTCCGTTCGAGACCTGCGGCACCCCGCCGTCCAACGCCCGCTTGCGCTCCGCAGTGGTGAGCACGTTGAGGGACGCACGGTCCTCGGGGCTCAGGTAGTCCGCCGCCAGGCGCCGGAAGATGTAGTCGACGACGGATGTGGCGAAGCGGAAGTCGGGGTCGTCGGTGATGCCTGACGGCTCGAAGCGCATGTTGATGAACTTGTCGACGTAGGCCTTCAGCGGCACGCCGTACTGCAGGCCGATCGAGATGGCGATGGCGAAGGCGTCCATCACGCCGGCCAGCGTGCTCCCCTGCTTGGCGACCTTCAGGAAGATCTCGCCCAGCTCCCCGGTTTCGGGGTACTCGCCGGCGTTGACGTAGCCGTCGCAGTCGGCGATGCGGAACGAGGTGGTCCGCGAGGGCCGCTTGCGGGGCAGGCGACGCCGCGTGGGGGCCGGACGTTCCTCGACCTTCGGCTTGGCCTCGGCGACAACGACAGGCGGACCGACAGAAGGAGCGACAGGAAGGGCAGGGGCAGCGGCGGCCGCGGGCGCCTTCTTCTTGTCGGCCGACAGCGGCTGCCCCACCTTGCAGTTGTCCCGGTAGATGGCGAGGTTCTTCAGGCCGAGGCGCCAGCCCTCGAGGTAGAGGGCCTCGATCTCCTCCACGGTGGCGTCCTCAGGCATGTTGACGGTCTTCGACGACGAACCGGAGAGGAACGGCTGCACGGCGGCCAGCATCCTCACGTGGCCCATGTAGTGGATCGGGCTCGTTCCCATGGCGCAGTCGAACACCGGATAGTGCTCCTGGTGCAGGTGCGGCGCCCCCCTCACCGTGTTGTTGTCGGTGACGTAGCCGACGATATCGGCGATGTGGCGGGGCGGGTAGCCCAGCTTCTTGAGCGCCTTCGGCACACCCTGGTTGGCGATCTTCATCGTGCCGCCGCCGACCAGCTTCTTCGTCTTCACGAGGGCAAGGTCGGGCTCGATCCCGGTGGTGTCGGCGTCGAGCAGGAAGCTGATCGTCCCCGTCGGGGCGATGAGGCTGACCTGGGCGTTGCGGTACCCGTATCGCTCACCGAGCTCGATGGCCTCGTCCCAGGCCAGCCTGGCCGCGTCGACCAGCCGGCTTGGCGCCAGCGAGAGGTCGATCTGGTCGACCGCGGCGCGGTGGCGGCGCACGACGGCGAGATGTGCCTCGGAGTTGCCAGGCTCGACCCAGCCCGGGTACGGACCCACGGCCCCGGCGAGCTCGGCCGACCGGCGGTAGGCGACCCCGCTCATGAGGGCGGTGATCGCAGCGGCCCACGCCCGCCCGGCGTCGGAGTCGTAGGGCACCCCCTGCTGCATGAGCAGAGCCCCAAGGTCCGTGTAGCCGATCCCGAGGTCCCGGTAGGTCTTCACCATGGAGCTGATCTTCTCGGTCGGGTACTCGGCGTTATGGACGGAGATGTCCATCGCCGTGAGAGTGGTCTCGACCGCGGCCGTGAAGGCGGGAACATCGAATGTGCCCTCGTTATCGACAAATCGGGTAAGTCGGAGAGAAGCAAGATTACAGGAAGTATTCGCAGGACGGACGAATTCGCCGCACGGATTCGTTGCCTTAATTGGTCCGGCCGCTGGCGAGGTGTGCCAGGCGTTCATCGTGTCGAGGTAGAAGACGCCGGGATCGGCGCACTCCCAGGCCGCCTCCGCGATCTGGCGCATCAGCCCACGGGCCTTGACGGTCTCGACCGTGCGCCCGTCCTTGACCGCCTTCAGGTCCCAGTCCGCGTCGGCGAGGTAGGCCTCGAGGAAGTCGTCGGTCAGGCCGACGGAGTTGTTCGCGTTCTGGTACTGCAGCGAGTGGGAGTCGATGCCGTCGAGGTCCATGTCGAAGCCGGCCTCACGGAGGGCGCGGGCCTTGTGCTCCTCCCGGACCTTGCAGGAGATGAACTCCCCGACATCGGGATGGTTGACGTCGAGCACGACCATCTTCGCGGCCCGGCGTGTCGAGCCACCGGACTTGATGGTGCCGGCGGAGGCATCGGCCCCCCGCATGAACGACACGGGGCCGGACGCGGTCCCGCCGGAGGTGAGCAGCTCCTTCGACGACCGCAGCTTGGAAAGGTTGATGCCCGCCCCCGAGCCGGCCTTGAAGATCAGGCCCTCCTCGACGTACCAGTTGAGGATCGAGTGCATGTCGTCCTCGACGTCGAGGATGAAGCACGCCGAGACCCTGGGTGGGTTGACGAGACCGACGTTGAACCACACGGGCGAGTTGAACGCCATCTTCTGCATCAGCAGGAGGTGGGTGAGCTCCGCTCGGAAGGTCTCGTCCGCTTCGCCGGCGAGGTAACCGTCCTCGGCGCCCCGGCCTGCGTACCAGCCGACCACCCGGTTGATCATGTCCCGGACCGACCGCTCCCGGCGGGGCGAGGCGAGGGGGCCGCGGAAGTACTTCTGGGCCACGATGTTGGTGGCGTTCTGCGACCAGACCTTGGGGAACTCGACCGCCTTCTGCTCGAAGGCGACCTTGTCGCCGTAGCCGATCCGGGCGTCTCGGATCTCCCATTCCACCTCATCGAAGGGGTCAACCCCCGGACGCGTGAAGTAGCGTTCCACACGAAGTTCGCCCACCCGCGACGCCTGAACGCCGTCACTCGTCTTCATTGCTCGTCCCTCCTCGGACACGGGCGACCCCCGTCGCGACCTTACCTCTATGATCGCGCAAACCCCTACATATAGGGGTCAACGGGCGGGATGGCCCAAGATCTAGTTCGTACCAGGATGTAATTACAAACCTGGAAGTGTGTCAATAGGAGTCGCGAGCAAATCGCGGAGCGCTACGGAAGAAGCAGACGTTCCCCCGGGTAGATGGGTCTGGGGCCCAGGTTGTTGAGTTTCTCCAGATCGTAGATGTAGTCCCGAGGGTCTTGCCGGCCGGCGTGACGCTCCGCCAGGCTCCAGAGCGTCTCCCCCGGCGCCACGACGTGGGTGAGGCGGGGGCCGGTGGCAGCGGCAGAGCCCGCCCACAGCGAGGGGTTGACGAGCCCCACCAACAGTCCGGCCCCCAAGGCGACCCCGGCGATGCGTGCGGCAGAACGCTTGTTCGGGCTCATTGGGGCCGATGGTACGGCCACCTTTTGCCGAAAGTCAAGAGAAAAAGCGAACAAATGTTTGCCTCTTGCCCCGGGTTGGCCTACACTCCTGGCCAGGCACCGGAGAGTCCCGGAAAGATGCACGAAACGAGAGGGTACGGGAGTATGGACGGATCAGACCTGACGCAGCGGCAGCGGGCCATCCTGGACTTCATCGTGGAAAGCGTCGAGCGGCGGGGCTATCCGCCGGCCGTCCGCGAGATCGGGCAGGCCGTCGGCCTCGCCTCGCCGAGCACCGTGCACGCCCACCTGCAGACCCTCGAGGACCGCGGCTACCTGCGGCGGGACCCCACGAAACCCCGGGCCATCGAAGTGCGGTGGGGCGAGCACGCCCACGTCGAGCGGCCGGCCGCCCAGTCCCTGCCGATCTACGGCTCCATCGCCGCCGGCCCCACCTCGCTCGCCGAGCAGGTGCAGGAGGGGACGCTCGCCGTCCCGGAGGACTTCATCGACGACACCCCGCACTTCGTGCTCCGGGTGAAGGGCGAGAGCATGATCGGGGCCGGGATCAACGACGGCGACTTCGCGGTGGTCCGGGTGAACGCCAGCCCCTCGAACGGCGAGATCGTCGCCGCCCAGGTCGAGGGGCCGACCGGCGAGTCCGAGGCGACGATCAAGCGGTTCCGCCGTGACGGGAACCGGATCCTGCTGATGCCCGAGAACCCTGCGATGGAGCCGATCGTGGCCCCGCCGGACGTCAGGGTGCTCGGCAAGGTCGTCGCGATCCTGCGCCGCCTCTAACCGGCCCACCCTTTAACGCTGTTCCAGAATTCTTTGAGCATAAAACGACGTTAGAACGTACCTTGGCGCTCACAGAATTTCCACAGAAGCATACGCCGAGAAGCTCAGACGCCGTCGGGGCCGGGCGCCTCCCGGCCGTCCACCAGGAACTCGCTGAACCGGGCAAGGACGTCCTGCGACGTCCTCACCTGGAGCCGGTACCCGTCCGACTCGAACGTCTCCTTCAGGACCTCGCCCTCCTCGTGGAGGCGGCTGCGGACGTCCCCCCGGTCGAAGGGGATCTCGAAGTCCACGATGAGCCGGGCTGCCGCCACCCGCTCCCCCAGGGTCGCCAGCAGGTCGTCGAGCCCGTCGCCGCGCGCCGCGGAGATGAACACGGCGTCCGGGTGCCTCGCCGCCAGCACCGCCGCATCGGCGTCCGAGACCAGGTCCCGCTTGTTGAAGGCCAGGATGGTCGGGATCTGTGAGGCGCCGATCTCGCCCAGGACCTTCGTCACCGCGTCCATCTGGCCCTCGGGGTCGGGCTGGGCGGCGTCGACGACGTGCAGCAGCAGGTCCGAAGACCCCGTCTCCTCCAGCGTGGAGCGGAACGCCTCGACCAGGGTGTGGGGCAGCTTCTTCACGAAGCCGACGGTGTCGGTCAGGACCGCATGGCGGCCATCCGGGAGGTCGAGCCGCCGGGCCGTCGGGTCGAGCGTCGAGAACAGGCGGTCCTCGACGAGGACCCCCGCCCCCGTGAGGGCGTTCAGCAGCGTCGACTTGCCGGAGTTGGTGTAGCCGACCAGCGAGATCTGCGGCACCCCGGACCGGACCCGGCTCTTGCGCTTCAGGTCACGGGTGCGCTCGACGTCGGCGAGGTCGCCCCGGAGCTTGGTCAGGCGCCTGCGGATGCGCCGGCGGTCCACCTCCAGCTTGGTCTCGCCGGGCCCCCTCGTCCCGATGCCACCGCCGAGGCGGCTCATGACGTCGGACCAGCCTCGCAGCCGGGGCGTGTGGTAGTTGATCTGCGCCAGCTCGACCTGGAGCTTGCCCTCCGCGGAGTGGGCGTGCTGCGAGAAGACGTCGAGGATCAGGCCAGTGCGGTCGATGATCTTGAGCTGGTTCGGGGCGAGGGGGTTGATCCCCGCCATGTCCTCGAGGTTGCGGCCCTGGGCCGGGGCGAGCTCGTCGTCGAAGATGATGGCGTCGGCGTGCAGGGCCTGCGCCAGCTCGACGACCTCCCGGGCCTTGCCCTTGCCGAGGTACGTCGCCGTGTCGGGTGTCTCCCGCACCTGGATCACCCGCTCGACCTCCTCGGCCCCCGCCGTGTCGGCCAGCAGGGCGAGTTCGTCGAGGGAGGCCTCCGCGGCCTCGAACTGGGCGTGGGAGGGCGCCAGACCGACGAGCACCGCCCGCTCCCGGATGTCCGAGTCGGGTCCCCGGTCGGACAAGCTGTCAGCGCTCCTTCAATGCACGGGCGATGCGCTCGACGCCCTCTTCGAGGCGTGCGTCGGGCAGCGTCAGGGAGAACCGGACGTGGCCCTCCCCCTGGGCGCCGTACCCGGCACCCGGCGCCACCACGACCCCCGCCCTCTCCAGCAGGAAGTCGGCGAACGCACCCGAGCTCTCGCCGTTGGGCGTGGGGGCGAAGACGTAGATCGCCCCCTTGGGGCGGGACAGGGTCCATCCCGCCGAGTTCAGACCCTCGATCAGGGTGTCCCGGCGGCGGCGGTACACCTCGCAGTTGGCGGCGACGGCGTCCTGCGGCCCTTCCAGCGCCTCGATGCCCGCCCGCTGCAGGGCGTTGAAGATGCCCGAGTCGATGTTGGTCTTCACCCGTCCGAGCGCCTCCACGGCGACCGGGGACCCGACCGCCCAGCCGATCCGCCAGCCCGTCATGTTGTAGGTCTTGGAGAGGGAGCCGAACTCGATCCCCACCTCCATGGCGCCCGGTGTCTGCAGGAGGCTGGGGGCGACGTACCCGTCGAAGGTGACGTCGACGTAGGCGGCGTCGTGGGCCAGCAGGAGGTTGTGCTGCCTGGCGAACGACACGGCCCGGGCGAACGTGTCCGCACCGACGGTGGCGGCGGTCGGGTTGTTGGGGTAGTTGAGCCAGAGGATCTTGGCGGCCACGGCGTCGCCGGGGCTGATCTCGTCCAGCCGGGGCTGGAACCCGTCCTGGGCCGGCAGCGGGACCATGACCGGCCTGCCACCGGCGAGGATGGCGCTGGTGGCGTAGACCGGGTAGCCGGGGTCGGGCACCAGCACGACGTCGCCGGGGTCGACGAAGGCGGTGGCGAGGTTGTGGATGCCCTCCTTCGACCCGATGAGCGGCAGGACCTGCGACTCCGGATCGAGGGTGACGCCGAAGCGCCGCTGGTAGTAGGCGGCGATCGCCCGCCGGAGTTCCGGCAGCCCGTAGTAGGAGGGGTACCGGTGGTTGGCGGGGTCGGCCACGGCGGCGACCGCGGCGTCGACGATGTTGCCCGGCGTCGGGCGGTCGGGGTCCCCGATGGCGAAGGAGATGACGTCGACCCCCCGGTCCCGCGCCTCGGCGATGCGCCGGTCGAGGGACGCGAACAGGTACGGCGGGAGTTTCTCGATCCTCTTTGCGGTTCTCACGGCAGGGCCCCGTCGAAGATGTGCTTGGCGGGTCCGGACTGGTAGAGGTGCCCGCCGGGCCCCTTCTCGACGAGCAGGTCGCCCCCCAGGGTCCGAACGGTGGCCCGGTCGAGGCCGGCCGCCACGACCGCAGCGGTCGAGCCGGAGCCCGATGCCAGCGTCACGCCGACGCCCCGCTCCCAGAAGCGGACGGAGAGCAGGTCGGGCCCGTCGACCTTGCAGAACTCGACGTTGGTGCGGTTGGGAAACGACTCGTGGGTCTCGACCTTGGGGCCGAGCTGGGTGACGGGGGCGGTGTCGATGTCGTCCACCATGGTGACGGCGTGCGGGTTGCCCGTGACGACCTTGTGCCAGGTGCGGTCGAAGAGGTCGACGGTGCCCTGCACCTCGGCGGGCCCCATGTCCACCCGGACGCTGGACACCTCGCCACCGCTGACCGTGACCTCGATGACCTTCACCTGGCCCCCGGTCTCCACCTTGATGCGGGGCTGCGACCAGAGGCCCGCCTCGTGGAGGAACCGGCCCACGCAGCGCAGGCCGTTGCCCGACACCTCCGCCTGGCCACCGTCGGAGTTGAAGAGGCGGAAGTGGAAGTCGTAGTCGGGGTTGGAGGCCGGGAGGATCCGGATGACGCCGTCGGCGCCGATGCCGAAGTGGCGGTCGCACATGAACCGGGCCAGCTCCGGGGTGACATCCTCGACGAAGATGAGGATGAAGTCGTTGCCGAGGCCCTCGTACTTCGAGAACTCCAGCGGTGGCCCCGGCGGACGCACGGGGATCTGATCGGTCATGCGGCCTCCCCCTTGTTTGGAAGCTTCTTGTGCGCCAGCAGGTGCGCCGCCGCGCCCGACGGATCGGACGTGAACCAGGTCACCCGCCGGTCGGCCTGGAACCAACCGATCTGGCGGCGAGCGAAGCGGCGGGTGCGGATCTTGGTCTCTTCGATCGCTTCCTCCAGGCTCAGGCGGCCGTCGAGGTGGGCGAGGACCTGGGCGTACCCGAGCGCCTGCACGGCAGTGGCCGAGTCCCGGAGCCGCTCCTCCCGGACGAGGCGCTCCACCTCGGCCACGAGGCCTCTGGCAACCTGCGACTCGACCCTGGCCTCGATGCGGCGGTGCAACTCGGGGCGGGGCTCGGTGAGCCCGACGACGGTGAGGTCGTAGAGCGAGCGGGGCTGCTCCCACGACGTGCGGAAGCTCGAGAACAGCCGGCCCGTCGTCTCGAGGACCTCGAGGGCCCGGATGGTGCGGCGGGCGTTCGGCGGGTCGATGTGGGCAGCCGCCTCGGGGTCGAGGGCCTGCAGCCGCGCATAGAGCGCCAGGGATCCCTGCTCCTGCGCCTCCCGTTCCAGCCGCTGCCGCACCACGGGATCGGTGCCGGGGAACTCCAGCGGGTCGACGACCGCACGGAAGTACAGGCCGGACCCGCCCACGAGCAGCGGCAGGCGGCCCCTCGCCAGGACGCCGGCCACGGCAGCCCGCGCCATCGACTGGAACTGGGCGACGGTCAGCGTGTGCGACGGCTGGAGCACGTCGACGAGGTGGTGGTGAACCCTCTGCAGGTCCGCCGGGGACGGCTTGTCCGTCCCGATGTCCATTCCCCGGTAGACCATGGTCGAGTCCATGCTCACCACCTCGGCGTCGAGCGCCTCGGCGACCTCCAGCGACAGGGCGGTCTTGCCCGCGGCGGTAGGGCCGACGATCGCCAGCACCCGGTCGGTCACCCCACCAGCTCCCCTTCGAGGTGGTGGGGGGCGGCGGCGGTGATGCGGACCCGGGCGAACATGCCCTCCCGGAGGGCGTCGCAGGGGTTGGGCACGTGGACGAGCTTGTTGGTGCGGGTGCGGGTGGTCGCCCTGCCGGGCTCCTTGCGGGACGGCCCCTCCACCAGCACCTCCAGCTCGCCCCCCACCTGGTCCTGGTTGCGCTGCAGCGAGATCCGCTCCTGGGCCGCCAGGAGGCGGTCGAAGCGCTCCTGGACGACGGGCTTGGGGACCTGGTCGGTGCGGACGCCGGCGACCGTCCCGGGGCGGGGCGAGTACTGGAACGTGTACGCGGCGTCGTAGCCGACCTCCTCGACGAGCGACAGGGTGTCGGCGAAGTCCTCCTCGGTCTCCCCCGGGAACCCGACGATGATGTCGGTGGTGATCGCAAGCCCCGGCACGAGGCGGCGGGCCATCCAGATCTTCTCCAGGTAGCGCTCCCGGGAGTAGGACCGCTTCATCTCCTTCAACAGGCGCGTCGAGCCGGACTGGACCGGCAGGTGCAGGTGCTCGCAGACGACCGAGGACTCGGCCATCGCCCGGGCGACCGGCTCCCGGAAGTCCTTGGGGTGCGGCGAGGTGAAGCGCACCCGGCTGAGGCCGGGGATGCCGTCGAGGGCCAGCAGCAGGTCGGCGAAGCGCGGCGTGCCGTAGACGTCGCGGCCGTAGGAGTTGACGTTCTGGCCGAGCAGGCTCACCTCGACGACCCCGTCGCTCACCAGGTCCTTGACCTCCCCCAGGACGTCCCCGATGCGCCGGGATGCCTCGACCCCCCGGACGCTCGGCACGATGCAGAACGTGCACGAGTTGTTGCACCCGTACTGGATCGCCACCCAGGCGTGGATCTTCGAGCCGCGCCGGGAGGGCAGCGCGGAGGGAAAGACCTGGAGCGCCTCGGAGAACTCGACGACCGGGATGCCCTGCCGCTCCGCTGCACCGAGCAGGCCGGGGAGGGCCTCGATGTTGCGGGTCCCGAAGACGACGTCCACCCAGGGGGCTTTCTGGACGACCAGGTCGCGGTCCTTCTCGGCCAGGCAGCCGCCCACGACGACCTGCATCCCCGGCCGCTCCTGCTTGATCCGCTTCATGGTGCCGAGGTTGCCGTAGAGCCGGTTGTCGGCGTTCTCCCGGATCGCGCACGTGTTGAAGATGACGACGTCCGCCTGCTCGGCGCTGGGGGCCGGGCGGTAGCCCTGGACCTCCAGCAGGCCGGCCATCCGCTCGGAGTCGTGCTCGTTCATCTGGCACCCGAAGGTGCGGATCCAGTAGCTCTTGCTCACGTACCAGATCCTATCCGGGTCCTATCCGGGCGGGGACGCCCACTGAGGTGGGTGCAAAAACCCACCGTATGGGTGGGAAAGTGGGACCACCCCGCCGCACCCTTGCGGGCCGGGGGGCCAGAGCGTACAAGAGTGAGAGTGCTGGAGATCCTCGCGATCGTCTTGGCCCTGTCACCGATGGGACTCGTCCTGCTCGCGATCCCACGCCTGGTTGCGTATCACCGAAGGTTCCGTTGGTCCGATCCCGGCATCCAGCCGCAGCTCGGCCCTGGCGGCATCGGCCGCCGCGGCTGGTGGACGGGCGTACGGGAACCCCGCCGGCCCCGCTCCCCCGCGGGAGCAGGATCGGCGGCGGTGCCACTCCCCGAGCTCTGCGAGGAGGTCGACGCTACTTGGCGTACTCGACCGCTCGGTGCTCCCGTATCACCATGACCTTGATCTGACCGGGGTACTGGAGCTCCTCTTCGATGCGCTTGGCGATGTCGCGGGCCATGACCTCGGCCCCCAGGTCGTCGACCGACTCCGGCCGCACCATGACCCGGACCTCCCGGCCCGCCTGCATGGCGTAGCACTTCTGCACGCCGTGGAAGGACTCGGCGATGGCCTCGAGGCGCTGCAGGCGCTTCACGTAGGTCTCGAGCGTCTCCCGGCGGGCGCCGGGCCGGGCGCCGGAGATGGCGTCGGCGGTCTGGACGATGACCGCCTCGATGGTCCTCGGCTCGACCTCGCCGTGGTGGGCCTCGATGGCATGGATCACCGCCGGCGACTCCTTGAGACGGCGGGCCAGCTCGGCGCCGATCATGGCGTGCGAGCCCTCGACCTCGTGGGTGATGGCCTTGCCGAGGTCGTGCAGCAGGGTGCAACGCTTGGCGAGGTCGATGTCGGTGCCCAGCTCCGCGGCGATGACGCCGGCGATGTGGGCGGCCTCGACCAGGTGCTTCAGGATGTTCTGTCCGTACGAGGTCCGGTAGTTCAGCCGGCCCAGCACCTTCACCATCTCGGGGTGCATGTCCGTGATGCCGACGTCCATCAGGGCCCACTCCCCTGCCTCCCGGATGGCCCGCTCCACCTCGGCCCGGGCCTTCTCCGCGATCTCCTCGATACGCGACGGCTGGATGCGGCCGTCGCTGATGAGCTTCTCCAACGTGATGCGGGCGACCTCCCGCCGGATCGGGTCGAAGCACGACAGGATCACCGACTCCGGGGTGTCGTCGATGATGAGGTTGGTCCCGGTCGCCGCCTCGAAGGCCCGGATGTTGCGGCCCTCCCGGCCGATGATCCGGCCCTTCATCTCGTCGTTCGGCAGGGTGACCACGGAGATGGCGTTCTCGGAGGTCTCCTCGGACGCCACCCGCTGCATGGCGATGGCCACGATCTTGCGGGCGCGGCGGTCGGCTTCCTCCCGGGCCTGCCCCTCGATGTCGCGGACCAGGACCATGGCGTCTCGCTTCGCCTCGTCCTGGATCTGGTGGATCAGTGTGTCCCGAGCCTCCTGGGCGGTCATGCCCGCGAGTCGCTCCAGCTCGGTCTTCTGCTTGACGAGGACCTCCTCCAGCTGGTCCCGCATGCGTTCGGCCTCGGCGGCCCGGTCGAGCAACGATCGCTCCCGGCCCTCCAGCCTGCGGGACATCTCGTCGAGGGTCTCCTCCTTCTGATTGAGGCGGGTCTCACGACGCGTCACTTCCGCGGTCCGCGTCTTTACCTCCGCCTCGGCCTCCTGGCGGACCCGGATGGCTTCGTCTTTGGCGTCGACCAAGGCCTGGCTCTTCGCGGCAATCGCGTCGCGCTCTGCCTCGGCGAGGATCTCCCGAGCACGCACCTCGATGGCGCCCGCTCGGGACTCTGAGATCGACTTACGGACAAGATAGCCAATTCCGACTCCTACCAGGAGGCCCAAGATCAACAACACGACCTGGGTCATCTGGCTGTACCTCCCTTAATGCACCTGCGAAAGGACTATGAAAAAAGGCAACAAAAAAGCCGAGCGTCGCTCGGCCGGAAGAACTGTATGCGGGTTTAGGGACTCTTGAGGATCCACTCAAGAGACATTCGGCATGCCTACTCCGATAGGCGGGTTGGGATCCTCATCATGGCCCGTGGCCTTGGTCTTGTCTGTCTCACAGCGGACTGGGTGTCTGTCCAATTTCGTAACTGTCAGGTGATCAGGCCGTTGCTCCGACGCATGCATTTCTTCAAGCCGGCGAAACAATATTAACGTACCTACGGTGCCCTAGGACCCGCTCTCGCAGCCTGATCGTCCGCTTCGTCCGCTGCGAATTCGCCCAGCAGCCGGCTGCAGGCCTCGTCGATCACCTCCGCCTCGTAGCCCCGGCGAGCCAGGTAGGCACCCAGTTTTCGGCGGATGGCGAGCGGCGGGCCGTGCAGGGAGGGGAGCCTGAGCGCCCCCGCCGCCACCGCCCCGTCGACGTTGCCCTCGTCCATGAGGATCTCGGCCAGGGCATCGGCGACCAGCTCCCGGGCCACGCCTTTGGCCTGGAGGGCGAGCTGCACCTTCGCCGGTGCCTCGTGGCGGCGCAGGACGGCGGACTCCACCGCATTCCGCGTGAACTCCCGGTCGTCCAGGATCCCGAGATCGAGCAAACGGGCCTCGGCCGCAGCGGCGACGTCCTCCCCGAACCCCTTGGCGACGAGGTGGCGGCGGACCTCCCAGCAGGAACGGGCGCTGGGCGCCAGGTAGCGCATGGCGGCGTCCGTTGCCTCCGGAAGGTCGCCCGGGACGATCCCGTATCCCCCGTCCGTCTCCAGAGAGACTCCCTCCTTCACCCGCTCGTTCCCCGGGGGAGTAGCTCCCCGCACCCCCTATGGCACCACCGTGAAGACGGGGGCCTTCTCCTCGACCTCCGCCTCCCCCTCGCCCCC
>JAOPZY010000092.1 GCA_025963875.1 Actinomycetota bacterium
CGTCTGGACTTCCATCGCCCTGCACACCACGCCGGGCGTCCCGCAGTTCATGGAACCCGAGGTTGCCCTCGTGAGCGCGGGCGTGGAGTGCGACGTGCTGGGAATCGGCTACCACGACATCAGCGACGCCGACCGCGCGGCGATTACCGCGCTGCACCCACGCCCGGACTTCAAGCGCCGCATCATCGAGGCCTTCACCGAAGGCATGGCCCCCAGGCCCGAGACCACCTTCGGCACCATGAATGCGGACGTCCTCGAACGTTTCGTGCCCGGCTTCAAGCGCGGCAACTTCGTGGATATCATCGAGAACTCTGCCTGGCCGGAGTAGGGCCCGCGAACTGCGCTGTCCTACGAGGTCGTCATGTAATGGAGTGACCGGGGCCGACGAGGGCTGGTGCCCCCTTGCCGGCACGGAGCACGAGGAGATCGCCGAGTCCGCCGACGGCGCCCAACTCCATGAGCAGGCCGAGCTCTCCCTGCAGCACCTCGGCCTGCTCCAGCCAGCCCTCCAGGGCCGACAGGAACCCGGCGGCTTCGATCTCGTCCGCAACCTGGGCGAGGCCGAGGGACAGCAGCCAGGTGCGTTGCGAAACAAGAGGTCCCGGACAGAAGCCGGCCGCCTCGACGGCTTGGAGGACGGCGGAGAAATTCACCTTCGCCGTGATGTCCTTTGACCCTGGGTCGTCGAGGGGCGACGGGCCGGCGTCGGCGGGTCCATGGGTGACGAGGGTGCCCAGGGGGTTGTCGAGCCAGATGTCGGGCTGGACGTCGCCGTGGTCAAGGAGCAGGAGGTAGCCACGTTCGAGTGCCCGTGCGGCCTGGCAGCACCAGACCTCGAGCTCGGGGCACAGCTCGAAGCGGGCACCTTCGTCGAGGTGGCTGGCTGCCTGCCGGGCCCGCCCGGCGAGATCCGGCGTCGAGAGCCGTCCCAACCGTTCCACAAGGTGGTTGCCGTCAATGTCGACGTAGATCTCGCCGACGCGGTCACCGTCGATCACTTCGAGGGCGTGGACCGGGAAGTTGTCGAGCACTCGTTGGCCAGCACGCAGCCGGCCGCCACGGGCGGCTCTCCCAGCCGCGGAGCCCACTCCGCCGACGTAGCGGCCGTGCCCAAGCGCCGCCGCTGCCAGGACCGAACCCGATCGAAACGCTCGACGAACCGCCAGTGCAGGGCATCCGACATCGGCCCCGCCGCCTCCATCGCCCCTGCAGCGAGGTCCCCCAGGCCCGCTCCGACCTCGATGACCCAGAACGGATCCGGCGCCCCGAGCGCCTCCCACATCGCCTCCAAGTGGCGGGCGACGAGCCGGCCGAACCAGGGTGTGATCGAAGCGGACGTGCGGTAGTCGCTGCCGTGGCCGGGCACCCGCGTGGCGTAGTAGCCGTCGCTCGGGTGGTAGAGGGCGAGACGCATGAAGTCGACGAAGGGGAGCGGCCCCGTGGAGCAAATCGCTCCCGGCAAATCCTCGATCAGCGATCCCGTCACGACGGTTGGGTCCTCTGACGGAGCGGCACCAGTGAAGGAGTAGGTGCGCGGAAGTATCGCGCCTCGGCGGCCGCTCCCGCACGGGTTCGGCGCTACTTTCCTTCTCGGCCGTCTGGGATACTTGTCCGTCCTGTTGACAGACTGGCGAACGATGGCGACCTTCGAGCTGGACGATTTCCTGGCCATGCCCCGCGTGACCGGGCTGGCACTCAGCCCCGACGGGACTCGGCTGATCACGTCCGTGGCCACGGTTGCCGCCGACGGCAAACGCTACGTCAGCGCCCTGTGGGAGCTCGACCCTGCCGGGAAGGCGGAACCGAAGCGCCTGACCCGCTCCGCGAAGGGCGAGTCACCTGGCGCTTTCCTCCCCGACGGGGGGTTCCTCTTCAGCTCCGCCCGCCCCGATCCGGATGCCAAGCCGGATGCTCCCGACGACGAGCGCAGGGGACTCTGGCTGCTCCCCGCCGGCGGCGGGGAGGCCCGGCTGGTAGCGGACCCGCCGGGAGGCGTCGAAGGCCTGGCTGTGGCCCGCTCGTCCGGAGCGGTGGCTCTCGGCATCGGCACGTTCCCGGGGACCGAGTCCCTGGAGGAGGATGGCGAGCGCTTCAAGGCGCGCAAGGAAGCGGGCATGGTGGCGCAGCTCTTCGAGTCCTATCCCATCCGTCACTGGGACCACTACCTCGGCCCCCGGGAGCGTCAGATCTTCGTCGCCGCCCCACTGCCGGCGGGTGACACCCCCATGGACCTGCGCCGCGTCGCCGGGGGCGAGGCACACAGCCTCAACGAGGTCGATTTCGACCTCACACCGGACGGTTCCACGCTGGTCACGGGCCGGCGCCGCCTGGGGACGGCCCTGGCGGTGGACGTGGTGGCGGTGGACGTCTCGACCGGCGAGGCGCGCGACCTTGCTGCATCGGAGGCCGACCACGCCGGCTTCGCGTGCGCCCCCGACGGAGGCAGGGTCGTGTGCAGGCGCCAGACGTTGGGCAATCCCGGCGAGGCCGCCGAGGTCACGCTGTGGCTGATCGACCTCGCGGAAGGTCGAGGACGGGATCTCATTCCGGGCTTCGACCAGTGGCCCAAGAAGCCGGTCTGGGCCCCCGACTCCCAGGCGGTGTTCTTCGCAGCGTACGAGGCCGGCCGGGCTCCGGTGTTCCGGGTGGACGTCGCCACCGGTGTGGTGACCCGGCTCTCGGCTGACGGCGCCTTCTCCGACCTGTGTCCCTCTCCCGACGGCTCGACCCTCTACGCGCTGCGCTCCCGGATCTCATCCCCGCAGGAGGTCGTGGCGCTGGATGCACGGGCACCCGACCAGGATCCCCGCCCTATCCCGACGCCCGGGGTACCGGTCACCGTCCCGGGCCGGGTCGAGGAGATGGTCGCAACTGCTGCCGACGGCGTGGCGATCCACTCGTGGCTGGTGCTTCCCGAGGCGGCGTCGGAGGCGTCGCCGGCGCCGCTCGTGCTGTGGATCCACGGCGGCCCGCTGGGCTCGTGGAACGAGTGGCTTTGGCGCTGGAACCCCTGGGTCCTGGCGGCCCGCGGGTACGCGGTGCTGCTTCCCGACCCTGCGCTGTCGACCGGCTATGGACAGGCCTTCATTCAGCGGGGGTGGGGTCGCTGGGGGGCCGAGCCCTTCACCGACCTGATGGCTGCCGTCGATGCTGCGGTCGCCCGCCAGGATATCGACCCGGAGCGCACGGCTGCGATGGGTGGCTCGTTTGGCGGGTACATGGCCAACTGGGTCGCCGGCCACACCCGCCGCTTCCGTGCGATCGTCACCCACGCCAGCCTGTGGGCGCTCGACCAGTTCCACGGCACGACCGACGAGGGCCAATGGTGGGAGTGCGAGTTCGGCAACCCGTACGAAGACCCCCACCGCTACGAGGAGAACTCACCCCACCGCCACATTGCGCGCATCACCACCCCGGTCCTCGTCACCCATGGGGAGCTGGATCACCGGGTGCCCGTCGGGGAGGCCCTTCGCCTCTGGACCGACCTCCGGCGCAACGGTGTCCCCGCCAAGTTCCTCTATTTCCCCGACGAGAACCACTGGATACTCAAGCCGCAGAACACCCGGGTGTGGTTCCAAACCGTGATCGCCTGGCTCGACCAGCACCTGCTTGGGAAGGATTGGGAGCGGCCCGCGCTTCTCTGAGCCCAGTGGATGAGCCCTCATCGGCGGTTGCCGTCAGGTTGCAGGAAAAGCCCACCATGAGGCTGTTGCGAAATTCCACCCCAGGCCTCCGAGCCCGCATGCGGAGCGCGTAGGAGCCTGCCTGCTGATGTTTGCGCCAAAAACCGCGGCAGCCGCGGTTTTTGGCGCAATCTAGCCTTAGTCCCTCCCTGCTCCACCCACGCCTTGAGGCGCTCCAGGCAGAAGCCCCCAGCCTTGATGCCCGGCCCCTGGTCCGAAGTTGGGAGCGAATCGCGCGCATACGCGCTCTAGGTGACGCCGCAGAAAGTGGCCTTTTTCGGCAAGCCCCGTCAGCACGGACGGCGGAGCCTTGGGGGCGACCGTTCGACGTTTTCGGGTAGCCCGGCGGCCTTCGTGGCCCCATATGACCCGT
>JAOPZY010000069.1 GCA_025963875.1 Actinomycetota bacterium
ATCATCCGTTCGCTCACGGAGGCCCACGGCGACAAGATCAAGGCCGCCGTCCGGCTGGGGATCTCCCGGGCGACGATCTACCGGAAGATCCGCACCTTCGGGATCATCATCGACCCGGAAACCGGCCACGAGGGGGAAGGCCCCTAGGCTTTCGCTGCGCGTTCTCGGAGGTAAGGAGCACATCGCGTGAATACGCGCGATCTGCTCCCAACTTCGGGACCAGGGCCCGGGCACCAGGGCTGGCGCAGGGACATGGAGCGCCGCGAGGAGGCCGAAACTTCGGAAACGGAGTGATTCGGGGCCGCCAACGGGGCCGGATCTGCTAGCGGGCCTCGAGGAAACGCAGGACCGCGAGCACGCGGCGGTGGTCGTCCTCGGTCTCCCAGATGTCGAGCTTCGTGAGGATGCTTCCCACGTGCTTCTCCACGGTTCCGTCGGTGACCCACAGGTGCCGGGCGATGCCTGCGTTGGAGCGTCCCTCCGCCATGAGCGCAAGGACCTCACGCTCGCGGGAGGTGAGGGCCCCGAGGGGGTCGTTGACCCGGCGGGCCTCGACGAGCTCCCGGACCAGGGCGGGGTCGACGACTGAGCCTCCCCTGGCAATCCGTTCCAGCGCCTCGATGAACTCGTCCACGTTGGTGACCCGGCTCTTCAGGAGGTAGCCAATCCGTTTCCCGCTGGCAAGCAGCTCCATGGCCTGCTCGACCTCGACGTGCGCCGACAGGACGAGGATTCCGATGTCAGGCAGCTCCTCCCGGATCACCCGCGCCGCCTCGAGACCCTCGTTGCTGTGAGCGGGCGGCATCCGGATGTCGACGACAACCAGGTCGGGCTTCGACGCCCGAGCGAGGGAGAGCAGCTCCGGGGCGTCTCCCGCCTGCCCGACCACCTCGAACCCGGAACGCTCGAGCAGGCTTGCCAGACCCTCGCGGAGGAGGACATCGTCGTCGGCCAGCGCCACCCGCGAAGCTGTCACGCGGATCCCCTCCCCTCCACTCACTCCCATCGATCCGGCGCCTTGAGGGGCGCCTCGGGCAGTCGCCATGGATGAGAATAGCGGGGGAAGCAGACGTTTTGCCGAGGGGGCCTCAGCCTCCTGCGGCATGGAAGAGCCCGCCGATCAAGAAACCGACCCCGGCTGCCCCCAGGCCGATCACCATCATCTTCAGGCCGCTGGTCCGCCAGTCGCCCACGAGGGTCACGGCGGAGTAGACGCCGACACCGAAGAGCACCAGGGCGCTGAGCACGATCGCCAGGATCAGTGCCGGGGTCCGGGCCAGCACCAGGAACGGCAGCAGCGGGATCAGATGACCGATGAGCGTGGCGACGGTGATCACAAAGGAACTCCGGACGATGGCCGGCGTGTCGATGGGCTGAAGGTGCAGCTCCTCGTCCATCATCGTGGCCAGCCAGCTCTCGCGGTTGGAGACGATGGTGTCGACCACCCGATCGAGGAGGTCTCCCGAGAACCCCTTGGCAGCGTAGATGTCCCGGATCTCCTGGCGCTCCGCCTCGGGCGTCGTTTCGATCTCCGCCTCCTCCCGCCGCCGTTCGGCCTCGTAGTAGTCACGTTCCGAAACCGTGGAGGTATAGCCGACCGCGCCCATGGAGATCGACTCCGTGATGGCCGCGGCAAAGCCCGCCGCGAGCAGGACGGTGTTCGATCCCCCGCCGGCGATCACCCCGAGGATGATGCCGAGGATATTGACCAGGCCGTCCTGGCCGCCGAGGATGACGTCTCGCAGGGAGTTCTTCTTGCCGTGGCGCTCGCGATGGCCCGCCATGGCCGCCGCGATGGTGGTCGTGGTCGCCACGGCCCGGCCCAGGCGGGTTCCCGCAGTCGTGGGGTCTGGATCGGCCTTCATCGTCACCCTGGGGCAGCGACGGTGGTTTCGACCGCGGGTACCGGGGGTTCCGCGGGTTCCGCCTCCCGGCGCCGCGGCAATCGGCGACCGATGACCAGCGCCGCCGCTGCCGCTCCGATCAGTGCAAGGCTCGCCTGAGCCGCGAAGACCCAGTGCAGGGCGGGGATCAGCCCCGGAACCGAGGTTCCGTCCAGGACCAGCCCGTGTCCTCCCAACGCCCCCAGACGGGCCGAGAGCAGATCCACGAGCACTGCGAGGCCGATCGAGCCACCCAGCTGCTGGGCGGTGGAGGCCATGCCCGACGCCACGCCCTGCCGATCGGCATCGATGCCACTTCCGGCAACGAGGTAGGCGGTGGTGAAGGCCATCCCCTGGCCGAACCCGGCGATGGCCTCGCCGGCGAGCAGGGTGGGAAGGGAGAGCCTCGCGCCGAGGAATTCGTACGCGAGCAGCCCCACTGCCCCGATCACCATCCCCCAGGGAAGGACGCGACCCGCGCCGTAGCGCGTGGCCAGCCGTCCCCCCACCTGGTTGCCGACTACGACGAGCAGGGCGAGCGGCAGGAAGCTCACCCCGGCGATGAGCGGGGCCTCGTGCAGCGAAGACTGCAGGTACATCGTGAGGAAGAAGAACTGCAATCCGAACGACGCCATGAATGCTGCGGTGACCAGCATCCCGCCCCAGAGCGTGGGCCGGCGAAGCAGTTCGAGTGGCATCAGCGGATTCTTGGAGTGGTCCTCTATCCAGAGGAAGGCGGCCAGCAGGGCCAGTCCCACGGCGGCGGGGATCAGGGTTCCGGGCGACGTCCACCCGAGCACGGGAGCCTGGACCAGGGCCAGAACGACCAGCATGGCGCCGGCCGTGACGGTGGTCGCTCCGGGGAGGTCGAAATCGGCCACCCTCGGCCGGGGCGGCCGCCGACCGGGCAGCACCAGGAGAGCGGCGACGACGAGAACGGCGAGCACGGGCACGTTCACGAAGAACACCCAGCGCCACCCCAGTGCGCTGACAAGGACGCCGCCGAGGAAGGCACCGAAGGCCAGCCCGCCCGCACCTGCCGCTCCCCAGACGGCAATGGCCCGGTTCCGGGTGGGACCCTCGGGAAACGTCGTCGTGACGAGGGAGAGCGTGGCCGGGAACAGGAAGCCCGCGGCAAGGCCCTGGACCGCACGGCCCGCGAGCAACAGGGCGGGCGTCGTGCTCAACCCGCCCACCATGGACGCCACGCCGAACAGCGCCCCCGATGCGATGAAGACGCGGCGTCGCCCCAGCAGGTCCGACGAGCGTCCTCCGAAGAGCAGGAAGCCCCCGAACAGGAGGGTGTAGGCACTGACGACCCACTCGACCGCGTCCCGGGAGAAGCCGAGCGATCCTCCGATCGAGGGAAGCGCAATGTTCACGATCGAGTAGTCGAGCGCGAGCACGAGCTGGGCGGTGGCCAGCACCGCCAGCGCCCCCCGTCGAGGCAGCACAGCCGGGCTTGCAGTCCAATCCCTTCGGGTCATCGTCGAAGAATAAAGGCGGGATGCACGGGCCCGCATGGCGGCTAGCCCGAAGGTTCGAGCCCGGCCAGTGCCTACATCGAGTTGGCGGCTGCCATGGATGAACGGCCCTCGCCCATGGGCGATCCTCACTCTGCCGAACATGGTCGGACGAAGGGAGGCGTTGCGGTGGACTGGTTGTTCGTTGTAGTGGCCGCCGGTGCGGCGGGGCTCGGAACCCTCCTTCTGTACGGGTTGCTGAACGCCCGCCTCCGCAGGCAGTCCCACGAAACCCGCCTGTTTCTCGACTACCTCACGCGGTGCCTGGATGCGCTGACGGCCGAAGAAGAGGTTGCTGCGGTACCCGTTGCGTGGCCCGCGGCGTTCCCCACCTGGGGAGGCGACATGGAGTGCGGTATCGATGTCGTCAACAGCAATGGCCAGGTGGTCGGAACCGCACTCGTCCCGGTGCCAGCGCTGAACTGAGGGTCTGATCCAGGCAGGGACCGACCGGCTCCCAGGTTCACTCGACATGAGAGAGGGGCCGGGCGGGTAGGGGTCTGGAAATGCCCACGATCAAGCCCCTCGGAGGGCACGAACTGCTCCTTCTGATCGTCCAGTTCGGGCTGCTCCTGCTTGTCGCCCGGACGCTCGGCGAGGTGGCCAAACGTTTCCGCCTGCCCTCGGTCGTCGGAGAGTTGCTTGCCGGTTTCGTTCTTGGCCCCTCATTGCTGGGCACCGTCGCCCCTGGCGCCTTCCATGCGCTCTTCCCGTCCAAGCCGGAGCAGGTTCATCTCCTGGAGGCCCTGTCGTGGCTGGGGGTGATCATGCTGTTGATCCTCACCGGCCTCGAGACCGACCTCGACCTGATCGCCCGCAAAGGCAAGGGAGCGCTCGGAATCTCCCTTGGAGGGATCCTCCTGCCGTTCGCGGCGGGAGTCGCTCTGGGCTTCGTGATCCCAGGGGAATTCGTGGCTCGGGCGGATCAGCGTTTGGTTTTCGCGCTCTTCGTAGGAACGGCCATGAGCATCTCGGCGATCCCCGTCATCGCCAAGGTACTGATGGACATGGACCTCATACGCCGGGACGTCGGCCAGATCACCCTCGCCGCCGGCATGATCGACGACACCATGGGCTGGATCCTGCTGTCGGTCGTCGCCGGCCTGGCGGCCAGCGGCGTCGTCGACCCCGCATCCGTCGGCAAGTCCATCGCCTCGGTCTTGATTGTCCTTGGCCTGTCCCTGACGGTCGGCCGGCGCCTGGTCGCGGCCCTCATCCGAGCCGTCGACAATCGGGTCGGCGGCGACATGGCCAAGATCACCACGCTCATGCTGCTGGCCCTCGCCCTCGGATCCCTCACGCAGTCCCTGGGGCTGGAAGCGGTGCTCGGCGCCTTCATCGCCGGCGTCCTGGTCGGGCGGGTGAAGCGCTTCGACCACCATGTCGCCGAGAATTTCAAGCTCGTCGCGCTGGGCATCTTCGCCCCCGTGTTCTTCGCCGTCTCCGGGCTGCGCGTGGACCTGGCGCAACTCCTCCATCCCGGGGTGATCCTGGTCGCCGCCATCGTGCTGGCCGTCGCCATCCTGGGCAAGTTCGCCGGCGTCTACATGGGCGCACGCCTGACCCGGATTGGGCGCTGGGAGGCCCTCTCCCTGGGGGCCGGGATGAACGCCCGGGGAGCGATGGAGATCATCGTCGCCACGATCGGCCTCAGCCTCGGAATCCTCACGCCGAAGATGTACTCGATCATCCTCCTGACGGCGATCGTGACCTCGCTCATGGCCCCACCTCTCCTGCGCTGGACCATCGGCAAGGTGGAGATGGGCGAGGAAGAACGACGGAGGCTGCAGACCGAGGACCTCAGGCGGGAGAGCTTCGTCGGCAACCTGAAACGGGTGCTGTTGCTGACGTCAGACGACGGGGCCTCAGACCTTGCGGCCCGGCTGGTCGGGCTCATGCTCCGTGGCGAGGATGTGGAGGTCACGACCATGCCGCTCCAGCGCCCTGAGGACGCCGGAGACGACGGCGCGGAGGCCGGGGCCGAGGAGCACCTGGAGCAGTTGGCGGAATGGCTGAGCCTGGAACCCCACAACGCCCGGACGCTGACACGTTCAGAGGACAGCCAGCGGGACCAGGAAGTCCTCGCCGAGGTGGAGAAGGGATATGACCTGGTCGTCATCGGGACCGGCGCGCTCAAGTCCAGCGAGCATTCCCTGCGGGAGTCGAACGGAGCCGCCGGCACAGGGCTTCGCCGGTGGCTTCGGCCATGGGCAACGCGGCGGGAAACGCACGCCCAAGCCCAGGGACCCGCAAACGGGCACCAGGCCCGGCCCCCGGTACCCACCTACGAGAACTCACCATTCAAAGGGCCGCTCTTCAGCGAACTGGTCGACGAGCTCATCCACCATGCCCCATGCCCGATTTTCATCGTCACGACGCCGCATTCCGCCGAGGACGACCTCCAGGAGGGAGCGGGCAACGATCACGCCGCGAAGCCGGGGGACCCGATCGACCTCCAGCGGGTGCTGCTGCCCGTGTGGGGGTCGCACGGCGTCAGCTGGGGAGCCGAGATCGCCTTCTCCATCGCCCGCCAGAGCGAGATGGAGGTGGACGTCCTGCACTGGGTCAGCGCGCCCAGGCGGCGACTCCGAGCCGGGTGGGACGATGCCACCAGGCACGCCGTGGACATCGGTGAGGACCTCGTTGGCAAGGTCGCCGAATTCGGCGAGTGGCTCGAGGCGAGGGTCCGTACCAAGGTCAGCGTTGCGGAGGTCCCGGAGCAGGCGTGCATCGACCACGCCAAGCGTCATCCCGGCCTGATCGTGCTGGAGAGTACGCGATCGCCGGTCAGGCAGCGTGCGTTCTTCGGTCACGATGTGGACTACCTCCTGCGCCACGCCCCCTGCCCCGTGGCGCTCATCAGCGCACCGCAGGCGAACCACTCCCGGGTATCGGATCCCGTTGCACCGAAATAGCTTTGGGTGCGGCTCTCGGGAGTGACGAGTCAGTGCTCGGACATTCTCTGAGCATCTGACCGCGCTCTACGCGGTGCAACGCTCAAAGTCCATATGTCCGGGCGGCCACCCACGAGGCATGACACTCCCTTGGCCTGAACGACCGGTTTGGTCGGAACGGGGGCCCGGAACCCGCTAACCCTTCGCCACTCCGTTGCCGACAACAGTGATCTGAGACGCGGTTTCCTGTGACGGCGAGCACCCGGGGCGACACCATGGCGATGAGCAGCGGCACGCACACAACACCGTCGCGGACGGCAACTGTCGCGCG
>JAOPZY010000154.1 GCA_025963875.1 Actinomycetota bacterium
CGCCACAACCGACTGGCCCACGGCGATGGCCCACACGGTGGCCAGCAGGAGGCCGATCCCGGTCGAGAACAAGATGATGGGCAGCGCGCCGGCCCGAGCTGTGGCCGGCACGTAGCCCGTGAACGTGAGGCCGAGCGCCACCGAACCGGCCACGAAGGCCGGGAGGCCGAGGATGGTTGGGTCAGGCGCCAGCGGGCCGGCCGCCGTCTTCTCGGCTGCCAGAGCCTCCCCGGCCTTGATTGGTATCTGGGTGGTTGCTGTTTCCGATACAGCCATCAGATTCCCCCCTATGCGGTAGCCGGGATCAGGATGCCCCTGCCCCGGAGCCGGCCCCCGTCGAGGTCGGCAAGTGCGTCACCAAATGCGTCCAGCGGGTAGGTCGCGGTGTGAAGGTTGACCTGTCCCCGTGCGGCCAGGACCATGAGCTCCACCAGGTCGTTGTAGGTGCCGACCAGATTGCCGATGAAGTTGATCTCGGTCGAGATGATGTCGATGGCGGGGACGTTCAGGGTCCCCCCGTAGCCGATCACGAAGTAGCTGCCAGCACGGCGGAGCATCGCGATCCCGGACTCGATTGCGCCGCCCTCGCCGACGAAGTCGAGGATGACCTCGGCTCCCAGGCCCCCGGTCAGGTCCTTGACCGCCTCGGTTTCGCTGCCGTCGGCGACCACGGTGTGGTCGGCGCCCAGCGACTCGGCCAGCTTGAGCGCCTCCGGTGAGCGGTCGACGACGATGACCTCGGCCGCGGTCAGGGCCTTGAGGGCCTGGACACCGATGTGCCCGAGACCACCGGCGCCGATCACCACGGCCCGCGTGCCGGGATACAGCAGAGGGATCGCCTTCTTGGCCGCGTGGTAGGCGGTCAGACCCGCGTCGGCCAGGGCTGCGACGTCGGCCGGCGCCAGCCCGTCGTCCAGGCGGACAACCGCCCGGGCGTTCGTCTTCAGCAGCTCGGCGAATCCACCATCGGTGGAGATGCCTGGGAATGCGGAGTCGCTGCAGTGCATGTCGTTGCCGGCCCGGCAGGCATGGCAGAGGCCGCAGGTCACGAGCGGGTGGACGATGACCGCATCGCCGACGGCGACGTGGTCGACGGCGGCACCCACGGCGTCGACCCAGCCGGCGTTTTCGTGGCCGAGCGTGTACGGGAGGGTGACCCCGGACTTCTCCTTCCACTGGCCCTCGACGATGTGGAGGTCGGTGCGGCAGAGCCCGGCCCCACCGATGCGGACGATGACGTCGAGGGGATGGGTCAACTCGGGTTCGGCGACATCCTCTACTTTGGGGTTTTCGCCATAACGGTGCAGGCGGACGGCCTTCATTCAGTCCCTCCCCACTCCTTGTCCGTTCGGATAGCGGGTGGCCAGCAGCCCCCGGCAGAACCCTGCGTTGCCCTCGATGCTCACCGCGATCGTTCGCAGCCTTCGCAGGTAGGGGGTCACCCGTTCCGGCGAAACGGGTGCTCCCGTCTGGTCCGCGAGGAACGGCGCCCCGGGCGAGACGTCCATCCCGAGCTCGGCCCGGCGTTGGAGGTAGGTGTCGGTGTCGGGCCCCGGTGGCAGGTCACCCAGGCGGCGCTGGGCCAGATCGCCGGGCGTGGCGCCACCGGCGAGCAGCGTCCGGCACAGCCGGTCCTGGCGGGCGCCGAGAGCCTTGCGCCGGAAGACGTGCCGGAGCTCGTCCAGGTCCCCGTCGGCGAGGCCGGCGAAGGTGGCGTCGAAGCCCTGGTCCTCGCCGACCCCCGCGTTGATCTCGTCGGCGGCGAAGTGGTCGACGAGGTGGACCTGCACCTCGCTGACGCCCGGGACGGTACGTACAGCAGCTTGGGCGTCGTTGACCATGAGCCAGGCGAAGTTGGGGGCGCAGAAATAGGTGGGCAGGCGCAGACCCACCTCCACCCGCCCATCCGCCACGGTGACGCCGGCGACGAAGCCCAGGTCGGTGACCGACTCGTCGAGCTCCGGATCCCGCACCCCGGCCAGGGCAGCCATGACCGCGCCGGTCAGCCCGGCTGTCACGGTACGGGGGCCACCTCCGGCCTCTCGGACACCTCCAGGCCGGGGTGGGCGTCGCTGCTGACCGAGACCGGAGCCGGCACGTCAAGGTTGTAGAGCCGGGCCGCGTTGAGGCCGAGGATCTTGCGCTTGGTGTCGGGCGTGAGTTGGCCGTACTCGCTCACCATGTCCTCCGGGATGGCGAAGTCCACGAACTGCTCCACCAGCCACTTCGGGTGCCAGATGGCGTAGTCGCTCGCCCACAGGAGGCGGTCCTCCCCCAACCAGTAGAGAAGCTCGCCGAGCACCTGGGCGAAATACCGCGGCCGGGTGAAGATGAACGGCATGGCCACGGCCAGACCGCCGTAGACGTTGGGCTCCTGGACCCCGATCCAGCAGAAGTCCTCGAGGCGGGGTAGCCCGCAGTGCTCGACGATGAAGTTGAGCTCCGGGAAGTTGGTGGCGGCGTCGTCGATGTCGGCCACGTCGAACGCGTCCCGGTTGAGTGGCCAGATGGTCGGGCCCTTGTGGACGTGGATGTTGCGCACGCCGAGCTCGGCGCACTTCTCCAGGTAGCGGCGGGCCCAGGGGTCGGAAAGCTTGTAGCCCCGGGAGGCCCCCTTCCACTCGGCGGTGTACAGCTTCACTCCCTTGAGCCCCCACCGTTCCACCAGCCTCTCGAACGCTTCCAGGCCCGGCTCGCCCAGCCGGGGATCGAAGGCGCCGTTCACCACGAACTTGCCCGGGTGCTTCTCGGCGATGGCCCCGTCGTCCTCGGTGGTGTTGAAACCCTTCTTGTAGAAGTCCGTGAGGTACGTCGGCTGGAAGATCCCCACGTCCACGTAGCCGTCCTCGAACACGTCCGTCATCAGGTCCTGCTCGGTGTACTTCTCGAACTTGTCGAGGGGCCAGACCCATTCGGGCGGGCTCAGGTTCCGGTGGTAGTCGTAGAAGCACTCGATGAAGCCCTTGCCGTACTTGTTGGCCTGGTTCTCCGGGCTGCCGTCCCAGAA
>JAOPZY010000110.1 GCA_025963875.1 Actinomycetota bacterium
GGCGGCTCTCTCGACAACAGCCCGTTCACCTTCGCCACCGAGATGCTCGCCCACCGGCACGGGGAGCTTCCCGTCAGCCGCAAGCTGCTCTACCTGGAGCCAGACCCAGTGACGGAGGAGGGCTGGAACATCCCTCCGGAACTACCCGATGCCGGTCAGAACTTCCTCATGCAATTCGTCACGCTCCCCCGCTCCCAGACGGTCAGTGAGGACCTGCATGCACTCAAAGACCGCAACCGGCTCATCCGCCGGGTCCAGGACGCACTTGCTGCAGCCGAACCCGTTTTCGCCGAACCGCAAGGAGATGTCCAAACGCCGGCGCTGTTGAGAACCCCCGAGGAGCTCTACCGCCAGTACGGGGAGGTCTACCTCGCTTACCGCCGCCTGAAGACGGCCAGCGTCGTCGACGACCTTGCAACGCTCACCGTCCTGGCTGGGGGCCTGGAACCGGACTCCGACGAGTGGGGAGCCGTCCGGGCCCTGGTAAACGCCTGGAGGGGTCAGGAATTCGGGGACGAGGACGACCTGGGGCCTCCCCAACCAGCGCCGGCGCAGAGCCAGCCCCGGCCGAAGTTCGATACGTTCCTCATGCACTACGACCTGGGCTTCCGGTTGAGGAAAGTGAACTTCGTCGAGCGGGTCGCCTCGGAGCTCGACCGTGCGGTCACCTGGAAGCTCGCCCACCCCGGCTCAGAGAAACCAGACCGTTGGAACGTGCATGTCGTGCGGGGACTCGACAGGCTACCCCAAGCGCACCTCGGAGACCTGCACGATGACGAAGAGTGGCTCAAGGCCTTTCAGAAGAAGCTTCGCGAGGCTCGCAACAGCCTGACCGAGACCGGGAACGCGCTCTGGCGGGCACGTATCGACGTTTCCGCGAGCACCGACCTTGTGAAGGCCATCACCGAATCGAAGATCAACCGAAAGGTCATACAGACGTGCTTGCTCGACCCCTCCCGAACCGCCGACGAGCTTTTCAGAAACGCCGGCAAATTCGTAGAGGAGCACCGCACCAGCTTTCAGGAGATCGGCATAGCGATGCAGCAGTACCTGGACGGCTTCCTGGCCGACCACAAGACGGGCTCAAGCGCCCAGTGGCGAGCCGAAATCAGCAACCGCGGCGTGGACGCCTCAGAAGGAGGCCAGAAGGCCCTCCAGTGCCTCTCCTTCTATTTCGACAACTACGAGCAGTACGACATGCTGGTGCTGCCGATCATCTACGGAACCGACGCCGGCGAGTCCGCGCTGGTGGAGATCTTCAGGATCAGCCCGGTGGATGCACCGTCTTTCGGTAGTTGGGACCTGAGCCCCAAGAGCCACGTGGCGGGGAACCGCTACAGCCATTTCGGGGCCTTCCTCGAGAAGGTGTGGCGTCAGAACGACGTGATGTGGGGCCGCATGGACGCCGCCGGCTGCATCATCGACGCGCTCATGCCGGATTACGAAGACCCCGACAGGCGCCGGGAGGTCCGCGACGAGCTGATCAAGGACGCCCACAAGGCGATTGTGCGCCAGGAGCTCGGCGAGACCGGCAGGCAGATGCTGACCACCATGCTGCTGGACGAGCTGTCGCAGCAGCAGCCGACAACGGGCGGCAAGGCGTCCTCCAAGCAGCCCGGCCCAACGGCGGCCGACGTAAAGGCCGCGCAGGCGAAGGCGGCGAGTGATCGCGCCAGAGCTGACCAATTGTTGGCAGCAGCGGACGTTGCCAAGGCTCGGGCAGGCAAGGCCGCGGCGGCCGGGAGTGCCGACACCGCCAAGCTCGAGGACGCTGAGAGGGTCGCCAGCGCAGAGGCTGCGAAGGCCCAAGCCGACGCATCGAAGTCTGCGACCGCGGCCCGCGACAAAGCCGTGGGCGCGGCCGTGGCGGCCGTGCTGAAGCGCGTGGATGATGCAAAGACGGGCACGAAGCTGCAGCAACTCCTGACCGCGGCGCTCGGGGAGGCGGATCTGCTGGACTACGTCACCCGAACGCAGCAGACGGAATGGAAGCTCCCCCCGGCCGACGAGTTGGTGATCGCCACTCGCGGCACCCACGTCCTCGGCGAGGTGCTCAAGGGGATGTCGACCAGCAAGGGTGCTCTGGCCAGGCCCGGCGCCTGGATATCTCTGGTCGGCAGGATGGGTTCTGGCGTCGCCGAGGTGGCGCTCAACCGGAGCATCGGGCATCTGCTGCGGTGGCACTGGCTGGCGCTCGTCGTCACCTTCGTGGGGCTGACCATTGTCGGGGGCCTCACCACCAGCACCCCGGCGGTCACCCAGTTCGGTCTGATGGCCCTGCTGGGGACGGTGCTCGCAGCGGGTGCGGTATGGAGCATGTCGCAAGTCTCCAAGAGTCGACGCCGGTGGGTGATCTTCCCGGTGGCCGCGCTCGTCGTGGTGGTCGGCGGCCTGATGGCCCTCGGCGTGGTGGAGCTTGTCCATCTCGGCAAGCAGCACAGCTGGATCCCTGTGTTCGGGCAGTCGACCCCTGGCCGCTCACCCTCGCCCTCCTCGACGCCTTCCCCTTGACCGCCTGGGTCAGGCCTCCAACCCGTAGACCTTCCGGCTGACGTCTGCCCACTGCTCCCCCGTCATGGTCGCCGCCGCCTGGATGGCCGCCTTCGCATCGGGCCCGACGGGTACGTGGACGGGGCTGGATGGGTCGTCAACGGCGGCGGCGATGGCCTGCGCAACGTCGGCCGGGTCGCCGCCCATCTCGACGTTGGCGTGGTACCAGCCTGCGATGAGCCGCTCCATCTCCGTGTAGGGCGACGCCGAAGGCAGCGGGCGGCCCTTGCGGACCACGGAGGTGGCGAAGAAGCCCGGCTCGATGCAGACCACGCGGATCCCGAAGGGACGGAGCTCCTCCGCAAGTGAGTCCGAGAGCGCTCCTGCAGCATGCTTGCTGGCAGCGTACGCCCAGTTGGCCGGTGAGGCGGGAAGCCGACCGGCCATGGAGGAGACGTTGACGATCACGCCCCCGCCCCGCTCCCGCATGCCCGGCAGGACTGCCTGGACCATGCGGACCTGGCCGAAGACGTTGGTCTCGAACACGCCCCTGGCGTCCTCGATGCCGAGGGTCTCGACCGCTCCCATATGCGCCACGCCCGCGTTGTTGACGAGGACGTCGATGCGGCCCTCGGCCTCGAGGACGTGGTCGACCGCTGCCTTCACGGAGGCGTCGTCCGTCACGTCCAGGGGGAGCGTCCTGAGCTCCAGGTGCTCGGCCTCGACGGCCGCCGAGAGACCGCCCGCGTCGGCGGGGTTCCGCATGGTGGCCCAGACGCTGTCACCCCGGCGAGCGAAGGCGAGCGCCGTCGCCAGACCGAACCCGCTGCTGCACCCCGTGATCACGACGACTGCCATGGCTGCACTCCTTCTCGTGGACTCAGAATCTCCACAGCCGCGACTGTCAGTTTAGGAGGGATAGATTGGAGATCGAAAATGCTCACCACCCCCCGCCGCCGCCTCGCCTGCGTGCTGCTGGCAGCCGGCATGCTGGTCGCTGCCTGCACCGGCCGCAAGCAGCTGGCCACTCCGTCCCCGTCCGCACCGTCGACCGCGACGGGGACCGCCGGCGACGCCGCGTCGCCGACGGCGACCGCTACGGGCTCTTCTCCCACCGCCGGCGCGGCGTCTCCGGGTGCCGCCTCGATCCCTGCCCCGCCGACGCTGACCTGGCGACCCTGCCCGCCGGGAGCGTTCCAGTGCTCCACGATCGCAGTCCCCCTCGACTGGTCACATCCGTCCAGCGGCACCAAGGTGCAGCTGTCGCTCATCCGTCTCCCGGCGTCGGGGGCCACGAGCCAGCGCATCGGCTCCCTGTTCGTGAATCCCGGGGGCCCCGGCGCCTCGGCTGTCGACTTCGCACGCCAGATCGGCGGCGTCCTGCCCACTCCCATCCTTCGCCGCTTCGACGTCGTGGCCTTCGACCCCCGGGGCATGGGGGGCAGCTCACCGTTGTCGTGCGAGAACGGTCCCAGCCTCGACACCTATCTCTCCCTCAACCCCAACCCGAGCAGCCCCGCCGAGATCCAGACGGTGATCGCCGCCGACCAGCAGTTCGCAGCGGGTTGCACCAAGCAGTACGGGCCCAGCTTCCTCGCCCACATCGACACGAGGACGGCGGCCCGGGACATGGACTACATCCGGGCAGCGCTCGGCGAGGCCACGATCACCTACGTCGGGTACTCCTACGGGACCTTCCTGGGCGCCCAGTACGCCGAGCTGTTTCCCACCCATGTGCGGGCCTTCGTGCTCGACGGTGCCGTCGATCCCGCCCTGATCGGCCTGCAGTTCGACGTGGCCCAGGCGGTGGGCTTCGACAAGGAACTCGGCGACTTCTTCAACGCCTGCGTGCAGGGCTGCCCCTTCTACTCCGGCGGGGACCCCAAGGGGGCGTTCATGTCGCTCATGAGCCAGATCACGGCGCATCCGCTGGCGGTCGGCAACAGGCAGCTCACCCTGGCCCTCTTCCTGAACGGCGTCGCCGACGCCCTCTACACGCCGTCGACGTGGCCCGACCTCCAGGTCGCCCTGGCTGCAGGGGCGCAGGGCAACGGGTCCAAGCTGCTGGCGCTGTCCGACGACCTGACCGAGCGCCAGGCGGACGGCAGCTACAACTCGTTGTCCTCCGCCCTGCCCGCCGTCAACTGCGTCGACAGCGTCTACCCCACCAACCTCGACGAGTACAAGGCGAAGGCCGCCGAGGCCGCCAAGGTGGCCCCCGTCTTCGGGCCGGCGATCGTGTGGGGCAGCCTCGTCTGCGCCTACTGGCCGGTGCCCGCTGCCTTCCAACCCGGCCCGGTCCATGCCGCCGGCGCCCCGCCCATCCTCGTCATCGGCACCACGGCCGACCCGGCCACCCCGTACGAGTGGGCGCAGTCCCTGGCCTCCGAGCTCTCCTCCGGCGTCCTGCTCACCCACGTGGGCGAGGGCCACACCTCGCTCGGCCAGGGCAGCGGCTGCGTCGACAACGTGGTGGTGACCTACCTGCTCAACCTCACGCCGCCGGCGAAGAACTCCTCCTGCGGGAACGGCAACGGCGCCCCCACGCAATCACCGGGGACCGGGACGGTGGCATTCCGCCAGTAGCTCAGCCGCCGGGCGGCTCGTACTCCTCGGCCGTCACCTCACGGTCGTCGCCCCAGTCGGTCTTGGCGCCCGGGTTGAACGCCACATGGATCATGTAGCCGTCCGGCCCGGCGCCGTGCCAGTGCCACTGGCCGGGCGGCGTGTAGACGACGTCCCCGGGGCCGGCCTCCACGGCCGGCTCACCCTCGGCCCCCGTACGGGCCGTCCCGGCGAGGATCATGAGCGACTGACCTCCCGGGTGGGTGTGCCAGTGGGTCCGGGAGCCGGGCTCGAAGAAGACCCGGTAGATGCGGAGTCCGTCGGCGCCACCCTGCTCGAGCAGGGGATCAAGCCAGACCCTCCCGCTGAAATGGTCGGAGCCGAACAACGACGTCACCTTGCTCGCTGGATGCACCTCCATCGGCAGCCTCCTGTCTGGGTCCCTCAGTTGAAGCGCGCCCGAAGCCGCTGCGCCGCTGCCCGCAGTTCCTCTTCCTCGTGCGGCTCGGCGACCGCACGGTCCTCCAACTCCCGGGCGGCCTCCAGGAATCTTCCCTGCAGCTCTAAGGCCGATGCGAGGGCCAGCACCTCCCGCGTGCCGGCGTTGGGAAGGGCCAGGCGCATCCGGGTCACCCATTCGAGATCGATGCCCGACTGGCGGAACTCGTAGACGACCGCCAGGTTGGCAAGCATCCGGGACAGGACGGCGTGCGGGCCGACGACCGGGAGGAGGTGGGAGCCGAATGCCACCTCGGGGCCGCTGCCGGTGGACTCCCGGAAGCGGGCCTCACATCCGGCCAGGTCGATCAATTCACCCCCGCCGAAGGCATCGAGCCAGATGCCGCCGGCGGGAACCCCGACGAGGAAGTGCCCCGGCATGCCGACGGCCTCGAGAGCGATGCCGGCCCGGCGGCCGACCTCGATGGCCAGCACCGAAAGCGTGATGGGGATGCCGAGGCGCCGCGCGATCACTCGGTGCAGGAACGAGTTCTCGGGGTCGTAGTAGTTGCGGATGTCCCCCCGGAAGCCGAGCTCGCCGAACAGGCGGTGGCGCAGAGCGCCGAGGTCGGCAAGCCTGGCTGCGTAGCCGTCGAGCTCGTCGAGCCAGCGGGACGGGTCCACGCCGGGATCGCCGGCCGCCCCGATCAGCAGCACCGCCTCGGCGAGGTCGATGCTCCGCTCGGGGAGAGCCGCCATCTCTGCGAAGCGACCCAGCGCCTCCATGCGGGATCCCACGGTCGCATAGTATGAAGCCTCAAGGACATCTCTTCGGAAAGGCTCCCAACGAGCCGTGACTTCACTGACGGATGAATCCGCCAGCTTCTTCTCAAGCGACGTCGGACTGCTCCGGCGCAGCCAGAAGGGCCAGCCCGGCCCCGAGAACGTTGCACGCCCCGACGGTATCCGCATGCGCCGTGTAGCCGCACGCGAGGCATCGGAAGACCGTGCCGACGCGGTTGCCACCCTGGACGTGCCCACAACTCAGGCACGTCTGGGAGGTGTACCGGGGGTCCACGGCGATCAGTCTCCGGCCAGCCTCTTCCGCTTTGCCGGTAAGGATCGACCGGAACTGTCCCCAGCCCGCGTCGAGGATAGCCTTGTTCAGTCCCGCTTTCTGGGCCACGTTTGTGCCTGGCTCCTCGACGGTGCCGCTGGCGGAGGCCGTCAAGTTGTGGATCCGGAGGTCCTCGATGCAGATGACGTCGTGGTAGGTGATCAGATGCCGGGCCACCTTGTGATGGAAGTCGCGGCGCTGGTTGGCGATCCTGCGGGAGCGGTTAGCCACGGTTTCCCGGGCCGCCCTGCGGTTGTTCGACCCCCGCTTCTTGCGGGCGAGGACCCGCTTGGCGTCGGCCAGCGCATCGGCTCCGACCTTGCCGTACCGGGGGTTCTCCACGAACGCCCCGTCGGAGGTGGCGATGAAGGTGGTGATCCCGACGTCGATGCCGACAGGGCGGTTGGCGGCGGGCAGAGGCTTCGCCGGCACTTGGTCACAGGAGAAGATGACATACCACCGACGGCCCTCCCGCTTGACCGTGATGGTCTTGACGACGCCCTGCATCGGGCGGTGCATGCTCACCTTCACGTCCCCGATGCCCTGGAGGTAGACCCGCCGGGCCTGCGGCTTCCAGCGGCAGCCATCCCCGTCCTTGGGCCATTCAACGGAGTCGAAGCGGTGGGAGGCCTTGAAGCGGGGGTAGCCCGGCTCCTCGGCCCCCTCCTTGCACCGCTTGAAGAAGGCGACAAAGGCACGGTTCAGCTGACGCAGGGTGGCCTGCTGGGACGAGAACGACCACCGGGCATCCTCGGGCGACTCCGCTCGAATCTCCTTGAGCTGGGCCGACTGCGTGCCGTAG
>JAOPZY010000210.1 GCA_025963875.1 Actinomycetota bacterium
CTCGCCGCTCTCGGCCCCCTGGATCACCCGGTGGTCGTAGGTGCTCGTGAGGGTGAGGACCTTCCCGACGCCGAGATCCGCCAGGGCGCTCAGGTCGGCCCCGGCGAACTCGGCTGGGTAGTCGATCGACCCGACCCCGATGATGGCTGCCTGCCCCGCCATCAGCCTGGGCACGGAGGCGAGGGTGCCGATCGTGCCGGGATTGGTGATGGTGACGGTGGTACCGCCGAAGTCATCGGGCTTGAGGCTCCCGGCGCTCACCTTGCGGATCAGGTCCTCGTAGGCGGCGAAGAACGCGGCGAATTCGAGCGACTCGGCCCCGCGGATGTTCGGCACCAGCAGCGCGCGGGTCCCGTCGGCCTTCTTCACGTCCACGGCGAGACCCAGGTTGACGTGCGGGTTGCGGATCACGTTCGGCCGGCCGTCGACCTCGCGGAAGATCGAGTTCATGGCGGGGACATCGGCGAGCGCCCTGGCGACCGCCCACCCGATGAGATGGGTGAAGCTCACCTTGCCGCCGCCCGTTCGTTGCAGGTAGGCGTTCAGGATCGTCCGGTTGACCTCGAGAAGGCGGGCGGGGACGGCACGCATCGAGGTGGCGGTCGGCACGCCGAGGCTCTCCTCCATGCGCTCGGCCTGCACGGCCGCCGCCCCCCGCAGGGCGATGACCTCGGCTGGGGCCTCGCCATTCGGCACGAGGTCGGACGGGACCGGTATCCGCTCGGGCACGGGTGTCGGCGATCGCTGGGCGGGGGTGGTCGAGGGGGCCTCGCTGAGGCGGGTCCGGGGCTGGTAGTCGGCGAAGAACTCCTGCCAGGCCTCTCCGACGGATGTGGGGTTGTCGAGGTAGGCCCGGTGCATCTCGTCGATGAGCCAGGTGTTGGGGCCGAACTCCGCCCGGTCAAGCTTCTGTGCCATTACCTATTCCTACCTCAGATGACCAGGGTGCCCGTCCTGAGCTCCTGCTCGAACATCTCAGCAATCACATCGTACGCATCCGGGTGCCGGCCGTCGTCCAGCGGGATCAGCGTAACGTCCCTCCCGCGGGCTCGGGCGACGGCGAGGGCGGTGTCGTTGGTGTCCATGCACGCGATGACCGGGATGCCCCGGGCTACGGAGGCCCCCGCGAACCCGTGGTCGGCGAAGACCAGGTCCGGCCGCTCCCCGGCGTCCAGGACCTTCTCCATCGGGAGGGGGGAGTGGGTGTGGAGACCGCGCACGCCGTCGGTCACCGCACCGACGCCCTGCAGGTACCGGTAGATGCGGCGGGCGCCGACCAGTGTCACCCCCATCTCGTCGAGCGGCCGGATGACCTTTCCTCCCGCCGCCGTGATGGCCTCCACCAGCCGTGCGTGGTGGTTGAGGAGCGGGCCGGGGTGCCCGCTGGCGACGATGATCGTGGCGCCGTTCCGGCAGGCCTCGCCCAGCCGGGCCGACGCTGCCTGCACGCCGGCGATCGTGGCTTCCGGGTCGATGTAGGGCTCGCCGGGCTCCCGTGCGCCCGTGACGGCTGCGACCGCGTCGAGGCCCTCCTCGGTGGTGGCGCTGGCGAGGTCCGCCATCCCGAACGTCGAGTCGGGCTCCCCCGAAGCGAGCTGGCTCGCCTTGAGGACGTTGTCCTCCTTCTGATGGGAGCGGTGCGGTCCGGCAACGCCGCCCTGGAGGAGCCGGGCGGTGATCTCCTCGCGTGCCGTCATACCTGCAGCTTCGCAGGGGTTGCGGTCAACGTCAGCATCTTGCCGTTGCGGTAGATGTTCACGGCGACGCTGCGGCCGATCACCTCGTCGACCATCACCCGCTGCAGATCGCCGGCGGTGCGGATCGGGGATCCGTCGATGTCGAGGATCAGGTCCTCCGGCCGGATGCCCGCCTTGGCCGCCGGCGCACCATCGAAGACCTCGACCACCTCCACGCCCGAGCGACGCCCGATCTCTTCGGCGAGCCGGGGTGGCAGCGGGCGGGGGCCGACGGCGACGCCCAGGTAGGCCCGGTGGAAACGGCCATCGCGCATCAGCGCCCCGATGATGCGGCGCGTGGTGGCGTTGATCGGCACGGCCAGACCCAGGCCAATGCCGGCAACCGCGGTGTTGATGCCGACGACCCTCCCCCGCCCGTCGGCAAGCGCCCCGCCGGAGTTGCCGGGGTTGAGGGCGGCGTCGGTCTGGATGACATTCTCGACCAGCCGGGTGGCGGCGCCCTCCCTCGTGGGGAAGGACCGGCCGAGGGCGCTGACCACGCCCGCGGTCACCGAGCCGGCGAACCCGAGGGGATTGCCGATGGCGACGACGAGCTGGCCGACCCGCAGGCCGTCGGCGTCGCCGAGGGTGGCGGCCGTGAGGTCGGACGCAGCCGCCCGTATGACGGCGAGGTCGGACAGGGGGTCCGCGCCGATGATCTCGAAGTCGATCTCACGCCCGTCGGTGAAGGAGGCGCTGCCTCGCTCGGCCCCCGCGATGACGTGGGCCGACGTGATGAGGAACCCGTCGGGCGTGATGACGACCCCCGAGCCCGCTCCTTCGGCGGCCCGGCCGCTCCGGGTACGGCGGCGGACCTTGAGGCTCGCCACCGAGGGGATGAGCAGCTCGGCGACGCTCGTGACGACGGTGGAGTACGCGTCGAGGGCCTCGGCGTCGCTGGGCTGGACGGCGCTGTCGCCGGACGGCGGCTCACTACCGAGGAGGGCATCGATGAACCGGATAGAGGTCATGACCCAAGGCTACCACCAGGGGAATTCGAGCCGTTTGTCGCCACTTGGCCGTGGGCCGGGGCGGATTGTTCCCGCCTATCGAGAAGAATCCGCCCCGCCCCAACCCATTACACTTATCTGCATATATGAATGATGCTGAACACGCCATCCTGTTCCTGGCTCAAGCACAGCACGGGGCACTCTGCCGCCGGCAGGCTCTGGAGGCAGGCCTATCGTCGAGCGCCATCGGCCGCCGGCTGACCAGTGGCGAGTGGGTCGCAGTCTTTCAAGGCGCGTACCGCCTTGCGGGTGTCCAACCCAGCTGGGAGCAGACGGTCATGGCGGGCGTCCTGGCGGCAGGGTCGGAGGCCCTGGCATCCCATCGGGCTGCGGGGACATTGTTCGGCCTGCCGGGGGTCCCGAGATGGGTCGAGGTCACGGTTTCCGGGCGACGGCGGGTCCAAGTTGAGGGGATCATCGCTCACCGTGTGCGGCGCCTCGTCCCGGGGGACGCGGGCGAGATCAAGGGCATTCCGGTGACGACGGCGGGGCGGACGATCGCCGATCTGGCCGGCGTCTACTCGAAGGGCAGGCTGGGGCCCATGCTCGACTACGCCCAGGCCCAGCGGTTGGTCACCCGGGCCGAGATGGAAGCTCGGGCGACAGGGCGTCGGCACGACGACGTCCTGAGAGAGTTGCTGGACGAGCGGCCCGCGACCGCACGGCCGATGGGCAGCGAGTTCGAGGCGTGCCTCTTCGGGGCGCTCCGGGACGCCCGCCTGCCTCTGCCCAAGGCGCAGTACCGGGTCCTGACGACGGATGGCAGTGAGGTGTTCCTCGACTTCGCCTATCCGGAGGTGATGCTCGCGATCGAGGCGGACAGCTTCGTGTGGCACGCCACGCTGGCCGACTGGCAGCGGGACCGTGCCCGCAACGGCGAGCTCGTCGACCTCGGGTGGTCGATCCTGCCGATCACGTACGACCTCGTGATGCGAAACCGTCGGGAAGTGGCCCGCAGGGTCGGCCGTGCCCTCGAGGCCCGTTTGGTCACGCGAGACCTCGGGTAGCCCATCGTCGTGCCTACACAGATCGGCCGGGAGGTGGTGCGCGCCATGAGCGCCGGCGGTGCCGTGGTCGTGGAGGTGCTCCCGGCAGACGAGTATGCGGACGAGCACCTCCCCGGCGCCATCAACATTCCGCTCAAGAAGATCGATGCCCTGGCCCCGGGCGCGCTGGCGCCCGACCGTCCGGTGATCGTGTACTGCTACGACCCTCTCTGAGACCTGAGTCCCCGGGCCGCGTGCCGGCTCGAGAGCCTCGGCTACGACCAGGTCTTCGACTATGTCGGCGGCAAGCGCGACTGGACGGGGGTCGGGTGGCCGGTCGAAGGGCAAAAAGCTGCTGAGCCCCAAATCGGTGCCCTCGCCCGCCGGGACGTGCCGCGGGCGCTGCTGGGGGACCAGGTCGGCGACACGGCCCGTCGTGTCGAAGCGAGCGGCTACGACTTCGCCGTCGTCGTCACTGCCGACGACGTCGTCCTGGGGATGCTGGAGCCCAAGGCGCTCAAGGCATCCGAGGGCATGCGCGTGGAAGGGGTCATGCGGCCGGGACCTTCCACCTACCGCCCGGATGTCCCGACGAAGGAACTGCTCGAGAAGCTCCAGCCCAAGGGACTGCACCGGGCCCTCGTGACCACCCCGGAGGGGCGGCTCATCGGCGTCGTCCTCGTCTAGCCCGGGGGCCAGGTCATCTGGCGTCCGCCCAGCAGGTGGAAGTGGAGATGGTCCACCGTCTGGCCGCCGTCGGGGCCGGTGTTGGTGACAATGCGGTAGCCGGACTCCGCGATGCCTTCCGAAGCGGCGATCCACTTGGCCATCCCGGCGGTCTCGACGAGCAGCGGGCCGTGTTCCGGGGTGAGCTCGGCGACGTTGGCGAGGTGCTCCTTCGGGATGATCAGGACGTGGACCGGGGCCTGCGGCCTGATGTCGCGGAACGCCAGCGTCAGCTCACCGATGCGGAGGACGTCCGCGTCGATGTTGCCCGCGACGATCTGGCAGAACAGGCAGGACGGCACCCGCCAACCTTACCGGCTCAGGCGTGGATGCGGCCGGAGGCCTCGTCCAGGTGACCGCCTGAGCGGCCGGTGCGCAGGGCAATGATCTGGGCCAGGATCGACACCGCCGTCTCCTCGGGCGTCCGGGCCCCGAGGTCAAGGCCGAGGGGCGCATGGATCCGTTCCATCTGCTCGTCGGTGACACCGATCTCCCGCAGGTTCGCCTTGCGCTTCTCGTGGGTGCGCCGGCTCCCCATCGCTCCCAGATAGCCCACCGGGGACTTCAGGGCGAACTCGAGGATCGGGATGTCGAACTTGGGGTCGTGGGTCAGGATGACGATGGCGGTGCGGCGGCTGATGGGGGCCGTCTCGAGGAACTCGTTCGGCCACTGAACGACGACCTCGTCGGCCTCGGGGAAGCGCTCCTGGTTGGCGAAGATCCTACGGGCGTCGACCACGGTGACGCGGTAGCCGAGGAACTTGCCGAGGCGGACCACGGCGTTGGCCAGGTTGACGGCGCCGAGCACGTACATGTCCGGCGGCTGGGAGAAGGCCTGGATGAAGACCTCCACCTCCTCGGAGTTGCCCTGGCCCTGCGGTCCGTAGGTGCGGGTCCCGGTCTGGGCCATGTCGATGAAGCCCCGGGCGTTCTCGATGACGGCACCGTCGAGCTTCTCGTCGCCGAGCGAGCCGGTGACGCTCTCCTCCCCGACGAGCATCTTGGCCCCCGGGTTGGGCCCCTGGACCTCGGTGACGACGGCGACGGGTTCCTTCTCGCGGATCGCGTGGGCGACCGCCTTGAACAACTCCCCCATGAGCAGGCTCCCTTTACCAGTCGATGCGTTCGATCATGAGGTGGACGGTCCCGCCGCAGGTCAGGCCGACCGCGCAGGCGTCCTCGTCCGTGATGCCGTAGGTCATGCGCTGCGGCACGCCGGTCTCGATGACGTTCATCGCCTCGGTGATCGCCGCCGGTTCGACGCAGCCCCCGGAGATGGACCCGAGGACCTTGCCGTCCTCGTTGACCGCGAATGCGGCTCCCGGGTCACGCGGGGCCGACCGCTCGGTGGCGATGAGCGTCACCAGGGCAACCTTCTTCCCGTCGTCCAACCACTCTTCAACCCCGTCAAGCACATCGATCATGGCATCCACCTCCGCCAGTCAAGGGCCTCTTTGGCCACGTGACCAAAAACAACGAAGCCCCAGCAGTTATTCCCCCACCTGCTATACAGGTCCCATGTCCGATCTTCCCACCCAGCGCGACTTCGATGCTATGTACACCGGCACGCCGCCCTGGGACATCGGCCGGCCGCAGGGCTCACTCCAAGCGGTCGCCGATGCGGGAGGCATCCGGGGACGGGTGCTCGACGCCGGCTGCGGGACGGGCGAGCACGCCCTCATGGCCGCCGCGCTCGGGCTGGACGCCACCGGGATCGACGGGTCCCCCACGGCCATCGGCATCGCCCGGCGGAAGGCGGCCGAGCGAGGCATCGACGTCCGGTTCCTCATCGGCGACGCTCTGGACCTCGGAGCCCTGGGTGAGGTCTTCGACACCGTGATCGACAGCGGGCTGTTCCACGTCTTCGACGACGAAGAGCGCGCCCGGTACGTCGACAGCCTCCGAGCCGCGACCGCCCCGGGCGGGCGGGTCTACCTGCTCTGCTTCAGCGACCGGTTCCCGCCCGGCTTCGGCCCCCGCCGCGTCTCGGAGGAGGAGATCCGGGACAGCTTCTCGGACGGCTGGACGGTCGAGGCCGTCGACGCGGTCGGGATGGAGGTCAACTTCAGCCCCGAGCCGATCCCGGCCTGGCTGGCGACCATGCAGCGTCGGCCGGGATGAGGATGGTCTTCCCGACGGTCTGACGGGCTTCGATGGCGCGGTGGGCGTCGGCGGCCCGTGCAAGGGGGAACCGCTGGCCGATGACCGGACGCAGCCGCCCCGCAGCCGCCATGGCGAGGGCCTGCTCCACCAGGGAGCGGTTGTCCTCCGGGGAACGGACGACCGTATGGCCAGGCACCAGCGTGAGGCCGCGGGCGGTCACGGCGTCGCCGGCGGTCATGGGGCCGCCCGCCCCCCCGTAGACGAGGTATCGTCCGCCATGTCCCATCTGGGCCATCGCCGCCAGCAGGTCGGCGCCGACCTCGCCCCCGACCCCGTCGAAGCCGACGTCCAACCCCTCCAAGGCATCCGCCCACCCGGGCTTGGTGTAGTCCACGGTCGTGTCGGCCCCGAGCCCGGCGGCCAGGGCCAGCTTTCGTCCTCCTCCTGCGGCGGCCACGACCTGCCGCACACCGGCTGCCTTGGCCAGCTGGACCAGCAGGGTTCCCACGCCACCTGCCGCAGCGGTGACGAGCACGCGGTCCCCTGGAGTCAGAGAGGCTGCCCTCACGAGCCCCAGCGCCGTGCGGCCGTCCGCCAGGAGCGCGACCGCTTCCCCGAGTCCCAACCCGTCGGGGACCGCAACGGCGGCAGCGGCGTCCACGACCACACGGTCGGCGTAGCCGCCAAACCCGCCAGTGGCGGTCACCACGCGGCGGCCGAGCCACGACGGGTCGACCCCCTCCCCGAGACCGATGACGTCGCCCTCGACACCGTTGCCGAGCACGACCGGCAGCGCCGGCCCCGGCCCGGGCCACGGCGGCCTCCCCGCACGGACCTGCGTCTCGACGAACGTGATGCCGGCGGCGGCGGTCCGCACGAGAACCTGTCCCGGGCCCGGGACAGGGTCGGGGACCTCGACGGGGTGGAGCTCGTCGGGACCGCCGAAGGCATCGAGCCGAACCTGCAACATGGCCGCCTCCCGTTCGATAACGGATAGATAACGGAGCGTTCTTGTCCGACAAGCATAACGGAGTGTTATGCTCCGTCAAATGGCAGATGCGGATCCCCCGGCCCGCATCCGCGGGAGGCAGGCGGAGGCCCGGCGGAACGACCGGGCCGTGCTCGACGCCGCGCGGGAGGTTTTCGCGGTGCACGGCCCCGACGCATCCGTCGCGCAGGTCGCTGCTCAGGCGGCGGTCGGGATGGGAAGCCTGTACCGCCGCTATCCCAGCAAGGAGGCCCTCCTGCAGTATCTGTGCCAGGCCTCGATGGACCAGCAGGTCGCAGCGGCCGAGGAGTCGCTTGAGCCCGGCAGGGATCCCTGGGAGGCGCTGGCGGGGTATGTCAGGGAGTGTGTCGGCTTCCGGGCCGGCGTTTTCTCAGCCGTGGCCGGGAGGATCGCGGTCACCGAGGAGATGCAGGCGACCGCCCGGCACGCCCATGAACTGCTCGAGCGGCTCGTCGACCGCGCCAAGCGGGCCGGCGCCCTCCGCGGGGATGCCGGCAGCGTGGACATCCACGAGCTGATCGAGCTGTTCAGCCGCCGGCCCGCCGGCAACACCCTCGCCCACGAACGCCTGCTCGCAGTGGCGCTTGACGGGCTCCGGTCGCCCGGGCCTGCGGCGCTCCCCGGCCCTGCCCCGGACTGGCAGGCCTATGTCCGGCGATGGTCCGGGTCTTAGAATGCCGGTGTGTTCTGTCCGGTCTGCGAGGCGGAGTTCGTCGAGGGCGTTACCCGCTGTCCCGACGACGAGGTGGACCTGGTGGAGCAGGCCCCGCCGAAGAGCCAGTACCACCGCCGGGACGATCCGCCGCCAAACCGGGACGCCGTCGTCGTCCACAAGCTGCTCGGACAGCCGCAGCTCGGCGAGCCCAGGGCCGAGTTCATCCGCACCGCCCTCGAGGAGAACCTCATCGATGTGTGGATCTCCGGCGAGTTCTCCACCCCCGGGCCATACGGGAAGGCGTTGGACTACCCGGCGGTTGTCGAGATCCTCGTAAGCCGGGAGGACGCGCCGCGGGCACGGGAGATCATCGCCGAGGTCGAGGGCTCACAGCCGGCCGCCGGTGCGACCGGAGACGACGACGACGCCGGGGACTAGTCCTCGGGGGCCGGTATCCTGATCCTTGCCGGGCAATCGAGACGGGAGGGACTGACGAAATGGCTGAGATCGTCATCGTGGACGACATGAATTGGGACCAGGAGGTACTCCGCTCCGACATCCCCGTCCTCGTCGACAACTGGGCGGATTGGTGCGGCCCCTGCACGCTGATGGAGCCTGAACTCGAGGCCCTCGCCAACGAGCAGGAGGGTAGGCTGAAAGTGGTGGCCCTCAACGCCGACGACTGCCCCGAGCTCTCCCACGACGCCTGCGCCGTCGAACTGCTCCCCACCTGCGTCCTCTTCGTGAAGGGCGAACCGGTGGCGCGCATCGAGGGGTACCACAAAAAGGACGAAGTTATGTGGGAGATCGAGGCCTACCTCCCGCGCCGCCCCGAGCCGGCACCGTCCGCCAAGGAGTAGCCAAGCTTTTTCCCGGCTTTCGACGGCGGTTCTCGGGTAAAAAACCGTCTCAAATTCTCAGATGGGGCGGCTCCCCCGGACAGCTGATGGTTTTTCTAACAACATTGTGCACAGGGCTTAAGTTTCATAACAAACCGGACGACCTACAATGTAGTCATGTCAAACCATGGGGGCCTCCCGGACTACATTGCGGACCATTTCGCATACCTCGTCCGCTGCTCCAAGCCCGCCCGTTACGCCCAGCTTGCGTTCTTCGGCCTCGGCCTCGTGCTCCCGCCGGTGGGGGCCTTCTTCGCACCCAGCCTGGTGGACCACCCGGGAGGGAACACCGTCCCCCTCATCATCCTCGGCATCGTGTTCGCCGCATCGTTCGTCTGGTACGTGAGCTGGCTGCACGAGCGCCAGATCAAGTTCCGCACCGAGATGCCCATGAGCTACGCCCGCTGGTTCGGCGCCCGCCGGCGCGGCCCCTTCGGCGGCATGCACCCGGGCGCGAACTTCCGCCTCGCCAAGATGCAGGTCCGGTACCTGATCTTCTCCCGGGAACCCTCGCCCGCCGAGACGCTGGCCCTCTCGCTGGACTTCGCCCGCCACAGCCTGGTCTAGGTCTCGTCACGACGCGCATCAGCCCGGGCCGAAGGCCCGTGCCGATGGTTGAGGGACCTGCTGGGCTACGCGCCCGGGATGGTCGCCTCGATCTCGATATCGACGGTGTCCTTCACTTTCAGAGCGCCCATGAACGCCTTGAAGGGCTTGACGCCGTGCTTGGACTGCACGACCTGGGCTGTCGCCTTGATCCGGCCACCGCCGAGGTCCTGGAGCTGGAACTGCACCGGGGCGCTCTTGCCGGCAATAGTGAGGTCACCCTGCATCACGGCGTTGGTGCCGCCGCCGCTGACGGAGGTGGACTTGAAGTCGATCGTGGTGTCGCCCAGGATCTTGTCGACGATCGTCTTCTTGATCTCGGTCTTGTCGCCGTCGCTCAGGGGCTTGACGCCGCCCTCGCCGCTGACGACTTCCATCGAGCCGACATCGGCTGAGGCGGTGAGGGTGGTCGCAGACGGATCCTCGCCGACGTCCGCCGTGGCGCTCCAGCGACCGACTTGGATGACGAGGTCGTGGCCCATCTTGCCGCCCATGCCTTCACGGCCGGTCTTGACGAGGAGCTTGCCGTTCTCGGGACCCAGTTTGTAGCTGCCAGGGGGAATTGCCACTACTCAACCACCTCCGTCCAGAAAGTCGCTCGCCCGGGACTGGGAGCGATGGGGCGTACACTACCAGCCGGACCACAGGGGCTCGCGCACCAATATTTCCGGCTGAGGGTTACCTAAAAATACCCTCCCGTAACGCGACCGAAACGGCCCGGGCGCGATCGGTGACCCCGAGCTTTCGGAAAATCGCTCGGACGTGGGTCTTCACGGTGTCCTCGGAGATCACGAGCGCCTCGGCGATCGCCCGGTTGTTGAGGCCATCCACCATCGTGCGCAGCACCTCGCTCTCGCGCTGGGTGAGCCCCATCTCGGAGCCGGGCCAGATGTGGCCCGGGCGGACCTGCGCAGCCCGGCGGGCGATCTGGCCCGTGAGGGCGGGGTCCACGATCGTCTCGCCGCGGCCGACCTCCTCCAGCACCCGGACGATGTCCTCGGGGGACGCCCGCTTCAGCATGTAGCCTTTCGCCCCGGCCCGCAAAGCCTCGAACACGTACTGTTCGTCCTCGTACACCGTCAGGAAGACCACCGCCAGGCCCGGGTGCTTCTGCGTGATGACCCGGCAGGCCTCCAGCCCCGACTGCCCCTGCAGGCGGACGTCGAGCAGCACGGCGTCCGGTTTGTGCTCGTCGATCTCGGCCAGGGCGCCCTCCAGGTTCGCTGCCTCGCCGACGATCTCCACCTTGGTGTCGCGCAGCATCGCCCTGAGGCCCGCCCGCACCATCTGGTGGTCGTCCACGATGAGGACGCGGATGCGCTCCCCCAGACCTGAGCCCCAGCCCGAGCCCGACCCTGAACCAGACGACTCGGTCATGCCACTCCTTCGCTCTCGACGCTGCGCTCGAAGGGGATCCGGATCTCGGCGCGCGTGCCCTTGCCCTCTTCGGAGGTGATTTCGAGGCGGCCGCCGACCATCTCGACCCGCTCGGTCACCCCGGCGAGGCCGAAGGAGGTCTCGGGCCGGAGATTGTGGTAGGCCCCCACGTCGAAGCCCTTGCCGTCGTCGATGACGATCATGCGGATCTGATCCCTGCCCGACTCCAGGTTGACCTCGACCCGCCCGGCACCGGCGTGTTTGCGGACGTTGTTCAGCAGTTCCTGGCAGATCCGGTAGAGCGCGGTCTCGAGGTGCATGGGCAGGTGCGGCGGGATGTCGGTGGCCACGTTGACCTCCACCTCGGGGCCGAAGGTCCGCCGAGTGAGGGCCTCGATCGCGGGGACGAGCCCAAGGTCGTCGAGGGTGGCCGGCCGCAGGTCGTAGATGGCGGAGCGGGCCTCGTTCAGGGCCTCGCCGATCAGGGACTTCGCTTCCTCGAGTTCACACCGGGCCGCAGGCAGGTCCCGCTCCAGCAACCGCTCGCAGGCCTGGACCCGGTACCAGATGGAGATGAGCTGCTGGGTCACGCCGTCGTGGATCTCCGTGGCCACCCGCCGGCGCTCCTCCTCCTGGGCGGCGACGGTGCGCTTCACCATCCGCTGGAGGGCCTCCTCCTTGTCCTCGAGCTCCCGGAACAGCGTCGCGTGCTCGATGGCCGTTGCCAGCAGGGAGGCGACGTGGCTGAGCAGGTCGACATCGCGCTTTCCGAAGGCCCGGTGCTCCTCGGTGTGTAGGTTGACGACGCCGACGAGCCGGTCGGCCGGCGAGACGAGCGGCACCGAGAGCATCGAGGTGTGGCGGTCGCCACCGAGGGCCGGGATGTACTTGTACCGGGCATCCGCCCATTTGTTGTAGGCGATGACCACCGGCTCCCGGTGCTCCGCAACCCACCCCGACACCCCCTCGCCCAGGGCCAGGGTCACCGTGCCGACCACCTCGCGGTAGGGCTCGCTGGCTGCGCGGAGCACCAGGCGACCGCCGTTGCCGGGCTCGTAGAGGTGCAGGAAGCAGGCATCGACGCCGGTGGTCTCCAACACCAGGTCGACGGCGGCGGTCAGGACGCGCTCCAGGTCGACGCCGGAGGAGAACACCTCGATGATTCGGTTGAGGGCCCGGTTCTCCTCCTGGGCCATGGTCAGCGCTTCGGCATCACTCGCATCCGTCACCCGCGGATCTCCCTCGAACCACAGTAGGGCACGGCGCAGGATAACGGTAGCACCGCCGGAGCGGAAATCCGCGCGATCGGGCTCCGGCGCGGCCCGGGAGGGAATTCGGGGGGCCTACTGGGCTTCGGCGCGGGTGGCGGCCGGTTCCTCGGCAGCTCGCAGCAGGTGGCGAGCGCTGACGATCCCGACCAGCTTGCCGTTGTCGACGACGGGCAGGTGGCGGAAGCCGTGGTCCAGCATGATGCCGATTGCCTCGTGGACGTCCATCGACGGGCTGGCGCAAACCGGGTCGCGGGTCATGAGGTCCTCGAGCTTGGTGTTCCACGGCACCATGCCCCGGGCGACGGCCTTCATGACGTCACGCTCCGAGACGATGCCGACGACGACGCCCTGCGTGAGGATGACGGTAGCCCCGACCTTGCGCTCGACCATCAACTGGGCGCCCTCTTCGAGGGTCTGGTCCGGTCGGGCGGTGGTGACGCTCTGGTTCATGTGCTCTTCAACCGTAGACATGGCGACAGCCCTTTCGCGACCGGGGACGCAACAAGATAGCACCCATAGACATCGCGCCCAGCAGGTTGGACACGGGAGGGGTCACGGAAGGAGGCTGCGCTCGTAGTCCTCCAGCAGGGCGTCCACCAGGTCCCGGATCGACAGCATGCCGATGGGGATGCCGTCGTCGAGCACGATGAGATGGCGGAACCCTCCTCGGCGCATGGTCTTGGCAGCCTCGACGACGTCCCAGGTCGTGGTGGCGCAGACCGGGGTCGTGGTCATATAGACGCCGACGGTGGTACTCGCGAGATCCGCCCCCTCGGAGACCGCGCGCAGGACGTCGCGCTCGGTGATGATCCCCGGGTGTCCCTCGTCGGTCTGGATGATCGCCGCCCCGACGTTCCGCTCGTACATCTTGCGGGCGGTGTCCAGAAGGTTGTTCTCCGGTTGCACCGAGAGCAGGCGCTGCCTGACGAGCGGACCGATCTCCATGACCCATTGTGGACCCGGAAATGCACTGGCAACAAGTGGGGGCCGGGTGGGAGTTCCAGGGCCATCCCCCGCCTCACCCCGCTAGGGGAGACGCATCGAGCAGCAGGGCTGCAGGAGCGAACAGGGAGGACCTCGTCGCGAGGATGCCCGTGCGTCCACTCGTGTTCGTCCCGCCGGCCAGGTCGCCTGCCCGGAGGCCCGCCTCCTCGACGAGCAGCAGTCCCGCTGCCACGTCCCAGGGATCGGCGGGGAGCAGGACCAGCCCGTCGGCCCGGCCGGCTGCGACGAGGGCCAGGTCGAGGCTCACGCAGCCGAACATCCGGAACGCCCGCACCGAGCCGGCGAGGCCTCCGGCGATCGTCCAGAGCACCGACGCCGGGTGGTAGGCCTTGTTGAGGATGAAGACGGCTGCGCCGAGATCGGGGCCAGCGCCCGGGTCGGGCCGGTCGAAGCCGCCGCCACGGAGGGCGGTGAAGGTGTCCCCGAGGGCCGGGGCGTGGACGACGCCGAGCAGCGCCGCTGCGTCGCCGTCGCCCAGGCAGCCGAGCGACACGGCGAACATCGGCAGCCCGGCGACGTAGTTCGTCGTCCCGTCCAGGGGATCGACCACCCAGCGGTACCCGCTCGTGGACTCCCGGCCGGTCCCCTCCTCGGCGAGCAGGCCGTCGCCGGGGAAGGCCTCCGCCAGGGAGCCGGCGATGAGGTGCTCGGCCCGGCGGTCGAGCTCGGTGACGATGCCCCGGTCCTTGCGCTCGGCGGCGACGCCGGTCCGGAAGCGGGAGAGCAGCAGGTCACCCACCTGGTGGGCGATGCGCGTGGCCCAGTCGAGGCGGCCCTGGATCTCAGGTGACGGCAGCACGACCAAAGGATGTCATGTGGGCCAAGTAGAGTGGTTCCCCATGGCAACCTGCGGGCGGCTGTCTTGACCACGACCAAGTCACCGGACGCCCGTGTGGCCGCAATCCTCGACCAGCTCGCCGCCAGGGGCATGCGCCGGACCTCGGCCCGGCAGGCGATCCTCGAGGCCCTCTTCGCCGCCGAGTCGCATGTCACGGCCGAGGACATCGCGGTGGAGGTCCACCGCCGCTTCCCCTCCGTCGATGTCTCGACCGTCTACCGGACCCTGGACACGCTCGAGCAGCTCGGGATCATCGACCACACCCACCTCGCCCACGGGCCGGCGATCTTCCACCTCGCCGACGACGACCACCAGCACCTCGTCTGCGAGCGTTGCGGGCGCGTCGAGGAGGTCGCCCCCGAGAAGCTCGAGCCCTTCCTGGAGGCGCTGAGGGCGGAGTTCGACTTCGACGTGGACCGCCGCCACTTCGCTCTCGTGGGGATCTGCGCGGCCTGCCGGGACCGTTAAAAGACCTTCGCCTCAGTCTGGACCCCCGCCCCCCAGGGGCAGGGTAGGAGGTTGGGAGCCTAGAGCGCGTATGCGCGCGATTCGCTCCCAACTTCGGGCAAGGGCCCATGCCTTCTAGGAGACGGTGATGACCGCGCGCATGCCGAGCGCGTAGTGCCCCGGCTGGTGGCAGCCGATCAGGACGGTCCCGGGGCGGGTGAAGGTGTAGACCAGTTCCCCGGTCGCCCCCGGGGCGACATCGATGACGGGCAGGCCATCGTGATGGCCCATGGTCGCCATGGCGTCGTGCTGGGCCTGCACCGTGGCGTCGCCGATCAGGGCCTCGTGGACGACCGCTCCGTCGTTGCGGAAGACGAATCGCACGGTCTGGCCAGTGGCGACCGCCATGGCGCTCGGCCCGTAGGCGTCGTCGGTCATCGCCACGTCGATCGTCCTGCTCACCGCCGGCGGCCGGTGGAGGGCGGCGGTGGCGAGCACGGTCCCGCCGAGCAGCACCATGGGGGTCACCCATGCCACCGCGACGCCCCGGCGAAGCTTTGCCCTCGCCCGGGCCGGTGACCGCATCTGGGGACGCCGCCCCGGGCCGGCGTGGGCCTTCAGGAAGCGGGACAGCCGGAGGCTGTTGGCGACGACCGACACGCTCGAGAATCCCATCGCCGCGCCGGCGACGACCGGGTTCAGGAGGCCGAAGGCCGCCAGGGGGATAGCGGCCAGGTTGTAGCCGAAGGCCCAGCCGAGGTTCTGCAGGATGGTGGCGTAGGTCCGGCGCGAGAGCTGGAGTGCGGTCGCCACGCCGTTGAGGTCGGGCGACAGCAGCGTGATGTCGGAGGCCTCGATGGCGACGTCGGTGCCGGTCCCGATGGCGATCCCCAGGTCGGCCTGCACGAGGGCAGGGGCGTCGTTCACCCCGTCGCCGACCATCGCCACAACCCGGCCCTCACCCTGGAGCCGGGCGATCTCGGCAGCCTTGCCCGACGGCAGCACGCCGGCGAGGACCCGGTCGATGCCCACCTGTCCGGCGATCGCCCGTGCCGTCGCCTCGTTGTCGCCCGTCACCATCAGGACCTCGACGCCCATGGCCCTGAGGGAAGCGACCGCGCCCGGCGCCGCCGGCTTCAGCGTGTCGGCGACCGCCAGGAGGCCGCGGGCGGCACCGTCCCATCCGGCGAAGACGACCGTGCGGCCCCCGGCCTCCAGGCGGGCCGCCTCGGCGGCGATGTCGACCGGCACGTCGAAGCCTTCCCGCCCGAGCAGAACAGGGCGGCCGACGGCCACCCGAACCCCGCCGACCTCGGCCACGACGCCGAGCCCGGCGACCGCCTCGAAGTGCTCGACCGTTGCCCCGCTCATGACATCCCAGGTGCCCGCAGCGGCGAGCGCCTGGCCCACCGGGTGCTCGGAGCCCACCTCCGCCGCGGCGACCAGGGCCAGCAGATCCGCCCCGGTCACGCCGGGGGCGGGAACGACGTCGGTGAGCACGAGGCGACCGGTCGTGAGCGTCCCGGTCTTGTCCATCACCATGGTGTCGACCACCCGCGAGCGCTCCAGCACCTCCCCGCCTTTGATGAGCACCCCGAGATTGGCCCCCCGCCCCGTGCCGACCATGATCGCCATCGGGGTTGCCAGCCCGAGGGCGCACGGGCAGGCGACGATGAGGACGGCCACGGCGGCGAGGATGCCTTTCCCGGCATCGGCGCCGAAGGCCCACCAGCCCAGGAACGTGAGCCCGGCAAGCGCCAGAACGATGGGGACGAAGACCGCCGCGATCCGGTCGGCGAGACGCTGGATGGGGGCCTTGGAGGCCTGGGCCTGCTCCACGAGGCGGACGATCCCCGCCAGGGCCGTGTCCACCCCGACCGCCCCGGCCTCGACCGTGAGAACTCCCTGCTGGTTGACGGTCGCCCCCACGACGTGGTCGCCGGGCGCCTTGTCGACGGGCACGGACTCCCCGGTCAGCATCGACTCGTCCACCGCCGAGACACCGCCCACCACGACGCCGTCGACGGGGACCTTCTCGCCGGGCCGGACCCGGAGGACGTCGCCGACCCGGACGGACTCGACGGGCACCATCCGTTCCCCTCTGAGTTCCACGAGGCATGCCTCCTTGGCCCCCAGCTCCAGCAGGGCCCGGAGCGCCCCGGACGCCGACCCCTTCACCCGGGCCTCGATGAAGCGGCCCAGCAACAGGAAGGCGACGATCAGCGCCGCCGTGTCGTAGTGGAGGTGGCCCCCGAAGGCTCCGGCCCCTTGGTCGTGGCCGGCCCCGCTGCCCAGCAACTCGAACGTGGAGAAGGCGAAGGCGGACACCGTGCCGAGGGCGATGAGGGTGTCCATGTTGGCGGTCCGCGCCCGGGCACGGACCACGGCCGAGCGGATGAACGGCCACCCGGCCCAGAACACGACGGGGGTCGTCAGGACCGCCGTGGCGTAGCGGGCCCAGGTGGCGTGGGGCCATCCCATGGAAAGGATGAGGGCCGCGGCCGCCAGCGGCCACGCAACGAGGAGGCGCCGCAGCCACGCCGCCTGCTCCGCGGCCTGCTCGGCTCCCCCACTGCGGGGGCCGCCCGGCAGGGGGTCGAGGCGGTACCCCACCCTGCCGACCGCTCCGATCAGGTCCCGCTCGGGGGCCGGTGCGCTCGCGTCAAGCTCGACCGTGGCCCGTCCGGTCGCGAAGTTGACCCCGGCGCCCGCGACCCCCGGCTGGCGCTGGAGCGTCCGCTCCACCCTTGCCGCGCACGAGGCGCAGGTCATCCCCCCGACGTCGAAGACCAGGACCCGTCCCGGGTCTGCCGCTTGACGCTCGGGTGCGGCCACTTCGCTCACGCCGTGACCGGCGCGGCTCCTTCGTTCGGGGCGTCCGAGGGGTCGGTGGGCCCGGTGGTCACGCGGTCGAAGCGCATGGCCTCCATGAGCTCGTCGACGATCTCGCCGGTGCGCCCGGCCACCATCGCGGCGGCGACACAGGTCTCCAGATGGTTGCGCAGCACGATCCGGCTCGCCCGCTCGAGCTGGCCCTGGACGGCCGAGAGCTGCTTCATGACGTCTGGGCAGTAGGCGTCCTCCTCGACCATGCGGAGCACGGCGTCGAGATGGCCCCTCGCGGTGCGCAACCGGTTGACCACCGAGCGCTGATGTTGCTCTTTCATGGGGCCTATCCTACCCCACCTGGGGTGGGGTTGGCCGATCTGTCGGACGCATCGTCAGATTTCGCGAGAAATTCAACCAGGGTTAAAGGGCGGGACCGATGGCCGTCACATCCGAGGGCCAGAGTTCGTGGTAGTTCCACCAGACTCGAGGCTGGGCACCGGGAGCCGGTCCGAAACGACTGCTCGTTAGTCAATCCGGACAGGCAGTCATCCCGCCATTGGTCGATTGGGAGATTTCGGCGAATCTCCGATCACTTCAGTAGACGCCTCCGCGAGCCTCCTAGCGAATCGAGATCCCATGAACCTACTTCGGCGCGGGCGCGCCCTTGGCGCCTCCCTCCTTCTCCTGGCGGCGGGCCTCGCGCCCAGCGCCACCTCGGCGGCCGTTGCACGCACGGCAGGCGCCACGGCCTTCGCCGTCGACAGCTTTGCCGGGCGCAGCGCCTCCAGGGGCTGGGGGACCGCCTCCGACGGCAACGTCTGGCGCGTCCAGGCGGGCAGCACCGGCCTCCTGTCGGTTTCGGGCAACGAGGGACTGGTGAAGGGCAACGGCTCGATGGCGCTGTTGCGTGCGACGCTGGGAACCACGACCGCCGGCGACACCGACGTGGTCGCCCGTTACACCTCGGGCGACTACGCCAACGATGCCGGGCACCTTGTGTTCCGGTACTCAGGGTTCGGCACCTACTACGCGGCCGGGCTGGACTCGCCGAACGGCACCCCGGAGCTCAACATCATGAGGGTCAAGGGGGGTTCCCAGACCCGGGTCGCCAGCGCCGCGTTCGGTGCCGTCACCGGGACTGCCTACTGGGAGCGGACCAGGATCGAGACCTCAGGAGGGGCGGCCGTCATCTCCGTGCGGGCCTGGCAGGACGGCACGCCAGAGCCCAGCGGATGGGGCGTCACCTACAGCGACACGGCTCCCCTGCCCGCCGGAAAGGCCGGCGTCGAGTCGTGGGACAGCGGGCTCGGCTGGAGCATGGACCATTTCACGGCCTCCGCCCTGGGCAGCCCCACGCCCACGCCGTCCCCGAGCCCCAGCCCTTCCCCGACGGCCAGCCCTTCCCCGACGCCCACTCCCAGCCCGATCACCGGGGGAGGCACGCCTTCGGGCGCCGCCATGCCAACCGGCAACATCCCGGGCTGGAACATGGTGTTCTCGGACGACTTCACCGGGACCGCGCTCAGGGCATCGGCCTGGGGTGCCTACAGCGGACAGCCCGGCGGCGATCCCGGCGGCTGGTGGGATCCGTCCCACGTCGTCGTCCACAACGGGATGCTGGACCTCCAGACCTACCGGGACCCGGCCTTCGGCAACCGGTGGGTCTCCGGCGGCGTGTCCAGCGCCCCCGCGCTGACCCAGCTCTACGGCAAGTACCTGGTGCGCTTCCGGATCGACAAGGGCGTAGGGGTTGCCGGCGTCCTCCTGCTCTGGCCCTCCAACGGCAGCTGGCCACCCGAGATCGACTTCGGGGAGGACGGCGGCGGGGACCGCAGCCAGAGCACCGCCACGCTCCATTACGGCTCGAACGACTCGCAGACGGCGCAGTCCGTGACCGCCGACTTCAGTCAGTGGCACACGATGGGCGTCGAGTGGACGGCGGGCCAGCTGAAGTTCACGCTCGACGGGGCGGTGTGGGGCACGATGAACTCCGCCCACGTGCCATCGATCCCCATGGAGCTCGACCTCCAGGCGCAGGGAGGCACCTGCGGCGACACCTGGGTTCCCTGCCCCGACGCCACGACCGCCGCCCACGTCAACATGCAGATCGACTGGGTGGCGGCTTACAAGCCGGCTTAGCTTCCAGAGAAGTCCGTAGCCTTAGCCGTACTCAGCCCGGTTTTCATTGCGGACTTCCAAAACAGCCTATAAATTGTCGTACCCCATCGCTCTAATGTATAGATAGACCGGGACAAGGCGGTAGGTGCGCTCGCCCAACGGCAGCACGGCCTCGTCACGCGGGCCCAAGCTCGAGAGTGCGGCTTCTCGAACGACGCCGTCGACTGGCGAATGAGAAGCGGCCTCTGGCAGCCGGCTCAGCGCGGCGTCGTGCGCCTTCCGGGCGCCCCCGTGACCCTGCACCAGAAGATCCTGGCGCCCTGTCTGGCCATTCCCGGCTCAACAGCCTCGTACCGGGCGGCCGCGGCTCTGTGGGAAATTCCCGACGTCCTCGGCAGGTCCGAGATCACGGTCCTCAAGTTCTACAGGGTCCGCCTGGAGGATGTGGAGGTGCACCGGCGGAGCGGATGGATCGGCGGGACCGGGTTTGGCGGAGCGGGATCCCCGTGACATCGCTGCCTCGCACGGTTATCGACCTCGCGGGGGTGCTGACACGCGAACGAACGAGGGCGATCGTCACGCACCTTCTGGCAAGACGACGGCTCTCCCTACAGCTCCTCAGCTCCCGCATGGAGGATCTTGGCACCCAGGGCCGGCGAGGAGCGGGGGACCTCGCAGAGCTTCTTGTTGAGCTCAAGGGCCGGAAACGCCACGTCGACAGTGGTGCCCAGCGCCGTTTGGAGAGGCTGCTCCTTGAAGCGGCGAAGCAGGGACGGCTCCCCACCCCGTACTTCGAGTACCCCGTTCAGCTTTCGAACGGCGAGTGGCGGTATCCGGACGCTGGATACCCCGACCACCTCACCGGGGTCGAGCTGCTGAGCTACGAGCATCACGCCTCGCTCCCAGCCTTTGCCCACGACCTGGACCGCAACCTGGAGTTCCTGGAGGAGGAGTGGTTCTTGATTCCCATTACGGACCTGCATGTGAGGAACGAGCCCGACCGTCTGGTGGATCTCATCGCGAAAGTGCTGAGCCGCCGAGAAGTCCGCAATGTTCACCGTACTCAGTCCGGCTAACGTTGCGGACTTCTCCGTAGATCAGGTTCACGCCAAGGAGCAGGTCCCGGTCACCGAGGATCTCGCCGGGACTGCCCTCGGCGACGATGCGGTGCCCCTCCGAGAACACGACGCAGCGGTCCGCCACCATGTCGAGCCGCTCGAGGTCGTGGGTCGCCAGCACAATGGTCTTGCCGGCTTCGTTGAGGGCGACGATGA
>JAOPZY010000222.1 GCA_025963875.1 Actinomycetota bacterium
CGATCCGCCCCGAACGGCTCACCTACCGGAGCGGCGTGACGATGATCCGACACTTCGAGGAGGTCTTCGAATCGTGAGGCTGCTCATCCCGCTCGGGACGAGGCCCGAGATCATCAAGCTCGCCCCCGTCGTCCACGCCCTGGCCGCGGGCGGCTTCGAGCTCCGCACGGTGGCGACCGGCCAGCATTACGACCCCGCGCTGACGGACAGCTTCTTTCAGGACCTCACCGTGGTCCCCGACGTCCGCTGGAACATCGGCGGCGACGAGGCCCAGCGGGTGGGCGAGATCCTCACCCTGGCCTTCCGGGAGATCGCCGGCCAGCGGCCCGACGCGGTCCTCGTGCTGGGCGACACGTACACCGTCCCCCTGTTCTGCCTCGCCGCCCGCCGCCACGGGGTACCGGTCGTCCACCTCGAGGCGGGACTGCGGTCGCACAACGAAATGTCCGTGGAGGAGACGCACCGCAGGCTCGCCGCCGCGGCTGCATCGCTGCACCTGGCCCCCACCGCGCTGGCCGCACGCAACCTCCGGTCCGAGGCGGTGGCCGAGGAGCGCATCCGGGTCGTCGGCAACCCGGTGATCGATGTGCTCCGCACATTCGGTCCACCCCGGCGCCCGCCCGCCGAGCGCACCGGCGTCGTCCTGACCGCCCACCGCCCCACCAACGTCGACGACCCGGAGCGCCTCGAGCGCCTGATCGACCTCGCTGTCCGCCTCGGTGCGGAGGTGGGGCCGGTGACCTTCCCGCTGCATCCGCGGACCCGCAGCCGGCTCGAGGACGCGGGGGGCCTTCGACGCCTGCAGGCGGGCGGCGTCCGGTTGCTCCCGCCGCTGCCCTACCCCGACATGCTCGCCGCCGTCGCCGGAGCCCGGGTCGTCGTGACCGACTCCGGCGGCCTGCAGGAGGAGGCGTCGTGGTTCGGCGTGCCGGTGGTGGTCCTTCGCAACTCCACGCCAAGATGGGAGGGCGTCGAGGCGGGGACCTCCGTGTTGACCGGCCTCGATCCCGACCGGGCCGTGGCCGCCGCGAGCCTCTTCAGGACCCCCGACGAGCAGCGCCGCGTGGCCGCCGAGCCCTGTCCCTACGGGGACGGCCACACGGCGGAGCGCGTGTCGGAGCTCCTCGCCGACCCCGGCGTCGTGGAGCTGCTCCGGCTGCGCGAGCCCGCGTCCCCCCCGGTCGCCGCTCTCCTGTGATCCGCGCCGTCCTGTTCGACCTCGACGACACCCTGTACGACCAGCGGGCCTGGCTCGCCGGTGCATGGCAGGCGGTCGCCGCGGCCGCCACCGCCTTCGGCGTGGCCCCTGCGGAGCTGGCGGCGGCCCTCGCCGAGATCGCCGCGGAGGGCTCCGACCGTGGCCGCATCATCGACCGGGCCCTGGAGCGGGTGGGGTGGGCCGGCGTCCCCGTCGAACCCCTGGTCCAGGCGTTCCGCTCGCACGCCCCTCAACGCCTGCCGCCCTATCCGGGCGTGCCGGCGGCGTTGGCCCGGCTCCGCGTCCGCTGCCCGATTGGCCTCGTCACCGACGGCGACCCCGGCATCCAGCGGGCCAAGCTCCGTGCCCTGGGGCTCTGCGACGCCTTCGACGTCGTGGTCCTCTCGGACGAGATCGGCCGGCAGTACCGCAAGCCCCACCCGGCCCCCTTCCAGGCCGCGCTGGCCGCGCTCGCCGTGGACCCTCGGGAGGCGCTGTTCGTCGGCGACCGCCCGGACAAGGACGTGGCCGGCGCCGCTGCGGCCGGTATGGCCTGCATCCGCGTCCTGACCGGCGAATACGCCGGGGTCCCCGATACGGTGGCGCCGTTGGTGAGCGTGGCGGGCATTCCCGCCGCCATTGCCTGCCTCAAGCCGCTGGCCGCACGGGCCCGCGTTGCTTGGTGAGCTGGGAGTGACGACACTTTTCGGTGGCAGACTCTTGGAATGCGTCGGTCGGATTACCGCGAAGCAGTCTTCTATCCGATGCCTTCTGGTCCCGTTGCCCTCCCAGGAGATCATGAGGAACGGCGGTTGTGGCTTCATCCGTTCCAATGCAGTCCCCCAGCGAACCCATCGACCTTGACCATTGCCTCGTGGTTCATCGCCTCCGCAAAGAGTCAGCAAGGCTTTTCTCTTTTGCAGCTCCATTCCCGACCTCGATTGCACCCCCTTTCCGTCGAAGCGTCTCAACCTGCCAGCATGGGCTCCTAACAATTCGTTCTAAAATGCCCGGTCAGCAAACGGATGCCGAACGAACCGGTTAGAGTGAACGTGACGCCGATGCCGCGAGGCTTGGACGTCGCCAATTTGCCGCTCGCTCACTGCGTCCGCCGCGTGGAAAGACCCACCCCACCCGCGCCCTGTGGGTTCACGGTTTGTGACCATTCTGGGGGGGAGACGTAGATGAGACTACGGTTGTGTTGTGGGGCGGTCGCGCTGCTTGCGGGCTCCATTGTGGCGGCTGGCACGTCGGCGGCGACACCTTCCGATTCGACCTGGGCGATTCAGGCGGTGGCTACACCGGCGGTAGCGCCCAATGGACAACTTACTGCGACTTCCTGCACGTCCGCGACGCTTTGCATCTCGGTGGGTGTGGCGCAGGATGGATCCGGCCGCGACACCGCCCTGGCGGAGAGTTGGAACGGCACCAGCTGGCAGGGCCAGCCCCTCGCCCCGACCATGGGCGCGGTTGGCACGTTTCTGGCGGGCGTGTCCTGCACTTCATTCGATGCCTGCACTGCCGTGGGCAATCTCCAAACCGGCTCAGGGTTGCACGTGACATTGGCCGAGCGCTGGAACGGCGGCACCTGGGAGATCCAGTCGACACCCAATCCGCCCGGCGCTGCGGAGAGCTTCCTGAGCGGGGTATCGTGCTCCTCACCGTCGGACTGCACCGCCGTCGGCTACTCCCAGGACACGGCCAACCGGAAGTCGACACTCGCCGCGCGATGGAACGGCCAGACCTGGAAGATCCAAGCCACACCAAACGCCGGCGGCGCCACAGACAGCGTGCTGAGCGGTGTGTCCTGCATCGCCGCCACCGCATGCACGACGGTCGGCAAGTCGACGACCAACTTCGTGCCGGAGGGCCTCATCGAGCGGTGGAACGGAACGACCTGGCAGATTCAGATCGCCGCGATGCCGGTTGGCGCCTCAGGCAGCACCCTCGCCGCGGTGTCGTGCACCGAGGGTACCAGCTGCACTGCTGTGGGCAACTTCTTTGCGAAATCAACCAAAGCAGGCGGGGCCTTAGCCGAGCAGTGGGACGGCACGACCTGGATCGTCGAACCAACGCCGGGCACGACGCTAGACTTCCTCAACGCCGTCGCGTGTTCAACGCCGACGAGTTGTACAGCGGTCGGACAGACCGGTTTCAGTCAACCGATCGCGGACCGTTGGGACGGCACCAGCTGGGCAGCACAGACGGTGCCGAGCTCCGCCAGCGCAAGCCAGACCAACCTCGTGGGCATCGCTTGCCCCACCCAGAACTCGTGCTTCGCGACCGGCTCCGCCCTGTATGCCCGCGGGGACGGCACGAACCTGACGTTCGTCGAGCAATGGAACGGCGGCCAGTGGGCCATTCAGACGAGCTTCAATCCAACGGGTGCCACCGCCTTCGGCCTGGCCGGCGTGTCGTGCGCGTCTGCCCACGCGTGTATGGCGGTCGGCTACTACTTCGATGCCGCCGCGACGAGACGGACCCTGGCCGAAGAGTGGAACGACTCCGGCTGGACAGTACAGTCGACGCCCAACCTTGCGGACGCAGTTCTTGCGTCGGTCTCATGTTTGTCGGCGCAGGACTGCACAGCGGTCGGCTCGTACAACGACACCACCGGGTTTTCTTTCCCGCTGGCCGAGCACTGGAACGGGAGCAAGTGGAGCGTCCAACCGTCCGCCGGCCCAACCAGCCCCGCCGGCAGCGTCCTCAATAGCGTGTCGTGCACGACCAGAAATGCGTGCACCGCTGCGGGCGGCTACGTGGACAGCACGGGCACCCTCATCACGCTGGTCGAACGATGGAACGGCACGACCTGGGAGATTCAGCCCACGCCCAACCCGAGCGGCGCCCTGTATGTGGCCTTCAACGGGGTCGCGTGCCCTGCCGTGCGCTCCTGCACTGCGGTCGGCTTGCTCGTTGACAGCCAGTTCAACTTCCTGACGTTCGCCGAGCACTGGAACGGCACGACCTGGGAGACGCAGTCGACTCCGAACCCGAACGGCACCAGCGGCCCGAACGGAACCCTGGAAGGCGGCGTCTCCTGTCCGGCGCCAGACGCGTGCACCGCGGTCGGGCAGTGGTCGCCGGCGCCGGCGCCGCACCCGGGAGTGAGTCTGGCCGAGCGCTGGAACGGCCTGAGCTGGCAAGTCCAAGCGACACCCAACCCGCCGGCCGTAGACGCCGTGAATGGCACCCACAACGCCCCATTCGCCGGCGTGGCATGCCCGACTACCAACAACTGCACGGCGGTCGGCAATTATGACAGCGGCAATGCCAACGGCGACTTCCTAGCCCTGGCCGAACACTGGAACGGTGCAAGCTGGTCGGTCCAAAAGGCGACGAGCCCCGCTGGGTCGTTCGTTAGCGCGCTGCACGGCGTGGCGTGCCCAACCCCGCGAACCTGTGTCGCCGTAGGCGAGTCAACCCGGTACAACGCACAAACAAACACCCGAGGCCGTCCCTCGGGCCTGGCGGAACGCTACGGCAGCGACTAGGAAGGGTGCGGTTCTGGCGGGCTTTCACGACCGGGACGGCGAATCCGAGGTGATCAAACTCGGCGTGGCCGGTGACCATCGTCACTGCAAAGTCAAACTCGATCTTCGAGCCTGGCGACTGTTCGGCTTTTGTGAGGGCTCGCTTCGCCGGCCGGCCCTCGAATTCCTGCGTGGGGGCCGCTGTGTTCCCTCGAAGCAGATCTGGGACGGGTGGTTGCCGAAGAGCTGCTGGCAGACCTGGGCCCACCCTAGATCGCTCGCGTACTCCAGGAACTGGCGAATGGCGCCCTGATAGGTGCGCACCGGGAGAGTGCTCGGCCTCGAGCACCCCCTGCAGTTCTGTGGTGAACTCCTCGATGTCGCCCGGGGAGCCACGTCCACGGGGTAGCCGTTGGTGTAGCACTGGAAGCGGCGGACGTGAGACTCCCGATCCTTGATCGTGCTCCCGTTGAGGTTGCGGGCGAGCTGCCGGGCCGGCAGCTGGACAGCATCGCCTCGAAGACTTGCTCGGCCGGATGAAGTCGTGGAGCGTCGGCGGCCAGGAAGAGCGCCGAAGCCGAACCCGCGCAGTGGCGCTCGGATGTTGGGTTCTAACGAGCCGGATTGGCCGCTCCGAACCAGGTCGCAAGTGCTTGAGGCAGCTCTGGGTCCGTGAGGTCTCCCGCCCAGACGACATGTCCGTCGGGTCGGATCACCACGGCCGGGGGAGCAACGATCTCGCCAAGGACCGGGAGCTCCCACACGCCATCGTGCCTGGCGTCGACGAACCGGACTCGATTCGCCCAAGGAGAAATGTCGAAACCGCCGGGTTCACCGAGGTTGAGGAGCACGGGCCGGGCGTCGTGCAGCAGAGTGAATACGCGCGTGGGACCGTCCGCGGTATGCAAGTCGAGGTCGGGCATGCGCCGCCCGAGCAGCGGGTGTCCGTCTCCGAGGTCGTAGTGGATGTCGAGACCGGAGAGCATCGCGGCGATGCGCCTGCGCGGCTCGTCCATGCTCAGCAGTTCGGTCATGATGTCGCGGAGGGCCTGGTGACGGTCGTCGGGGCTGCTGAGCGCGACTGCCGCCATGGTGTTGTGCAGCACCCGGGCACCGACAGGATGCCGTTCGGCGTGGTAGGTGTCCAGCAGGCTCTCGGGTGACGTCTTGTTGACCACCTGGGCCAGCTTCCATCCCAGGTTCACGGCATCCTGCACGCCGGTGTTGAGGCCCTGGCCGCCCTGCGGGGGATGCACGTGTGCGGCGTCCCCGGCCAGCAGGACACGGCCGCGGCGGTAGGAAACCGCCTGCCGCGCCATGTCGGTGAACCTGGAGATCCAGTTGGCGCTGCGAAGCCCGTAGTCCGTCCCGTACACGGCGACAAGTGCCTCGCGAAGCTCGTCCATGCTGGGGTCGCCGGTGTGTTCGACGTGTCGTTCCCTGAGCACGACCCCGAACGGCCCTCCGCCCTCCAGCCGGTTGACGGGACCGATGCCACCGCCCTCGCGGCGCATGCCGACCTCTGGCTCCTCGTCCATCTCGACCTCGGCGATCAACCAGCTGGTCGAGGGATCCCACCCGGCGAAGTCGATACCGGCTGCCTTGCGGATCAGGCTGCGTCCTCCGTCGCAGCCGACGAGATACTCCGCCCGGAGCGACGTGTCCCCGGACACCTCGACGTCGACTCCGGTGTCGTCCTGAGCGAAGCCCACCACCTCGCAGCCACGAAGGATCGGAACCCCGAGCTCACCGACCCAGTCAGCCAGGATGGGCTCGAAGCGGCTCTGCCAGAGCGCAAGCCCGTAGTTGTGGCGGGTGGGGAAGTCGCTGATGTCCAAGGGGATCCCGGCGAACCCCTGAACCTGGGCGACTTGCCCCGCCGAGAGGAATCGTTCCGCGATGCCACGCTGATCGAGCACCTCGATGGTGCGGGAGTGAAGACCCCCGGCTCGCGATCTGTCGACATCCTGACTGGCGCGTCGTTCGACGATGACGACGTCGATCCCCGCCACCGCCAGCTCGCCCGCCAACATCAGCCCGGTCGGGCCGCCTCCTGCGATCACCACCGC
>JAOPZY010000225.1 GCA_025963875.1 Actinomycetota bacterium
AGGACGCGGTAGGGCGCCGCCATGAACGCCATCCCGGCAACGACCCCAGGGCCACGGCTGGCGCCCAGCTCCCGTACGAGCAGGTAGGTCGTGTAGCCACCGACCGCGTAGAGGGCGATGGTCGCCACATTGACGATGAGAATCGGGTTGTGGGTCAGCCAGTACAGCGGTGCGACGAACACGGCCAGCCCCAGGACGTTCTCGGAGTAGGCGAGGGTCAGGCGCTGGGGATAGAAGATGTTGGCGTCGAACAGGTGCAGGGGCTGGTGGAGAAGGGCATGGGCGTCCCACGAGAAGATGTAGGAGTTCTCGAGGGAGTCCGTCAGGTTGCCCGGGACCGACGTGGCGAGATGTTGCACGACCGGCCAGGTGACGACGGCCGCGGCGATGAGGAAGATGGCGAGCACCCCCAGCTCCGGGCCGAACCGCCGGAGGAACTCGGCCCCGGCCGCCCTGAGCCTCGTGAGCCTCGAAGGCTCGGGCGGACGTGCCTCCGGCTCGGGTTCGGGTTCTGGGTCGGGTTCGGAGGTCAGGACGTTTTCGCGTGTAGACGCGCGACTCGCTCCTAACGTCGGCGGAACCGGCGGCGGGAAACTGGAAGCTGGGCGCTCCGGAGCTTGGGGCTCCGGGGACGGCGGCTCGGGGGGCGCCCCGAAGCTCGATGCCGGGCGCTTCCGGGCCGGAGGCTCCTGTTTGGGGGCCGGGGGCCTCCAGCTCACCGCGGGTCGGCGTTGTCCGTACCGACCCTGGGGCGCCTCGCCACCACCACGATGACGGCGCAGCCGAGGTAGGCCAGGAGCGAGGAGGCCTCCACGCGGGGCTCGAGCGCCTTGGCCGCATGCGCCATCCAGTCCGGGCAGAACATGGGCACCAGACCCCCGAAGCGTTTGTGCACCACCGTCCCGCCGCACTGCTCCACCCAGCGCAGCAGCCGACCGGTGGGATAGGAGCGCTCCTGGTGATCCCGGTGGTAGCGGGATGCCTTCTCGATGACCTTGAGACCGAGGTTGTTGCCGTTGGGCTCGAGGATCAGCACCTCGGGCGCGACGCGGAAGGCCTCCCGGATGGTCTCGAGGGGCTTGTCGTCGTGGTGCAGCACGCCCTGGATGAGCACGAGGTCGAACGAGTCGTCGGGCCAGGGCAGCCGGTGGCCGTCGCCGACGACGAAGTGCAACCCCGGGTCGCTCCGGCGCCCGGTAGCGACGCCGACGGCGGAGGGGGCCGGGTCGAGGCCGACCATCCGCCGGGGCGACCCCTCGTCGAAGAAGCGCTCGGTGGAGAAGCCATCCCCACACCCGATGTCGAGCACGCTCCGCCCGTCGAAGGTGACTGCCTCCCGAATGAGGTCGAAATGCCGCTGCAGGGCGATCCGGCTGCTGGTGCGCTCGTTGGTCGTGTAGACGTAGCCGCCGCCTTCGCCGGCGTCCCGGTCGAAGGGCTGGACCTTGGAGCTCTGCGGCATCAGATGCCCGCCCTGCTGGAGAGGTCGACCCGCAGGGGCGCCCGGGCTGCGTCGTAGACCGCGGCGAGGCTGGGGTTGGCCAGGAACCAGTCGAGGAACTTGCCGAAGCCCTCGTCGAGGGTATGGCGGGGCAACCAGTCGAGTTCGTTCAGGATCTTGGAATTGTCGGCCACCCAGACGGGGACGTCCCACGACCGGTTCGGCATCGAGCCCCAGGAGGGCTCGCCACGGATGGGCAGCCGGCGGCGGGCGATCTCGACGACATCGGCGAGCGTGCTCTGGATCCCGGTGCCGACGTTGTACACGGCCCCCGGGTCGGTGCCCCGCTTGGCGGCGACCTGCACGAAGGCGTCGCACACGTCGTCGACGTAGATGAAGTCCCTCGCCACCGACGCATCCGCCAGGGGTGGCAGCTCGCCCCGCAGCCCACGGGCAATGAGGCTCGGGACGAACCGGCTCGGTTCCTCGTACGGGCCGTAGACGGAATACAGGCGGAGCGTGGGCATGTAGGCGTCCCGGCGCTGGGCGATGGAGCGGCAGAACTGGGTGGCGCACGCCTTCGTCCAGGCATAGTCGCTGTTGGGTTCCAACAACTCGTCCTCGGATGGCGGGAAGTCCTTGGAGCCGTACTCGGACGACGAGCCGGCATTGATGAAGGACTCGAACCCCTCTTTGAGTGCCGCCTCGGCCAGATTGACGAGCCCGGCGACATTGGTCTGCTCCATCGCCTTCAGGTCCTGCTGGTGGGGATATGCGCCGTAGGCGGCAAGATGAAATATCCAGTCTGGATGGACGCTATGTACTGCTTTGATCACCGATTTGGCCTCCGTGAGATCCGCCTCGACCAGCGTCACGTCGTCCGCGAAGGCCTGGAGCCGCCACGTGGCGCAGCCGGGCCGCACGAGGAGCGCCACGCGGTGGCCCTCCCGGAGGAGGCGCAGCGCGAGGTTGGCGCCGACAAAACCGGTCCCGCCGGTCAGAAGCACATTCTTCACGCAGAGAACCCTATACGGGGGAGGGCGGAGGCACGGACGCAAATGAAGCCCGCACTAGAGAGGATTCAGTAGTATACGGGCGTGCGTGCCGGGCGAAACCCTCAGCGCTTTTCTCACCTGCGGGGTGCCGCCGGGCGATCCCCAACGAGCAGATACGGCTCGTGAGCGAGGCTCTGACGGCCGGGAAAGCGGGTGGCGAGGCCAGCGTGACCGACTCCGACGTCCTCTCCGCCTCGATCTCCCTCCAACCCATCAGGCGTCCGTGGGGATCCATCGCCCCGGCTCGCCTCGCGGCCCTGCAGATCCGCCTCACGATCCTGGAGCAGGCCAAGCGGGCCGGGGTGGGCCACGTCGGCTCGGCCCTGTCCGTCGCCGACATCATCGCCGCCCTGTACGCCGGCGGCATGGACGTCGCCGATCCCGATGCCCCCAACCGCGACCGCCTCGTCCTCTCCAAGGGGCATGCGGCCCTGGCGCTCTACGCGGCGCTGCATCAGCGGGGATGGCTGACGCGCGAGGAGCTCGACACCTACTGCGGGGATGGGAGCCTGCTCGGCGTCCATCCGGAGCATCGCCTTCGGGGCATCGACTTCTCGACGGGATCCCTCGGCCACGGCCTGGCGATGGGGGCCGGGGCGGCCCTGGCGGCGCGGTTGCAGGGCTCGTCGCGACGGGTCTTCGTCCTGCTCTCCGACGGGGAGTGCAACGAGGGGTCCGTGTGGGAGTCCGCCATGTTCGCCGCCCACCAGGAGCTCTCCAACCTGATCGTGCTCATCGACATGAACGGCCAGCAGGCGCTCGGCTACACCCGCCACGTGCTCGACCTCGAGCCGATGGACCGCCGCTGGGACGCCTTCGGATGGGACGCCCAGGTAGTGGACGGCCACGACGTCGGGGCCATGCTGGACGCCATCGACCGGCTCGACCCGGTGACCGGACCGCCGCACGTCCTCGTCGCCCGCACCACCTTCGGCAGGGGGGTGTCGTTCATGGAGAACCAGATCCGCTGGCACTACTTCCCCATGTCCGACCAGGAGTACGAGCGAGCCGTCGATGAGGTCAGGGCGGCGGAGTGAGGCGGGCGTTCGTCCAGGAACTCGCCGAGATCGCCGAGCGTGACGCCCGGATCCTCCTCATCACCGGCGACCTGGGCTTCTCGGTGGTCGAGCCGTTCGCCGACCGCCACCCGGACCGCTTCTTCAACGCCGGCGTGGCCGAGCAGAACATGGTGGGCCTCGCGACCGGTCTGGCGGAGTCGGGGTTCATCCCCTTCGTGTATTCGATCGCAACGTTCGCCGCCCTCCGGCCCTACGAGTTCGTCCGCAACGGCCCGGTGCTGCACCAGCTGCCCGTCCGCATCGTCGGCACCGGCGGCGCCTTCGACTACGGGACGGCGGGCCCCACCCACCACGCCCTCGAGGACGTGGGCATCATGCGCATGCAGCCGGGGCTCGCGGTGATCTGCCCGGCCGATGCCCAGCAGACCACCTCCGCGCTCCATGCCACCTGGGACCTCCCGGGCCCCATCTACTTCCGGGTGGGCAAGGACGAGACGACCTGCGTGGCCGGCCTCGACGGCCGCTTCCGGCTCGGCGGCGCCGAGTTGGTCCGCGACGGGACCGACCTCCTGCTGCTCACCACGGGATCGATCGCCGCCGACACCGTCGCGGCAGCGGAGGCGCTCGCGGGCGAAGGCGTGTCGTGCGCCGTCCTGGTGGTCGCCACGCTGAACCCACCGCCGGTCGAGGAGCTCGAGGGGGCCCTCGCCCGCTTCCCCGTGGCCGTCTCGGTGGAGAGCCACTATGTGACCGGGGGCCTGGGATCCCTCGCCGCCGAGGTCATCGCCGAGGCGGGGCTGCGCTGCCGCCTGAGCCGCTGCGGTGTCCGCCGTGGATCCGAGGGGATCTCTGGGAGTGAGGGGTGGCTGGCGGCCCAGCACGGCCTGTCGGTCGAGGGCCTGATGAGCTCCGCGCGCGAGGCCCTGGCTCAGGGCTGCTTGACGAGCTGACCGTGGCCGACGACAAGACGGACCGCCTGACCGCTGTCGTTGCCTGCTACCGGGACGCCCCGGCGGTCCCCGAGATGCACGAACGTCTCTCTACGACCTTCCAGAAGCTCGGCGTCGACTACGAGATCATCTTCGTCAACGACGCCAGCCCCGACAACGCCCGGGACGTCCTGGAAAAGCTCGCCGAGATCGATCCCCGGGTACGGGTGATCAACCACAGCCGCAACTTCGGCTCCCAGGGCGCGTTCACGAGCGGGATGCAGGCGGCCACCGGCGACGCGGTCATCCTCCTCGACGGCGACCTGCAGGACCCACCGGAGATCATCGAGGCCTTCTACGAGAAGTGGAAGGAGGGCAACGACGTCGTCTACGGGGTACGGGTGAAGCGTCAGGCGAGCCGGTTCCTGCAGGTTGCCTACAAGGCCTTCTACCGCACCTTCCGGGCGACCTCCTACGTGAAGATCCCGCTGGACGCCGGCGACTTCTCGCTCCTCGACCGCCGGGTGGTGGACGTGCTCAACAAGCTGCCCGAGACCAACCGCTTCCTTCGCGGCATGCGGGCCTGGGTGGGCTTCCGCCAGACCGGCGTCCCCTACGTCCGGGCGGAGCGGGCCTACGGGGAGACGACGAACAGCCTCCTCCGCAACTTCGGGTGGGCGCGCAAGGCGATCATCTCGTTCTCCTACAAGCCGCTGGACTTCATCATGCTGCTGGCGATCACCACCTGCGCCCTCTCGCTGCTGCTCATCGTCGTCCAGGTGGCCCTGCGGATCCTCGACCCGAAGATCGTGCCGAGCGGCCTCACGACCGTCATCGTCCTGATCCTGTTCATGGGCGGCGTCCAACTGCTGTGCCTCAGCATCATCGGGTCGTACCTGGCCCACATCTACGAGGAAGTGAAACGCCGCCCCGCCTACGTGGTGGAGAGCACCCTCAACGACCCGCCTCCGCCCGCGGAGGACTGACACCGGCCCAGCGCCCAGGCGGCGCCGTTGCGACCAGCATGATCGCGGCGAGGGTGAGGGCGACCGCCGCCAGGCCCTGCAGCGGCCATCGGGGCCGGTACCGGAAATCGATCCGGTGCGGGCCCGGCCCGATCACCACGCCGCGGAGGGCGGCGTCGACCCGGAGGATGGGGACGTCGCGGCCGTCGAGCGTCGCCGTCCACCCCGGATACCACTGGTCCGCCAGCACGGCGACGCCGCCCCCCGAGGGGGGGACCGATACCACGACGTGCTCGGGCGCGTCCGCCCGGAGCGTCGCGGCCGGACCTGCAGGACAGGTGGCCGGGGAGGCTCCCGGCACGCCGGCACCGGGCACGACCGTCACCGTGGAGCGGAGGTCGGCGGCGGTCATGGCGGCGAGCCGCGGGAGCACGACGGCGTCCGATGTGATGTCCCAGCAGGTGGCCACGAAGGCCGCCGGGAAGGCGCCCGGCTGGTCGAAGATCGACACCCTGCCCGCCGAGGTGACGTCCTGGGTGCCCGGGCTGGTGACGCCCGGCGGCGTGACGACGCGGCGGACGCCGAGGAGGTCGAGGATCGGTGGCTCGGTCCGGCCGAGCTGCAGCGGCGGCACCTTGTTCCCGTACGCCGCCCAGGCAAGGACGTCCGGCTGGACGGCAGTGAGGAGGCCGGCCAGGGTGGCCGGGATGAAGGGGTCGTAGCCGTTCACGCTGTGCAGCCCGAAGACAATCGCCGCGTTCGGCGGCAGGGCGTAGTCGCCCGCCATGGCGAAGCGTGGCCGGTCCCCCGGCATCGAGGCCAGGCGCTGGACGTCGCTGCTGGCCGGGTACATGGTCCCGTTCGGTTGGAACGGGTGGTAGCCGAACCCGAACATCCAGAGGTCGACCGAGACGACGGCGAGCAGAGCGAAGCCACCGACCCAGGGCGCCGCGCGGAGCCGGGTGATCGCGACGAGGAGGAGCAGGCCGGCTGCCGTCAGGACGATCGCCCGCACGCCCCGGGAGGTGAGGTACGACGCCGGCAGCCTCGTGCCCACCCGGGTGAGCGTGAGGACCACGAGCGCAGCGACGAGGGCAGCCGACGCTGCGATGGCGGTCCACCGAGCCGCCCGGTTCCCGCGGCCCAGCACGGCGTCGACTCCCAGGGCCGCCATGCCCGCAAGGCCCGCGTCGAGGAGCAGCTTGAAGCGGGTGACATCCCGGGTGCGGGCAACGCCCGGCACCAGGGCGAACAGCGCGTGGAACACGGGGGTCCCCATGGCGGCGGTGAGCCCGACCAGGGTCAGCAGCCCAAAGCACACGGCGAGGCGGCGGTTGCGGTGGAGCGCCCCGGCCAGCGCGAGGGGCAAGGTGAGCACACCGGCATAGATCGTGGTTTCGATGGAGAGCGCGAGCAGACCCCGGTAGTTCCCCGAGAGGGAGCTGCCGTGGTAGTCGGGGATGAGCAGGGTGACGAGGTCCCGGGGCGCCACGTGCAGGTACGAGGCCGACGCTACGGTCTCCCGCTGGCGGATGATCTGGCCCGCGTACTCGAGGGTCCCGACGAGCTGGATCGATGCGAGGCCCCCGGCGATCGCGAACACGCCAGCGGCCACACCGGCACTCCGCGCGAGCTCCCGCACCACGGCCCTGCCGCTGCACCGCCGTGCCCCAAGGGCGTCGACCGCCGTCGACCCCACTGCCCAGATCGCGGCTGCGATCCACACGTAGAGGCCGATCTGCGTATGCCCGGCAACGATGGCAAGCGCCAGCGCCAGCCCTGCGACCGGCACCCCCAGTCGCCAGCGACCCCGCCGTGCAAGCTCGAGACCGGCGAGGGCCATCGGGAGCCACACCGCCGACCCGAGGAGGGCGCCGAACATGCCTTCCGAGACCATGAAGCCGCTGAAGGTCCACACGACGGCCCCCAGCGCGGCGGCGAAGGGATGGAGCCGGAGGAGCGTGAGGAACCAGTAGGCGAGCAGCAGCGAGGCCAGGATCGTCCCGGCCCAGACCAGGCTGGCGACGACGGTCGGCGCCCCGAGGGCGTAGAGCCAGTTCGGCGGATAGAACGTGCCGACGGAGATGTCCGCGGCGAACGGCACACCGGCGAAGCGGCTGGGGTCCCACAGCGGGAGATGCCCCGCTGCGAGCTCACGGCCGAGGTAGACATGCCAGGGGTACTCGGCGAGGTAGGCGTCGGAGTCGACCTGGTTGGAGGTGATCCGGGGGGTGGATCCCGGTGCCCCGAAGAAGAGGCTCTGGAAGTCCGTGGGGAAATGGACCTTGCCTGCGAACAGCGGATAGACGAAGGCGACCCAGACCACAAACAGGCAGCCGAGCGCGACGAACCTTGCCCTGACGGGGCGATCGGCCGGTGGCATGGCGCCAATACTAGAAGCAGGTCTCTCTCGAGGGTGGAGAAGCGCCCTAAGAATCTTCTTTGTGTGATTACCTCTCATAATGGCAGTTTTTCACACAAAGAAGCTCGTCACCCCACAGCGCCCCCTTGATAGCGCCGGTTCTCTTGCCGAGCGGAACATCTTCAGGAATGGGCGGACGATGTGAGGAAAAGCGACAGGTCTGGCTCTTAGCCTCCTCGGCGGTGGCCCCACGCGGCGACGTTGCCGGCGGGGAGCATGACCCGGAGGGCGCCCAGGCGGCCGCCCAGCGCCTCCTGCGTCTTGGCCTTCAGGCCGGTCGGGATGGGCGCCAGCCTTGCCCAGTAGCGGACGGGATAGCTGTTGAAGACGGGCCGCACCGACACGTTGGTGAACCCGGCCTCCCCCAGGAGCTGGCGGAGGCTCCGGGGGGAGAACAGCTGGAGGTGCTCGACGTCGAAGATGGGCGAGTGCCGGCCGAGCAGCTTTGCCGAGGCGGCACGCCGGTTGTGGCACACGATGAACAGAGCTCCCCCATCCGTGAGCAGCGACCAGGCGTCCCGGCAGAGCCCCAGCGGCTCGTGGACGTGCTCGATGGTCTGGAGGCAGGTGATGAGGTCGAACCGCCGGCCCTCGAACGCCGCAGGCGAGAAGAGCCCTTCGTGAATGAACGGGCGGATGTGGTCGCCGGCGGACATCCGGGGTGCGTCCGATGGCTCGACGCCCTCCACGTGACGGAAGCCAGCGGCGAGGAGCTCCTCCAGAAAGGCGCCGTCGCCGGCACCGATGTCGAGGGCCGAGCCCAGGTTCCCGCTAGGGCTGGTCAGGGAGCCGAGGACGGGTCGTAACAGGCTGCGGTAGGTGCGAGCCGCCCATTTCGACTCCTCGGAGCTGTCGAAGCCGGCGGTGAGGTAGGCGCCCGCGAGCGTCTCCGGACCCGGGGCGGGGCTGGCGTAGATCAGGTCGCAGACACCGCAGGCCACGAGCCGGTAGTGCATGTACTCCGGCTGTTTGCGGGAGGCGAAGGCGAAGCCGTCGAGGGCTGCGGGGTCGATCTTCTGCTCGGCGAAGACGGTGGCAGCCTCAGACCCGCAGACCGGGCAGGCGCGGGAGGCCATCGGGAGATCCGAAAAATCTGGCAGCGTCCCACCTCCAGGCGGTCCTAAGTTTTGGGGCGGCTTTTTGGGGCGGCAGGCCCCAGCTTCGGAAGCGGGAACTTCCCGATAGGATCGCCGCCCATGTCAAAGGTTGCCGGCGCCCGCCGGTCCTCATCCTACCGTCCGGTCATCTCCACCGGTCAGCGCCCACATCTCCGCCCTGTACCCGCTCCGCCGGGACCGCGTTCCCCGCAACGGATCCCGGCCTCGCGTCGCCGGGCGCGGCGGGTCTCCTTCGCCTTGCTGGGCCTCGCATGGCTGGCCTTCACCTATCCGATCCTGCAGTCCAAGGTCCACTTCCCCACGGACTTCGGCTCCTACTTCTTCGACGTCCCGGGGAACCTGCATCACCCCTCCAACGGCGCCGACACCCAGGCATTCAACGCTGCCTACCCCTGGCACGCCTACCTGGGCAACCAGCTCCGCTCGGGCCAGATCCCGATGTGGGACTCCTCCCGCTTCCTCGGCGTGCCCTACGCCGCCGACCCCTCGATGGGCACCTTCTATCCTCCGAACTGGCTCTACGCCGTGGGTTCGGTCCCGGTGATTGCCACCGTGATCTGGGCGGCGACGGTGCTTGCCTCACTCCTGCTCGCGTTCTGGTTCCTCTCGCTGCTCCGCCTTCATCCCTTCGCCGCAGCGCTGGGGGCGATCGCCTGGACCTTCGGCGGGTTCATGACGGCCTGGGGAACGGGCGACGCCGTCCTGGGGGCGGCCGTCTGGCTGCCCATGGCCCTCGGCGGCCTTGAACTGGCGCGCCGCGGCGCCATTGCCCGCGGCGTCACGATCTCGGGGCTCGCCCTCGCGCTCAGCGCCCTCGCCGGCCAGCCGCAGGTCGCGTACTACGTTTGGGTGGCGACGGGGATCTGGGCACTGGGGTCGACGGGGGCGGCGATGCTGCGAGCACGCCGCTCGCACCCCGGTGCCGTGGGGAAGGAGCTTGCCCGCGGGGTCGGGACGGCTGCCGGGGCCTTCGTGTTCGGACTGGGCCTGGCCTCGGTCCAGATCCTAGGGACCCTCGAGTACGCCGGGCAGCTGGCCCGCCAGAAGGAGACGGTGGCGACCCTGCTCGGTTCCCGGATCCCGGCAGCACTCGCCAAGACCCTCCTCATCCCCGACTTCTTCGGCAACCCCGTCAACCGCAACTACAGCTTCCCGGCGACGTACTACACCGAGGCCGCCCTCTATGCGGGGGTGGTGACCCTCCCGCTCGCCGCAGCCGGGATCCTCCACCGCAACCGGCGTCTCAGCCTCTCGTTCGGGCTGCTCGCCCTGGCTGGGGCCGGCGCAGCCTTCGGCACGCCCCTGCTGCATCTGCTTTTCCTGGACGTGCCGCTGCTCGCGCGCTTCGGTGGGATCAACCACATGGTGCTGCTCATGGATGCCGGGCTGGCCGGACTTGCGGCCCTTGGCCTGGACGCACTCATATCCCGCACGCCAGGGTCGTCTCGGGTCGCCCTCCGAGGATGCGCCCTGCTTGCGGTGGCCGTCGCCGTCCTCGCCGTGAGCCGCTGGGGCACGAACGTCTCCGCCGGCTACGTGGCGGCTCGCGGTCTGCGAGGGATCGCTCTCCTCGCCCTGGCCGGGACCCTCCTCGTGCTCGCCCGGCGCTCTCCTGAGGCTCTGCGAGCTGCGTGCCTCGGGCTGGTCGGGCTCATGGGCGTGGACCTCTGGCTGTTCGGGTTCGGCTACCACGCCTTCCAGCCCAATACTCCGGTGCTGTCCACGACTCCGGAGGTCCAGTACCTGGCGACGGAGCCGGACAGCCGGCCCCGCTACGCCCAGACGGGGTCGGAGCAGCTCCCGCTGAACGCCTCGATGGTTCTCGGCCTGTACAGCGTCAACGGCTACGATCCGCTCCGGCCGGCCAGCCTGAACCGGTTGCTTGACCTGGCCTCCCCAAGCGCCGGCGGCGACTCGCTGCTCCCGTTTCCGGCCATGATCTCGCTGGCCTCGCAGCCCCCGGTCCTCGACCTCCTCGGCGTCCACAGCCTCACCGCCCCCAACGGCGGGGTCGAGCCCGGCGTCCCGGCCTTCACCGGCCGGTTCACCATCTTCGACGAGGCCGGCGCCTTCCCTCCTGCCTTCGTGGCGACGTGCTGGGCCACCGCATCCGACGACGAAGCCCTCGCCCGGATGCGCACGATGACGTCGGCCGGCCTGCGCTCGACAGCGCTGGTGACTGCAGCATCGGTCCCACAGGGCCTGCCGCCGTCGCCCGCTTCGTGCGACGCCGGGCCCGCTGCCACGCTGACCCGTTACGACCCCCAGGACGTCGCCATGACGGTGCCGGCATCCTCGCGTGGCGGCCTCGTGGTGCTGACCGACCAGTGGTATCCGGGCTGGACCGCCAC
>JAOPZY010000232.1 GCA_025963875.1 Actinomycetota bacterium
CCGGCATGACGGGCTACCAGGAGGTCCTCACCGATCCTTCGTACCGCGGCCAGATCGTCACGATGACGTACCCGCACATCGGCAACTACGGGCTCAACCGCATCGACACCGAAGGCGCCCAACCCCATGTCGCCGGCTTCGTCATCCGGGACCTGCCGGCGACCTGGTCGTCGTGGCGGGGTGAGCAGGGCCTGGACGACTACCTCCGGGAATGGGGGATCGCCGGCATCACCGAGATCGACACCCGCCGCCTCACCCGGCACCTCCGCTCGTCGGGGGCTATGCGGGGGGCCATCGCTAGTGGGGACCTGGCGGGGATCGATCCGCGAGCGGTGGCGGAGCGCCTGGGCCAGCATCCGACGATGGTGGGGGCCGACTACGTGGCGGAGGTCACCGCCGGCGAGCCGTACGAGTGGCCCTGCCCCCAGGCGAGGTTCACCGTCGCCGCCTACGACTTCGGCATCAAGACCAACATCCTGCGCCAGCTTGCCGCCCACGGGTGCGCCGTCACGGTCTACCCCGCTTCGACGCCCCCCTCGGATCTGCTCGCGGGGAGGCCCGACGGGGTGTTCCTCTCCAACGGCCCCGGTGACCCCGAGGCGGTCCGCTACGGCATCGCCGCCATCGGCGAGCTCCTCGGCAGGGTGCCGGTGTTCGGCATCTGCCTCGGCCACCAGCTGCTCGGCCTGGCGCTCGGCCTGCCGACGTTCAAGCTTGCCTTCGGTCACCACGGCTCCAACCATCCGGTGGCCCGCCTGGCGGACGGGCGGGTGGAGATCACCACCCAGAACCACGGCTTCGCCGTCGCCGCCGAGCCCTTCGGCTTCGAGGCACCCGATGCCCCGGGGCGCCCGCTGCCGGCAGGGCTGCGGGCGGAGTCCAGCCACGGCCCGGTGGAGCTCACGCACGTGAACCTCAACGACTACACGGTCGAAGGCTTCGCCCTCTGCGACGAACCCGCCTTCGCGGTCCAGTACCACCCGGAGGCCGGCCCCGGCCCCCACGACCCGCGCTACCTCTTCGACGACTTCTGCGAGCTGATGGCGCGTGCCTGACCGGCCTATCTCGTGGGTGGCGCTCGATGCCATGGGGGTGATCTATGAGCAGCAGGGCGTGAGCGGGTTGCTGGCCGCCTTCGCCGGGCGGCTCGGGGTGGCGCTCGATTCCGGCGCGGCGAGGGATCTCTACCGTCAGGCCAGCCTCGGCAGGATGTCGTCGGCGGAGCTCTGGGAGGCGCTGGGCATCCCCGGGCCGGAGCGGGATGCCGAATTCCTCGCCGGCCGCGTGCTCATGCCGGGGGTCCGGGAGTTCCTCGTGGCGATGCAGCGGGAGGGGATCCGGGTCGGCTGCATCACCAACGACGTTGCCGAGTGGTCGCTTCGCCAGCGCAGGCGCTACGGGCTGCAGGACACCATCGGGCCGTGGGTGGTCTCCGCCGAGGTCGGCGTGCGGAAGCCGGCCGCCGAGATCTACGAGCGGTTCCTCGCCGAGACGGGGTGCGACGCCGGGGAGTGTCTGTTCGTCGACGACACGGTCGAGAACCTGGACGCTGCCGCTGCGCTGGGGTTCCGTACCGTCCGGTTCCCGGGGAGCTTCGCCGACGTCGCGGACCTGATCACCGAGTTGCACACCGTGGCCTGACACACTGACAAGCCTGAGCTCTACCGACACGAAGGAGGCTGAACCCATGGGAAGAGGCGACCGTCCCAAGACCCGTTGGAAGAAGGACCGGCAGCGGGCGAAGAAGCTGCGCGAGAAGCGCAAGGCCAAGGCGCGCTCCGAGGCCCGGAAGGCGTAGAGGAGCCGCATGCCGCGCAGGTCCGACCTGAACTCCGTCCTCATCATCGGGTCCGGCCCGATCGTGATCGGGCAGGCCTGCGAGTTCGACTATTCCGGCACGCAGGCCTGCAAGGTGCTCAAGCAGGAGGGCCTGCGCGTGGTGCTCGTCAACTCCAATCCGGCGACGATCATGACCGACCCGGAGTTGTGTGACGCCACCTACGTCGAGCCGATCACCCCCGAGGTGATCGAGAAGGTGATCGCCAGGGAGCGGCCGGATGCATGCCTGGCGACTCTCGGTGGCCAGACGGCGCTCAACGCCGCGATCGGCCTGGAGGAGGCGGGGGTGCTCGACGCGTACGGGGTGGAGCTGATCGGGGCGAACAGCCAGGCGATCCACACCTCCGAGGACCGACGCCTCTTCCGGGCTGCCATGGAGGAGATCGGCCTCGACCTGCCGCGCTCGGGTTTCGCCTACTCCCCCGAGGAGGCGCGGGTGGTGCTGGCGGACATCGGCCTGCCGGCCGTCGTGCGGGCCTCGTTCACGCTGGGCGGGGGCGGGTCGGGGATCGCGAGGACCCCGGAGGGCTTCGAGCGGATCGTGGCCGAGGGGCTCGCCGCCTCGCCGATCTCCGAGATCCTGATCGAGGAATCGATCGAGGGGTGGAAGGAGTACGAGCTGGAGGTCATGCGCGACCGCAAGGACAACTACGTGGTCGTCTGCTCCATCGAGAACTTCGACCCCATGGGGGTCCACACCGGCGACTCGATCACCGTGGCGCCGTCGCAGACGCTCAGCGACGCCGAGTACCAGGTGATGCGCAACGCCGGGGCAGCGGTGATCCGCCGCATCGGCGTCGAGACGGGCGGCTCCAACATCCAGTTCGCCATCGAGCCGGCGACGGGCCGGATGGTGGTCATCGAGATGAACCCCAGGGTCTCCCGGTCCTCGGCGCTCGCCTCGAAGGCCACCGGCTTCCCCATCGCCAAAATCGCCGCCAAGCTGGCTATCGGCTACACACTCGACGAGATCGCCAACGACATCACCCTGAAGACCCCCGCGTGCTTCGAGCCCTCCATCGACTACGTCGTCGTCAAGATCCCGAGGTGGGCCTTCGAGAAGTTCCCCGATGCCGATACCACCCTGGGGACCCAGATGAAGTCGGTGGGGGAGTCGATGGCCATCGGCCGGACCTTCCCCGAGGCCCTGCAGAAAGCGTTGCGGTCATTGGAGACCGGCCACTCCGGCCTCGGGCGGGACGGGACGACGAAGCGCTTCGACGCCATGGACCGTGACGAGGTGCTGGCGGCGGCGGCCCGGCCCACGGAGGACCGGCTGTTCCTTTTGGAACGAGCGGTACAGCTCGGCATCCCGGTCCCGGACCTCCACGCCGCCACCGGCATCGACCCGTGGTTCCTGGCACAGCTCGAGAGCATGGGGCGGCTTGGCGACGAGATCGCCGCCAGCGGCGGCCCGGACCGGCGCCTGCTGCGGACCGCCAAGCGCGCCGGCTACTCGGATGCCCAGATCGGGTTCCTCTCCGGCGAGAGCGAAGCGGGTGTCCGGGCCCGCCGGTTGGCGCTCGGGTTGGTGCCCACGTTCAAGAGCGTCGACACGTGTGCCGCAGAGTTCGAGGCGCTGACGCCCTACTACTACTCGACCTGGGAGGACGAGGACGAGGCTGTCGTCTCGCCGCGGACCTCGGTGGTCATCCTGGGGTCCGGTCCGAACCGCATCGGCCAGGGCATCGAGTTCGACTACTCGTGCGTCCACGCCGCCCAGGAGATCCGGGCCGCCGGCCACGACGCCGTGATGATCAACTGCAATCCCGAGACCGTCTCGACGGACTACGACACCTCCACCCGGCTCTACTTCGAGCCCCTGACGTTCGAGGACGTGATGGCGGTGCTCGACCGCGAGCAGCCGATGGGGGTCATCCTGACGCTCGGCGGCCAGACGCCGCTGAAGCTGGCGGTCGCGCTCGAGGCGGCCGGGGTGCCGGTGCTCGGGACGCTGCCCGAGGCCATCGACCGGGCCGAGGACCGGGGCCGCTTCACGGAGCTGCTCTCGGAATTGGGCATCGACCAGGCGCCCGGCGGGATCGCCTCGTCGCTGGAGGAGGCCATGGCCGTGGTTGCCCGCATCGGCTACCCGGCCCTCGTGCGACCCTCGTACGTGCTCGGCGGCCGAGCCATGGAGATCGTCTACAGCGACGAGGGCCTCGAGCGGTACATCGCCACCGCGGTCGAGGTGTCGCCGGCCCACCCGGTGCTGATCGACCGGTTCCTGGAGGATGCGCTCGAGGTCGACGTCGATGCGGTGTGCGACGGGACCGACGTCTACATCGGCGGGATCCTGGAGCACATCGAGGAGGCCGGCGTCCACTCCGGCGACTCGGCCTGCGTGCTGCCTCCTCACTCGCTCGACCACTTCACGTTGGGCGCCATCGTCACGGCGATGGAGCGCCTGGCGCTCGCCCTCGGGGTCCGGGGGCTCATCAACGCCCAGTTCGCCGTCAAGGACGGCACGGTGTACTGCCTGGAGGTCAACCCCCGCGCGTCCCGGACCGTGCCCTTCGTCGGCAAGGCCACCGGCGTGCCGCTCGCCAAGGTAGCGGTGCGCGTCATGCTGGGCGAATCGCTGGCGTCGATCGACCGCCTGCCGCCCCGGCCCGCAACCGGTCCCTGGTGGGGCCTCGACCTCATGCACCACTGGGCGGTGAAGGAGGCGGTGCTGCCCTTCGGCAGGTTCCCCGGCGTCGACATGATCCTGGGACCCGAAATGCGCTCCACCGGCGAGGTCATGGGCATCGACGCCGGGCTTGGACTGGCCTTTGCCAAGTCACAGGCGGCGGGGGGATGGGGCCTTCCGACGAAGGGCACGGTCTTCGTGTCTGTGGCGGACCGTGACAAGCCCGCAATCGTTACGTGCGTGCAATTGCTGTCGGAGATGGGCTTCGACGTCGTCTCGACGGCCGGCTCCGCCGCCCACCTCGCCGCCGCCGGCATCCCCGTCCGGACCGTCGGGAAGTACTCCGAGGGGCACGGCAGCGTCGTCGAGGAGATCCTCGCCGGAGGGGTCGACCTCGTCATCAACACCCCCCATGGCCGGGGGCCGCGGGCTGACGGCTACGAGATCCGGGCGGCCGCCGTCCGGCGCAACATCCCCTACGTGACGACGATGGAGGCGGTGCGGGCGACGGTCGCCGGCATCGCTGCCCTCCGCCGGGGCGCCCTGACCGTTCGCAGTCTGCAAGAGTATCTTGCACAGACGGAGGGTCCCCCAGCGACGAATCCCCCGAAGGAGCCATCCCCATGAAGCACTACACCGGAGAGATCCTCTCGCACCGCAAGCACGGCGAGGAGTACCACTCGCTGACGATTGTGGCGCCGGACATCGCTGAGGCGGCCCGGCCGGGCCAGTTCGTCAACCTCCGCCCGCCGCCCGACCGCTCGTTCATCCTGCGCCGCCCGTTCTCGATCTGCCGGGTCAACCGTTCCAGCAGCTGGGCGGCCACCGTCGAGGTCATCTTCGACATCCGGGGGCCGGGCACGGCAGCGCTGGCCGCCATGAAATCGCACGACCCCATCGACCTCATCGGCCCAGTCGGGCGTGGCTTCGTCGTCCCCAAGAACCGCCAGAACTGCCTCATGGTGGGCGGCGGTGTGGGGGCCACCCCGCTGTTCTTCCTCGGCGAGGAACTGCGGGCGGCGGGCAAGCGGGTGGACGTCCTGTGCGGCGCCGCCCGGGCGTCCCGGCTGGTGAACACCCTGGAGCTGAAGCGCCTGGGGGCCATCACCGAGTTCACCACCGACGACGGGAGCGTCGGCCATCACGGGTTGGTGACCGACCTGCTCCCGGCCATGATCGAACGCTGTGGCACCGAAGTGATCTACGCTTGCGGACCGCGGCCGATGCTGGCCGCGGTCACGGCCCTGGCCATCGAGCACCGGATTCCGGTGCAGGTGGCGCTGGAGGAGCAGATGGCGTGTGGGATGGGCATTTGCATGACCTGCGTGGCTCCCATCTACAACCGGGAGGGCACGGGGCTCATGAACGTCCGCACCTGTCTCGAAGGGCCGGTGTTCAACGGTGCCAGGGTTGCCTGGGACCGTTACGGTGCCGTCATCGACGAATGGGACGCCCCGCCTGGGAACTGAGCCGGGGAGCGGCGTGCCTCTGGATTTCTCTGGAGCGTGAGCTAATGACCGCAATGCTAATGACCGGAATGCTATGAGTGGGATGCGGAGTGGACCTGCTGTCCGCCAAGAGACGGAGACGGTGCGGCAGATCGACCGCAACGCCGAGCCGCCGTCGCCCCCCGAGGGCCGGGTGCGCCGGGGCCCGGTGGATCTGTCGGTGGTGCTGGGCGGGGTGACCCTGCGCAGCCCCATCGTGTCCGCGTCGGGTTGTTTCGGATCGGGCCGGGAGATCAGCGAGTTCTTCGATCTGCGCCAGCTCGGGGCCGTGACGGTGAAATCGATGACCCTCGAGCCCTGGCAGGGCAAGCCGACGCCGCGCATGGTCGAGACGCCGTCGGGGATGCTGAACGCGATCGGGTTGCAGAACAAGGGCGTCGAATACTTCCTGCAGTACGACCTTCGCTGGCTGAACTCCGCCAAGGTCCCGGTCATCGCCTCGATCGCCGGCAACACCAAGGACGAGTTCGTCCGGGTGGCCGACCGCCTCCGGGGGGCACCGGGGGTCATCGCCATCGAGGCGAACATCTCGTGCCCGAACCTCGAGGACCGGGACAGCATGTTCTCGCACGACGCCAAGGCGACGGCGGGGATCATCACTGCCATCCGCCGGCAGGTGGAAGTGCCGCTGTTCGCGAAGCTGTCGCCCAACGTCACCAGCATCACCGAGATCGCCGGGGCCGCCATCGATTCCGGCGCGCAAGGCCTCAGCCTCATCAACACGGTGGTGGGGATGGCGATCGACATCGAGACCGGCAAGCCCGCCCTCGGCGGCGTCATGGGTGGCCTGTCCGGGCCCGCCATCCGCCCGATCGCGGTCCGCGCCGTCTACGAGGTGCACCAGGCGTTCCCCGACACGCCGATCATCGGCATGGGCGGGGTCACGAACGCCCACGACGCCATCGAGATGCTCATGGCCGGCGCGACCGC
>JAOPZY010000098.1 GCA_025963875.1 Actinomycetota bacterium
GGTGATCGTGCCCTCGACGTGGTATGACCCGTTATCTCCAAAGGTGATCGTTACGTCGGCCACGGTCAGACTCCTTTCGCTCGACTAACCTCCTCCCCACGACCGCCGGGGATGGGACGGAGGCAGACTATCTTGTTCCGCACGAGAGAGAGCCCGTGAGGATTGCAGGCAGGACCGCGATCATCACGGGCGGGGCCTCCGGCCTGGGGCGTGCGGCCGCGTGCGGCCTGCACGCTGTGGGCGCCTCGGTCGCCCTCGTCGATCTCCCGGGCGCGCGCGGGGAGGAGGCAGCCGCGGCGCTGGGCGACCGGGCCGGTTTCTTCCCCGCGGACGTGACCTCCGCCGACGGCCTCGCCGCGGCGCTGGCCGCCGCCGAGGAGGCGTTCGGTGCTATCGGCATCGCGGTCAACTGCGCGGGCGTGGCCACGATCGGAAGGGTCCTCGACAGGGAGGGCTCGCCGCTGCCGTTGGAACAGTTCGAGTCCGTCGTCCGCGTCAACCTGGTGGGCACGTTCAATGTGCTGCGCCTGGCCGCTGCCCGCATGGCCGTCCGGCCGCCCGAGGAGGGCGAGCGGGGCGTGATCGTGCTCACCGCCTCGGTGGCCGCGTTCGAGGGCCAGATCGGCCAGGCCGCCTACTCCGCCTCCAAGGGGGGCGTCGTGGCGCTCACCCTCACCGCCGCCCGGGACCTCGCCGCCGCCGGCATCAGGGTGGCCGGCATCGCCCCCGGGCTCTTCGACACGCCGATGCTGGCGATGCTGCCCGACGACGCAAGGCAGCGCCTCGGCGCCGGTGTCCCGCACCCCCGCCGCCTCGGGCGACCGGAGGAGTTCGCTGACCTCGTGCGCCACATCGTGGAGAACCCCATGATCAACGGCGAGGTGATCCGTCTCGACGGGGCGCTCCGGATGCCCCCTCGTTGAGCCGGACCTCGACCCCCATGTCACGGGCGCTGCTCGTCGACCTCTACGAGCTCACGATGGCGGCGAGCTACCACGCCGAAGGCATGAACGGGGCGTCCACCTTCGAGCTGTTCATCCGGGAGCTGCCCCCCGTCCGCAACTACCTGGTTGCCTGCGGCCTGGAGGAGGCACTGGACTACCTCGTGGGTCTCCGGTTCACCAAGGGTGACCTGGCCTACCTGCAGACCCTCGACCTGTTCCAGCCCAGCTTCCTCGACTACCTGGGCGACCTCCGCTTCACGGGGGACGTCTGGGCGGTGCCCGAAGGCGAGGTGGTCTTCGCCACCGAGCCGGTGCTGAGGGTGGTCGGGCCCCTCATCGAGGCCCAGATCGTGGAGACGTTCCTCCTGAACTGCATCAACTTCTCGACAGCCGTCGCCTCCAAGGCTGCCAGGGTGGCGACGGTCTGCGACGGCCGGTCGTTCGTCGATTTCTCGGCCCGCCGGGACCATGGCGCCGACGCCGCCCTTCTCGCCGCCCGGGCCGCCTATCTCGGCGGCGCCGCTGCGACCTCGAACGTCCTGGCCGGCCAGAGCTTCGGCATCCCGCTCTCGGGGACGATGGGACACTCGTACGTCCTCGCCTTCCCCGACGAGGCCGCCGCCTTCCGTGCCTTCGCACGGCGCTTCCCCGCCGGGGCCGTCCTGCTGATCGACACCTTCGACACCGTCCGAGGCGCCCGGACGGCCGCTGCGGTGGCCGGGGAACTCGCCGCAGAGGGCGTCGTCGTGCGGGGGGTGAGGATCGACTCCGGCGACCTCGCCGCCCTGGCGGTCGCAGTCCGGGCGATCCTGGACGAGGCGGGCCTGCCCGGCCTCGAGATCTTCGCCTCGGGCGACCTCGACGAGTACCGGATCGCAGCGTTGCTCGACTCGGGTGCCCCGATCGACGGCTTTGGGGTCGGCACGCAGCTCGGCACCAGTGGGGACGCCCCGGCCCTCGGCGGCGTCTACAAGCTGGTGGAGGACCTGTCGGGGCCAAAGTCGAAGACATCGACCGGCAAGGCCACGCTCCCGGCCGTGAAGCAGGTGTACCGCCTCGACGAAGGTGGCCCGGGGGCTCGGGACCTCATCGCCCCCGCCACGGCACCTGCCCCACCGGGGGGCCGGCCGCTCCTGGCGCCGGTGATGGAGCGGGGTCGCCGCCTCGGCCCGCCCCCGGCGCTGGCGGACGGGCGCGCCAGGTGCCGGGCAGCGCTCAGTGCGCTCCCGTCACGTGTGCGGTCGCTGGAGCCGGCGCGGCCGGGCTACGAGGTGGAAGTTGCCGCGGAGTTAAAAGTGCGGAGGCCAGATCCGCCCGTGTAGAGGGGGACTGTAAAGTTACTGGACCATGCCCTTGCGCAGTGCCAGGGCGACGGCATCCGTGCGGTCGGCGGCACCCATCTTCGTGAAGATGTGGGAGATGTGGGTCTTCACCGTCTGGGCGCCGATGCCGAGCTCCTTGGCGATCTCCTTGTTGGTCTTGCCGTAGGCCAGCAGCTGCAGGACGTCGTGCTCACGCTGGGACAGCGCCTCGGCCCCCCGGCCCTTGGGCTCGCTCATACCGGCGAAGCCGTCCAGGAGGTGGCGGGTGATGGAGGGGTGCAGCGCCGCCTTGCCTTCGGCGACGGTCATGATGCCCTTGATGAGCTCCTCTGCCGACGCAGTCTTCAGCAGGTAGCCGCTGGCCCCGGCGAGCACCGCCCGGTGGACGTAGGCCTCCTCGTCGTGGACCGTGAAGATCAGGGACTTGACGCCAGGGTGACGGTCACGGATGCGGCGCACGGCCTCGAGCCCGTCGAGCTTGGGCATGCCGACGTCGACGACGACCACATCGGGATCCATCAGGTCGACGAGATCGAGCAGCTCCTGCCCGTTGGCGGCCTCCGCGACCACATCCACCTCGTCGGAATTCTCGAGGATCAGGCGGAGTCCCCTGCGGATCATGGGGTGGTCATCGGCGAGGACGACTCGAACCGGACGTGTGACGAGCATGGTCTCCATGGCTTCATTGTCGGTAGATGGGGCCGAGACCTTTACCGAAGGTGGCGGCGTTGGGGCACAACGGCTACTTCATCGCATCGGGATGGATGTGACATCCAGGAGATCAGCGGCCTGGGAAACCCCTGATCTCCGCCAGCTCCGCTTGTGCTGCCAGATCAGGTAGGTGAAGGCCCCGAGGGGAATCTGGATCCCGTACGTCAACGTACGGAACAGCAGCGTCGCCGCCGTGACCTGCGCCCGGAACTGGGGGGCGGCGACGCCGGCGTGGGCGTGACCGGCGGCGTACAGACCGCCGATCAGCGCCAGCTCGACGACGCCGAGGCCACCGGGCGTGACCGGCACCGCCGAGAGCAGGCGGGCGAAGGCGAAGACGGCGAGCACCTGCGCCCAGCTCACCTCCCGCGCCGACACCCCGAGCGCCCGCAGCGCGACCAGCAGCACCGCGTAGAGCCCGAGATGGCTGACCACCGTGGTCACCGTCAGGGGGATCCAACGCCGGGCGAGCAGGTGAATCGTCTGGTCGCGGAACCGCACGGCCGCGTTGGCCCAGTCGTTGGCCCGCGGCCGGTGCACGAGGCGGCCCAGGAACGAACGGGCCCGCCCCGCTCCGTTGCCGATCCCGTGGGCGAAGGACGGTCGCCACAGCGCCAGGGCGAACAGCACGAGGCTGCCGGCCAGGATCCCGAGGCCCGCCGCGGCGGGGGCGATCATGGCACCGGTGGCCTCGCCGGTGATGGCGAGCAGGCCCAGCGCCGCCACCGGAAGGGCCAGCTTCATGAAGCTGTTCCAGACGCCCGTGGTCGAGATGAGCAGGCCGATCTCGGGGCCGGTGAAGCCCCAGGACCGGAACATCGCGACGGCGACGCCGACCGCGATGGCTCCCCCGCCGGGCAGGATGTTCGCCACGGTCGTCGAGGACTGGTTGTTGACCGCCGCCTGCGCGAGGGTCAGCCCCGGCATGGCCGCCACCATCTGCGCCCAGTAGGTGAAGAGGTTGAAGACGGACGCCGCGGCGATCACCGCCACCTGCGGCCCGCGCAGGGTGGTGAGGGTCCGCCAGACCGAGGAGTAGCTCGCGATCTGCGGCAGGACGAGCACGAAGATCGCCGCGACGACGCCGAGCGACAGGGCGCCCTGGGCCACCCGGAGCCAGCCCGGGCGCCGGCGAGCCGTATGCCCGGGATCCGCGAAGTCCATCGGCGACCCTTCCGCTGGGTCTTCTTGGAAAATCAACTGTAGACCGGTTGGACACAATGTGCTGAACGACTCGAACGGATCAGTCCGGCTCCCACTCCCAGGCCAGGGCCGACGCCTCGGCGAGCCGTTCGTTCAGCTGGTCGTAGGAGAACGGCTTGGCAAGGCAGCAACAGCCGAGCTCCTTGGCACGGGCCGCCACCGCGTCGTCCTCGTAGCCCGAGATCAGGACCACGGGGAGATGAGCGAAGCGCTCGTCGTGGCGCATGATCTCCAGCAGCCACGATCCGTCCCTGCCGGGCAGCCGCTGGTCGACCACTGCCATGGCGGGGGCCTCGGCGACGACGATGCGCCATCCCTCCTCCGCCGTCTCCGCGTGAAAACAGGTGATGCCCTGCAGCTCGAGGAAATAGGCCACCATGCCGGCGACCGTCAGGTCGTCCTCCACCACAACCGCCTTCGGCTTCGGCCTCGGGAAGGACGTCATGGGCGCATGCATCGCGCTGCGTGGTCCGGCATCAGGTTCCCGGTGCCGCCAGCGTGTCCCCGAGCGCCGGCGCCGGTTGCTTCCACAGACGCCGGGTCGACAGTGCCCACACCGCTGCGTACGCCACCGTCAGGCCCGACAGCACCTCGACGACCGCGCGCGGGTTGACCACCTCGGCCGCCCGTCCGGCGGCGAGGAGGCTGGCCGACATCGACAGCGTGACCAGGCCCAGCTCGAACGCCATGATCCTGCCGCGGACCCGGTCGGGCGTGATCTGCTGAAGGCCGTAGCTCGTCATCGTGTACTGCGTGCCGCCGCCCAGGTGGGCGACGAGCACGATGCCCGCGGCCGCCCAGAGCCCCGGCGCTGCCGGAAAGAGGGCGTAAGCGCCGCCGAAGAGGGCCATGGCCGCCGCGATGGCGGGGAAGAGGCGCCGCAGGTCTGCCCCGACGAGGACCCTCGCCCCGAACGGGCCCAGCAGCGATCCGAGGCCCCGGGCGGCGTAGAGAACGCCGATGGCAGCCTCGGGCGATCCGCCGGGGCCCTGACCGGCGAAGATCCGGGCGGCGAAGACCGGGAGGAGCCCGATCATCCCCGTGCCCAGCCCGAACCCGACCTTCTGGGCCAGCAGCGCCATCACCCGTGGGTCGGCTCTCGCCCACGCCGCGCCCTCCCGCAGGTCCCGGACTGGCCGCAGGCGGCGGCGACGCTCCCCGGGGAGGCCGAGGGGTCCGAGCGGTGCCCGGACGCCGAGGATGAGGCCGGCCGAGATGAAGAACGAAGCTGCGTTGGCAACGAAGGCGGCGTCCCGGCCGAGCAGGCCGGCGACCAGGCCCCCGGCCGCGGCGCCCACCGCCGCCATGACCCCCCAGGTCGACGCCATGAGCACGTTGGCGGCACCGAGCTGGTCGCCCTCCACGATGTTGGGGAGCCCCGAGCGGGACGCAGGGTCGAAGAACGCCCCCGTGGCGGCGATGCCCGCCATGGCCGCGAGCCCCAGCCAGACGCTGCCCGGTGAGCGGACAGCGAGCATCGCCAGGGCCAGCACCGCGGCGATCAGGTTGGCCCCGAGCATGAGCCGCCGCCGGTCGAACCGGTCGGCCACCACCCCGGCCACCGGCGACAGCAGGAACTGCGGAAGCAGGCTGGCGGCCAGCACCGCCCCGCCGTAGAAGCTGGAGCCCGTGAGGTGCAGCAACAGACCGGTCAGGGCGACCACGTTGAACCAGTCTCCTCCCAGCGAGATGAGCTGGGCAATCCACAGCCGGCGGAAGCTCGGGTTGGACGCCAGCAGCCGGAAGTACACGCCGCGCCGTCGCATCCCCCCAGCTTTCCAGATACTGCCCCAAGAGGGTTGCCATCCTGATCGAAGTGAGCAAATCGCGTGGATAGGGGTGAAAAACCCCCTTAGTTCGGCAGAGCGAGGTCCTCCAGCTCCCGCCCGGCTGTCTCCGGCAGGCGGTTGAGCAGGACGGCGGCGGGAATGAGGGCCAGGCCGGCCAGCGCCAGGGCGTTGCCGTAGCTCCCGATCAGCCCTGTATGGGCGGCGAGCCTCGGGACCAGGAAGAGGCCCGCGCTCGCCCCGAGGGTCCCGAAGAAGGACCGGGCGATCGCCAGCGCCGTCGCCCGGATCTCCGTGGCGAACAACTCCGACGACACCGCGTTGATCACCGGTGTGCCGCCGAGGCCGAAGAACACCGCACCGGCCAGCGCCGCCAGCATCGGGCCACGACCATGGACCTGGAAGGCGGCGATGCCGAAGGCGGTGCCGGCAAGCATGAACAGCGTCCCGGTCCGCCGCCGTCCCCAGCGGTCCTGCAGCCGCCCGGCCAGCACGTACCCCGGCAGGCCGATGACGACGGCCGCAGCGAGGAAGGCGTTGGCGGTGTTGGCGGGGAGACCACGCTCGCTGCGGGCGAACAGTGTCCAGTAGGCGGCCCCGGACAGCACCGCGAAGTTGAAGCAGAAGAGCATGCCGCTCACGGTGAGCAACCGCCGCCGGTAGGCCCCGGCGAGGACGAGGCGGACCGGCGTCCGGCGCAGGCGCTCTCCCCGTGCCTTCGCCTCGAGCCAGCGCCGGCTCTCCCGCAACCGTGTCCGCAGCGGGGCGGCCGCCACCAGCGGGATGGCCCCGAGGAGGTAGAGCCCTCGCCACCCGAGCGAGGTGTGGGCGACGAAGCGGTACGCGACCACGACCGCGATGAGGCCGAAGGCCCCGAGGAGCGAGAGGGAGCCGATGATCCGCCCCCGCCGACCGGCGGGGAACTCCTCGGTGGCGATGGTGATCGCCACGGCGAGCTCGCTCACCAGGAACATCCGGGCGAGGAACTGGATCGCGGTGAACGTCGCCACGCTGTGGGCGGCGGCAGTCAGCCCGGTGAAGAGGGCATAGAGGAGCGTCGTGGCGATGAGCAGGGGCCGGCGCCCCACCCGATCGCCGATGGCGATGACGAACAGCGCGAAGAGCGCCCCCAGGTTGACGATGGAGACCGGGCTGCCCAGGAGGTCGTTCGGCACGTGGAAGTCGCGGGCGAGGTCGGGAATGACGACCGCCGCGATCCCGGTGTCGTACCCTTCGAAGAACGTGGCGGTGCCGAGGAGCACCATCAGCAGCCGGAGGTAGGAGCGGTCGGCGGGTGGCGCAGCGGCCTGGTCGCTCACAGCCGCGATTGTTCCACGCCCGTTGCACGACCGAGCGGCAACCCTGCGCGATCATGACCTCCCGAGGCGCCCCTCAAGGCGCCGGGCACAAAGGCGGGGGGCCGACCAGCGGAGGTGTGACCCGATGGGCTCCATCAGAATCGTCAGCGACATTCCCGGCCCCCGCTCGCGCTCGGTCACTGCGGCCGCGCCCGCCTGGGTGGCCCGCCCCGTGGCTCCGGATCCCCAGTCGGTCGCGATCGCCCGCGGCGGCGGGGCGGTGGTCGAGGACGTCGACGGCAACCGCTACCTCGACATGGTCGGCGGCCTCGGCTGCCTGGCCGTGGGCCACGCCCATCCGAGGGTCGTGGAGGCCGTGCGCGAGCAGGCAGCCAGGTTCCTCCACACCGACTACTCCGTGATCCCCTACGACCTCTACCACCGGCTTGCGGAAGGGGTCTCGCGTCACTGCGGTGGGGAGCGCAAGGTCGCTTTCTTCAACTCGGGAGCCGAGGCGATCGAGAACGCGGTCAAGATCGCCCGGGCGGTCACGCGGCGCCCCGGCATCGTCTGCTTCGAGGGAGCGTTTCACGGGCGCACGAACCTTACGCTGGCCCTCACCCACCGGGAGGTCCCCTACAAGCAGGGGTTCGGTCCCTTCACGCCCGAGATCTACCGCCTGCCGTACCCGGGCTTCGAGGGCGCCACGATGGAGTCCTTCGAGAAGGCGGCCCGGGAGCTCTTCGGTCGCCACGACATCGCCGCGGCGGTCGTCGAGCCGGTGCTCGGCGAGGGTGGCTTCATCGTGCCGCCCCCGGAGTTCCTGCCGATGGTGAAGTGGCTCACGAAGGAGTTCGGGGCGCTGCTCGTCGCCGACGAGATCCAGACCGGCTACGGGCGCACCGGCATGTTCCTCGCCAGCGAGCGCCACGCCGTCCGTCCCGACCTCGTCGCCCTCGGCAAGTCCATCGCCTCCGGTCTGCCCCTGTCCGCCGTCGCTGGCGACCCGGACGTCATGGACGCGCTCGCCCCAGGAACGCTGGGCGGGACCTACGTCGGCAACCCCGTGGCCCTCGCGGCGGGCATCGCCGTCCTCGAGATCATCGACGAGGCCCACCTCGTCGACCGGGCGAAGGGCCTGGGCGATCTCATCACCACCGGCTGGACCGCCATCGCCACCGCGGTGCCGGGCCTGATCGGCGACATCCGGGGCCTCGGCTCCATGGTGGGGGTCGAGTTCCGGGACCGGGAGACCCTGGCCCGCCTGCGCAGCACCGCCATGCAGCTGGGCGTCCTGACCGTGACCGCCGGCAAGGAGG
>JAOPZY010000233.1 GCA_025963875.1 Actinomycetota bacterium
ATCCCTGCGGCTTCACGCGACCGAGCACCTTCACCTCCGGGGGAGTCATGAACTACGGTGCTGTGATTCTCCCCCGCCCAGCCGCCGATCGCGAGCATCGCGGCCGACTTTATGCCGGCTCACCTAGCGAGCCTGGAGCACGCCGGGCACCTCTCTGACGCCCTCGGTCTCGCCCTCGGCCTCGCGGACGTCTTGATCGCGCAGGGGCGTCTTCGCGGGGCGATGGGCACCTACGGGCGGGGACTGAAAGTTGCGGCCGGGCAAGCGCCGCTGGTGCTGAGGGGGACGGCGGACATGCACGTCGGCATGAGCGAGCTGCTCTGTGAGCGCAACGATCTCGGCGCCGCCCTGCAACACCTCGCGACCAGCACCGAGCTCGGCGAACACGCTGGCCTTCCGCAGAACGCGTACCGCTCGCGGGTCGCGCTGGCTCGGATGCGGCAGGCCCAGGGGGATCTGGCCAGCGCGGAGGACCTGCTCGACGAAGCGGAGCGTGTGTACACAGGCGACTACTCGCCCGATGTGCGGCCGATCGCGGCCTTGCGGGCACGGGTCCACCTGGCGCAGGGAAAGGTCGGTGACGCGCTCGCCTGGGCCCATGAACGACACCTCTCACCCACCGACGCCCTCAGCTACGTCCACGAGTTCGAGCACATCACCCTGGCCAGGGCCCTACTGGCCCGGGACGCCGCGGCGCGCGCCGATGGTCCCCGGTATGAGGCGACCCGACTTTTGGAGCGGCTCCTGGCTGCAGCGAAAGAAGGGCAGCGCACGGGAAGGGTCATCGAGATCATGGTGCTGCTGGCGCTCGCCCATCAGGCACGAGCCGACGTCCCTGCCGCGCTTGCATCGCTGGAACCGGCGCTGACGCTGGCCGAACCGGAGGGCTACGTCCGAGTGTTCCTCGACGAGGGCCTACCCATGACCACCCTGCTTCGCGCCGCCGCACAACACGGGCCAGCTCGTGATTACGCCCGCCACCTCCTCGCATCGGACAGCTCGACCGCGCCCAACACGCAGGTCCAACGGGGCTTGGTCGAGCCGCTGAGCGAGCGCGAGCTCCAAGTTCTTCGGCTGCTGCGGACCGACCTGAGCGGGCCGGATATTGCTCGCGAACTCTTTGTCTCCCTCAACACCATGCGCACCCACACCAAGAACATCTACGTCAAGCTCGGTGTCAACAACCGCCGGGCTGCGGTCAGCAGGGCCGAGGAACTCGACCTCTAGTCCGCGTTTCGAGTCGAATCGACGCGATCGCCCCAACGTTGCTTTCCTGGACGGGTCCGGAGGGCGACGGGCCGTCGACCCAGACCTCATCGCGTCGGACCCTCACCGGCTTCGGCGGAGAAATCATCGCGTCCAATCACCACATGTGGTGATGCCTCCTCACCACGTCGCGTCTTACTTTTGACTCACCGACGAAGAATCCCACAGCGAGGACTCATCCATGCAGGCAAACGACAGCACCAAGGACGCAGATCGCGAAGCCTCGGCCGTCGATCAGGACAGCCCCGTGCATTACGAGATCCGTGTCAAGGGGCACCTTGATGCACGTTGGGCGGCCTGGTTCGACGGGCTGAGTCTCAGCAACGAGAGCGACGGCACGGCCACCATCAACGGTCCCGTAGTCGACCAAGCCGCACTGCATGGCTTGCTGCAGAGGCTGCGCGACGTCGGCGTGCCGCTGGTCTCGGTCACCCCGGTCACCCCGACCCACCCTGATGCACCCGTCATCGATCCGCGATGACTCGAACCACGAAAGGAGGCGACATGAACACTGACCTCACCCAAGTAGGAAAGCCAGTCCCCGCGGACACCATGAGGAAGACCGCTCTCATCGCGGGCGGCCTCTAGTGGACGACTACGAATGGGGTTGCCTCGATGGGCACCCGGTCGGCAGGAACGACATGGGCAACGACCAGGCACGGGAGGCGAGAAGGTTTTTCGGCTCTCCTTGGTCGCACCCGAACGGGGAAGGAGAGACCAGTTCCTCACAGGTGTACGCCGTGCACCCGGACAGCTGGCCAACACGGGAGCGACCCGTTTTTGACTATGGAGGAAGGGAGTAAGGGTGGACTCAACAAGAAAGCTGGCATTTGCCACGGGGGTACTGTTCATTATTACCTTCGTCGCCTCGATCCCAGCAGCGTTTTCTCTCTACAAGCCTGTGCTGCACAACGCCAACTACATCATCGGTGCCGGCGCCGACTCGCGGGTGCTCTGGGGTGCGTTCTCCGAGGTGGTGCTTGTCATCGCCAATATCGCCACCGCCGTCGTACTGTTTCCCCTCCTGAAGCGGCAAAACGAAGGCGTCGCCCTTGGCTACGTCTGCGCTCGCGTCGTTGAATCCATGATCATCGTCGTCGGCATCCTCAGCCTCCTCTCGATCGTGACCTTGCGGCACGCGGGAGCTACCGGTGCCGAAGCCGCCTCGCTCGTCATCGCCGGCAAGTCGCTGCTCGCGGTCCACAAGTGGTCGTTTCTGCTCGGCCCGGGCCTCCTTGGGTCCGGATCAACCGGGATGTTGCTTGGCTACTTGATGTACCGGTCCGGCCTCGTGCCTCGGCGCCTGGCCATCCTGGGGCTCATCGGTGGCCCCCTGGTCGTCGCGTCGGGGATCGCCGTGCTGTTCGGGGCCTACGAGCAAACCTCAACGTTGTCGGGCATCGCGACAATCCCGGAGATCCTTTGGGAAGGGGCCGTGCTTGGCATCTATCTCATCGTGAAGGGATTCAAGCCGTCCCCCATCACGTCTGAAAGTGTTCAGCCTCTCGCCGTGGAAGGGGTATTTTCGCTGCGGTGAGGGAATCGGCTCGACCTCTTCAGCCCCTGCGTTGCAGCACGAGGGGTTCAAGAAGACGGGCGAATGGTGTCAGGGGTCGGCTCGACCGGCCCCTGGCACGCCTCCTTGGGCTCACCGAGAGCCAAGGGACCCGCGACGACAAACGAAGGAGCCATCGTGTCAATGTCCGCCCCATATCCCGTACAGCTGGAGTTCCACGCCGACCGTCACATCACGCGGTGGCGGCCCCTGGTGCAGTGGCTGCTGGCCATTCCGCACCTGTTGATCGCATCTGCACTCCGCTCGCTTCGACAGGTCCTGACGCTGATCAGCCTCTTCACCGTGCTGTTCACGGAGCAGATTCCGCGGCCGCTCTTCGATGCCATCGTCATGACCTACCGCTACGAGTGGCGGGCCATGAGCTACGCCTTCTTCATGCACGAGGACTACCCGCCGTTCGACTTCGACGTGTCCTCCGAGGATGACGGGATGGAGCCCCACACCTCGCTGAGCCTTGCCTATCCGGAGCACCTCGACCGGTGGAAGCCGCTGTATAAGTGGTTCCTGGCCATTCCCCACGTCTTCGTGCTGGCCGGCCTCTACATCGTCTCGGTGTTGGGCATCATCGCCGGCTTCTTCGCGGTGCTCTTCACCGGTCAGTACCCGGAGGGCATCCGGGACTTCCTGGTCAACACCTACCGCTACACGCTCCGCGTCGAGGCCTACGTCGGCTTCCTCACCGATCGCTACCCGCCCTTCAGCCTCGCTGTCTGAGCCCGCCGACGGCCGCCCGTGGGGCCTACACGGGCCATCGCCCGCTCACGTTGTTTCGGCGGCCTTGCTCGCACCCCGCGTTGGGATCTCATCAGATGGTCGCGTCGGATCCCGCGGCCTGCACTTGGGAGCGAATTTGCTTGGCCGAAGCCTCGTCGGGCGATGCTCATAGTGTTAGTACGCCGATCAGGTGCAGCGGGTTTCGAAGCCGTCGACAGTCATTCAGCCACCACGACGTAGCCCGACGGCCGGAGACCAGCACATGCGGGGGCCTCTACGAAGGCAGTCCGGTGAGCAACCCCCAATTCCGGCCCCCGTCGGCGGTCCCCAGGAGGGTGGTTCCCGCATTCTCGTTCCCGAGGGATACCCAGGCCTGAGTCGTGGTCGCGGCCTTCAGGTCCACGTTGTAGCTGGAGTCCAGGGCGGGCGATGGAGGCAGACCCGCGGCCGTCACGTTGGTCCAGGTCCGACCCCCGTCGGCGGTGACCTCGAACGTGGGAGGGCCGGCACCTCCATCGCCCATGACCCACCAGGTCCCAGGGCTGGCGAACGCCACGGATGGGAACGCTCCAATGTCTCCTTGGACGCTGAACGCGGGGGGTGCCTTCAGTGTTCCCGCCACGCGGACCGTGGACCGGAGCGACCAGGTCCCCCCGGCGTCCTCGGTGCTGTAGAAGGCGACGGTGGCTGAGGTTCCAAGAAGATAGGTCACTGGCAAGATCCCGGAGGAGGATCCGAAGAAGGCTGGCAAGCCGTAAACCGGAGCAGCAGTCGAGAGAGTTGGCGGGGCGGCCACCGTCATCGGGGTCCAGCTGGCGCCACCGTTTCGGGTCCGGCATAGAAACGATTGAGGGTGCACGAAGAACCCCGATGCAGAGTCGCCGACCGCGCCAGCCGCCAGAGATCGTCCAGCAAACCCGTCCACGGCGTTGGCAAAGACATCCCGGCCCCACGCCCCGAGGCAAGGGGCATTACTCCCCTGACCAGGCACGGTGTGCCACGTGGCGCCAGCGTTCTGCGTGGTCTCCAGGGAGTCGCTGACATTTGCCCCAGTAGGAAATGTCTGACGCCAGCCGTCCTGCGCATTGGCGAAGCCAATGGCCTGATAGCCCCCGTTGCTGACCGTGCCCCCACCTGGCTGCTGCACCCACGTGCGGCCACCGTCGGTCGTGTGGTACAGCACGGTGTCGACGGCGCCGCCGTTGCGGCCCAAGATCCAGCCGTCGGTTGGCGAAACAAAGGAAGCGTTGTCCCAGTCGACGAGGCATGGCACGCCGTTGTCGCTCTCGGGCGGCGTGATCGGCTGCCAGATCGTGAAGTCGGTGGTGAGGTAGACCGCGTTCCCACAAGGCGCCGAGGCGCTCGGCGCCTCCACGATCCCCAGGGCGGCACCGAGAAACAAGGGGCGGTCTTGTGACCCCTGGGCCGATGTCGCTGGGGTTGAGGCGGTCGGTGTTGGGGTCGTGGGAGCTGACACCAGGGGGCTCGTGAAAGGCAAGGACGACAGGGAGGCAGTCAGCGGAGTTTTTGTGG
>JAOPZY010000123.1 GCA_025963875.1 Actinomycetota bacterium
AGCACGGCGGCGAGGAGGATCCCGCGACCGCCCTCGGCCAGTGGGAGTTCCACGACCTCCTGTTCCACAGCCGGAGCCGGCTGGGCCGCCGGCGGGACCCGTACGGCGGCACGAATCGCTTCCGGGGCGTCGTCGACCCTCCGGTCGCCGTGAAGGCTCCCATGACCGGTGACCTGGAGACGCTTCCCCAGCGCGATCCGGGTTCCCCCCCGTCCGGCCCGCTGGGGGACGTGCTCAAGCGGCGGCGCTCGGTTCGCAGCCACGCGCCCGCACCTCTGACCCGGGCGCAGCTCGGCGAGTTCCTCCACCGCGCCGCGCGCTCCAGGGGCACCGTCGCCACTTCCTACGGGGAGCTGACGAGCCGTCCCTACCCCAGCGGGGGAGCCCTCTACGAGCTCGAGATCTACGCCGCCGTCGACCGCTGCGAGGGCCTCGGCTGCGGCCTCTACCAGTACCTCCCGGAAGAGCACGGGCTCGTCCGGCTCTGCGGCCCCACCCCTGGCGTCGAGCGCCTGATCGAGGATGCCTACCTCTCGATCGATCGCGTGAGCCGCCCGCAGGTGCTCCTGGTGCTGGCGGCCCGCTTCCAGCGTGTCTCCTGGAAATACAGCTCGATGGCCTACGCGCTCGTGCTCAAGGATGTGGGGGTGATGATGCAGACGATGTACCTGGTCGCGACTGACATGGGGCTCGCCCCCTGCGCGTTGGGCGGCGGCAACGCCGACCTCTTCGCAGCCGCAGCCGGCCTGGACTATCTGGAGGAGGGCTCCGTCGGGGAGTTCGTGCTCGGCACCCCGGACGGAGAGCCGCTTGGGGTCGGTCCGTCCGTCGAGGTGCCCGCGCCATGAGAGTTCTTCTCGTCTACCCGAACTGCGACCGTGAGGTCATGGCGTGGGGCGACATGGGGGCGATCGCGGAGCCCCTGGCCCTGGAATACGTCGCGGCCGCCTGCGAGCAGGCGGGGCACGACGCGATGATCCTCGACCTCCGGCTCCATCCCGAGCAGCTCGAGCTGATGCTCTTCGCGTACCAGCCCGACGTCGTCGGCGTCACGGGCTACTCCATGCACGTGATCCGCAACCTCGAGGTGCTGGCCCGCGTCAAGGAGATCCGGCCCACGTGCCACACGATGGTCGGTGGCCATCATGCGACGCTGCTGCCGATCGACTTCCAGGGGCCGCAGGTGGACTTCGTCGTGGTGGGCGAGGGCCTCCACCCGCTGAGGGCGATCCTGGCAGCGGTGGCGGAGGGACGGCGGTCTCCCTCCGTCCCATCGGTGTGGACCAGGTGCGGGGACGAATTCCGGTGGGGCGGGGAGGGCGAGGGCTTCGACATCGACGACATCCCCTTCCCGAAGCGCAGCCTGACCTCGGAGGACCGGCACAGGTACTACATCGACTGGATGCGGCCCATCGCGCTCCTCCGGACGACGGTGGGATGCCCCTTCCGCTGTTCGTTCTGCGCGCTGTGGAAGATCATGGACGGCAAGTACTACCGGCGGGAACTCGAGCCCGTCGTGGAGGAGATCGGCGGCGTCGCGGAGCGGTACGTCTTCCTGGTCGACGACGAGCCGTTCGTCAACGTCCCGCGGATGCGCCACCTGGCCGACATGATCAAGGCCGCCGACCTTGGGAAGGAGTACTTCGCCTACTGCCGGATCGACTCGTTCCTGCGTGACCGCAACCTCATGGAGCGGTGGCACGAGGTCGGACTCCGACGGGTGTTCTTCGGCATCGAGGCGATCGACGACGTCGAGCTCGACGACTACAACAAGCGCCAGCGGCGGGAGCAGATCACCCAGGCCCTGACGGCCGCCCGGGAGATCGGGGTTTCGGTGCTGGCGAATTTCATCGTCAAGCCCGGGTACACGGCCGACGACTTCCAGCGGCTCGTGGACTTCATCGACGAGAACGGGGTGGAGTATCCGACGTTCACCATTCTCACTCCGATCCCCGGCACCTCGTTCTTCGATCTCCAGTACGACGAGATCCTGCACCGGCAGGCGAATGGCCGGCCAAACTGGGCCTACTTCGACCTTCAGCACGCGGTCACCAAGACGGCGCTGAGCCCCGAAGCCTTCCTGCACGAGTACCGGGGTCTGCAGCGGAGGTTCGCGACCTCGTACCTGCAAGCCGGACACCCGATGTACGAGGAGTTGCAGGCCACGGGCCGCATGCCCGGGCCGGGGGCGGTCGAGCGATGAGCGCCCGGGGAGGGGTTCCCGGCCTGACGGAGGTGCCGCGCCTGGCGGACCACGGGCTGGACCTGGAGCAGGTCCGATCGGACCCCCTCGTCTTTCTCGAGCAGGCGACGCGCACGCGCGGCGACCTGTTCCAGTACGAGACGGGGGGCTCGCCCACCGTCTTCCTCAACCGGCCCGAGCACGTGCGCCGGGTGCTGCAATCCGGCCCCGACCGCTACTCGAAGGTGGGGACGCCGGACCTGATGATGCTGCAGCCCATGCTCGGCGACGGCCTCATGACCAGCGAGGGGGCGTCGTGGGAGTGGCAGCGAGCCACCGCGCAGCCGGCCTTTGCCCACGGAGAGATCGTCGCCTTCGTCGAGCTGATGGCGAGGGCGACCGACCAGGTGCTCGCCCGGTGGGAGCGCGTGTGCGACACGGACGAGGCGATCGACGTCGAGCTCGAGCTCAACCGGCTGACGATCCAGATCGTGGCCCACTGCCTGTTCGGCATCGACCTCTCGGACGAGGGAGCCGACGTCGGGGCCGCCATCGCCTGCATGAACGATTACATGGCGTACTACGACTCCGGGGACAGGGTCCGCCGGGCCGGGTTCGAGGCAGCGTCGCTGACCGTCGAGCGGATCGTCCAGCG
>JAOPZY010000127.1 GCA_025963875.1 Actinomycetota bacterium
CCGGCGGCCGAGCCCTTGAAGGATGCGTCGCCGAAGTTGAACATCCCACCGTCGGAGGCAACCATCCAGTAGCCGTTGCCCGATGCCGTCCCCGCCATGCCGACGATGGGCTGGTTGAGGCGGATCGAGCCGGTCGAGCCTCGGAAGGCCGCGTCGCCGAAGGCGAAGATGCCGCCGTCGGAGGCCACCAGCCAGTAGCCGTTGCCCGACGGGGTGGGGGCCATGCCGACGATGGGCTTGTTGAGGCGGATCGATCCGGTCGAGCCCAGAAATCTCGCGTCGCCGAAGGAGAAGATGCCGCCGTCGGAGGCCACCAGCCAGTAGCCGTTGCCGGAGCGGGTGCCGGCGATGCCCACGATCGGCTGGTTGAGCCGGATCGAGCCGGTCGAACCGAAGAACCGTGCGTCGCCGAAGTTGAAGATGCCGCCATCGGTGGCCGTCATCCAGTAGCCGTTGCCCGAGGGGGTGGACGCGATGCCCACGACCGGCTGGTTGAGGTGGATCCCCGTGGTCGAGCCGAAGGACTGGGCAGCGCCGAAGGGCAGGACGGCGCCGGCGGAGGACGCCATCCAGAAGCCTTGGCCCGTCGGCGGGGCAGGGATCCCGGGGCCCGGGGACGGCGGCGCAGGAGGCGGGGCCTGGGGGGGCGTCGGCGGGAGAGGGGCCGCGGGCGTCACTGCGTTCGAGGTGGCGGCGGGACCGCTGCCGGCGCCATTGGCGGCCGTGACCGCGAAGGCGTAGGTGGTGCCGTTGGTGAGACCGGAGAATCCGGACAGGGAGGTCGCTGCCCCCACGGTGATCCTGGCACCACTCGGCGAGGCGGTGACCGCGTAGGCGGTGATCGCCTGTCCCCCGTTGGAGCTCGGCGGCGTCCAGGTGACCTGCGCCCCGCCGATCGAGGCCGTGGCCTGCACCGACGAAGGCGCTCCCGGCACGGTGAAGGGCGTTGCGGAAGCCGCCGGCCCGGCCGGCCCCCGGCCGACGCCGTTCAGCGCAGAGACGGTGAAGGAGTAGGAGGTCCCGTTGGCGAATCCGTTGATCGTGGTCGACGTGGAAGCTCCGGATGCAACGGACTCGCTGAGCCCATCGGAGGGCCGGGCCGGCGAGTAGTCGATGGCGTAGCCGGTGATGGGCGAGCCGCCGTCGCCGCTCGGAGCCGACCAGCTCAGGTTGACCCCCCCGTTGTGCGGCGTGACCGTGGGAGCCCCTGGGGCCCCCGGCGGGGTGGGCACGGCGCAGTTCGTGGTACACACCGCCCCGACCGACCATACCGGATGGATCTCGTCCGGGCTGCTGTTGAAGGCCTGGGTATCGATCACCCACGGCCCGACGAGGCGGACGTGGGCCCCGAGGGCCGGCGGCGTGAGCGAGTCGAGCGGGACGATCTCGGCGTGCATCGTCTTGGGGAAGGTTCCCTGAAGCGAGGAATCCACCTGGATGTCGAAGCTCCAGTCACCGTCGGTCTCCACAGATCGTGAGCTGTTGCGGGAGACGATGGTCCCGGTCACGACCACGCAGCTCGACTTGACGCTGAGCCGGCTGGGGTCGTGCACGCCGGCGCTGGGATCGGATTTGCACGCCGGGTCCGACGCCGCGGTGGTGCCGGCGGAGAACCCGCCAAGCGCGAACGCCAGCACCGCCACCAGCGGGACCGGCGCGAGCCAGCGCCGGATCCTTCGCGTCCCCCCCAACCTTCAGCCCATCCTCTCTGTCCGGATCCGCAGCGGATCCGTTGCGAAAGGGGGGTTCGGGCGCGTGCTACCTCCGACGCAAGTGCCAAGGCCGGACCCCCCCGGGTGCACGTTCACACATAGCATGACCCATGAGGGGCCCTCGAAATACCGCCGGGCCGTTAGGTTTCCTTCAGGTTTGCCCCTGGCGTGACCAGAGCGTGACCAGAGCGTGTTGGAGTGTCACCAACCCAAGTGCCGGGAAAGGACTAGTTGTATCGAAGGATGTATGTGACATCGAACAGTGATACATGCTACGATGCCGATGTTCTGGGTGGGTCGGAAGTCTCAGGTTGGGTGGTACGAGAGGAGGCGGGGCATGCTGCACCCGATGGTGCACTTCGTGGCACAGGCGGTGGCGACAACCGACGGGAAGAACGAACACTGGCCGAGCACCTACTGGCTGGTGCTGGGCGTCCCGCTCGCCTTCTACATGGCGTGCTCGCTGCTCCTCAACGCCTTCGGCCACAGCGACCAGAAGAACCCCATCCGGTACTTCTTCGACTCGATCAGCAACGCGCTCGAGCGCATGACCGGTATCGCCGGATGGGCGATGGCGGGGATCCTCACCGGTCTGCTGTTCCTGCTGGTCGCCGCCATCGGCCTGTACTGGGACGTCGCATGGCACGTCGACTTCGGCCGTGACATCGGCACCCTCTTCACACCTCCCCACGTCACCATCCTGTTCGGTCTCGGCGGCCTGATCTTCGCCTCCGTCATCTCCATCTCCTTCGCCACGGCCCAGGAAGCGCCGACCAAGCTCCGCTTCGGCAACCTGCGGGTGCCCTACGGAGGCCTCCTCCTCGGGGTCATGGGCCTCGCCGCCATCGCCGCCTTCCCGCTCGACAACCTGTGGCACTGGGCCTACGGCCTCGACGTGACCCTCTGGAGCCCCACCCACCTCCAGCTTGTGACCGGCGGGTCGATGGGCACCTTCGCCGTCGTCCTGCTGCTCGCCGAGGCACTTCCCTTCTCCAAGCCGAAGCCGTTCGGACGCTTCTGGATGGTCGTGGCCTGCGGCGCCCTGCTCACCGCCACCACCACCTACCTTGGTGAGTTCGACTTCCGCGTCCCCCAGTTCAACCCGATCTACCTTCCGATCCTCACGATGGCCGCCGCCGGCTTCGCCCTGGTGTTCGCCCGCATCGCCCTCGGCAAGTGGGGCGCCGTCAAGGCGGTCGTGGCCTTCCTGATCATCCGCACCACCGTCAGTGGCCTCGTCGCCAGCCTGCACCACGAGTTCGCGATGTTCCCGCTGTACCTCCCCTCGGCCCTCGCCATCGAGGCAGCCGCCTGGTGGATCGGGACTGAGAACCGCCTCAAGTTCGGGCTCGTGGCCGGCGCTCTCGTCGGCACGGTCGGGCTCATCGGTGAGTCCATCTGGTACAGCGTCTCGGGATGGTTCCCGGCCGGGCCGAACTCGGCCCAGCTGATCCTCCCGACGATCCTGCTCGCCACCCCCGCCGCCATCGCAGCCGCTGTCCTCGGCGCCGGGTTCGGCAAGGCGTTCCACAAGGGCAGGCGCTCGATGCCGGTGGGGGCCCTGGTGGCAGCCGGTGCCGTGCTGCTCGCCGCACTGTTCATCCCACTGCCCCGCAACGTGGGCAACGTGCAGACCAACATCAAGCTGACCCCGTCCGCCGACGGCAAGACCGGCACCGTGACGGTCCAGGTGACACCGGCCGACGCCGCCAACAAGGCCATCTTCTTCGGCATCGCCTCCTGGCAGGGCGGCGGCACCAGGCGGGTGCTGCTCAACGAGACCTCGCCGGGCGTGTACACGGAGTCGACGCCCATCCCGATCGCCGGCAAGTGGAAGTCCATGGTCGCCCTCGTCAAGGGAAGCTGGAACATGGCAGCCCCGATCTACCTCCCGGCCGACCCGTTCATCCACGCCCGCGCGATCCCGGCGGTTCCGGAGCGGGACGTCGCCATGGTCCGCAACACCAAGCTGCTGCTGCGGGAGCAGCACGGCGGCCCGGCGTGGCCGTCGCAACTTGGGTGGACGGGTCTGGCGCTGTCCGTGACCCTGTTGGTCGGTCTCATTGCCTACTCGGCCAGCAAGATCGACAACGACGACGACGACGCCTCGTACCACCCGTACGATTCCGGCCACCGGGAGCCGGCCTACAGCAGCAGCCGCAACGGCTCCACCAATGGGAACGGGTTGTGGAGGCCGGAGCCGGCCACGGTGCCCGCAACCCGGTGGAACCCGGGCGGACTCACCCGTTCCTGACGCAACTCCGAAACGACACCTCAGACGGGGCCTCCGGGCCCCGTCTGGCGCGTCCGGCACGCTATTTGGACTTTTCACTCCCGCAACGACCCGGCACCCAGCACGCGGCACCGGCCATTGCATCGAACGATGGAGGCACGTAATCTTGCCCACGCCCGGAGCCCTGACTCTCCGGTGTACCCGGCCGTTTTGACAGGAGGTAGACATGGCAGAAACGCCCAAAGACGTCCTCGCGCTCGCCAAGGACAGCGGAGTCAAGATCGTTGATCTCCGCTTCTGTGATCTCCCGGGTCTCATGCAGCACTTCTCGATGCCGGTCAGCGAGCTCACCGAGGACAGCTTTGCCGACGGTTTCGGGTTCGACGGCTCGTCGATCCGTGGGTTCCAGGCCATCCACGAGTCCGACATGCTGCTGATCCCGGACCCGACGACTGCCGTGCTCGACCCGTTCCGAGACGTCCCGACCCTGCTGATGAACTGCTTCATCGAGGACCCGATCACGCGCCAGAGCTACTCCAGGGACCCGCGCTACATCGCCAAGAAGGCACAGGAGCGGCTGATCGCGACCGGCATCGCCGACACCTCGTACTGGGGGCCGGAGCTCGAGTTCTACATCTTCGACGAGGCCCGCTTCGACCAGAACCAGCACGAGGGCTACTACCACGTCGACTCGGCGGAAGCGATCTGGGGATCGGGCAACCCCGGCGCCCGTGGCTACCGGCCCCGGTACAAGGAGGGGTACTTCCCCGTTCCGCCCATGGACCAGGGCCAGGACATCCGCAGCGAGATGATCCTCACGATGATCGACATGGGCATCGACATCGAGCTGCAGCACCACGAGGTCGGCACCGCCGGCCAGTCCGAGATCGACATGCGCTTCAGCCCGCTCCTGGCGATGGCCGACAAGGTCATGACCTACAAGTACGTGGTGAAGAACACGGCGTGGAAGCACGGCAAGACGGCGACGTTCATGCCGAAGCCGCTCTTCGGCGACAACGGGTCGGGGATGCACGTGCACTCGTCGCTGTGGAAGGACGGGCAGCCGCTGTTCTTCGATGCCGCCGGCTACGGGGGGCTCAGCGAGACCGCACGCCACTACGTCGGCGGCATGCTGCTCCACGCCCCAGCCCTGCTGGCGTTCTGCGCCCCGACGACCAATTCCTACCGCCGGCTGGTGCCGGGCTACGAGGCGCCGATCAACCTCGTGTACTCCCAGCGCAACCGCTCGGCGTGCGTCCGGATCCCCATGTACTCCAACAACCCCAAGGCCAAGCGGATCGAGTTCCGCTGCCCCGACCCGTCCGCGAACCCGTACCTCGCCTTCTCGGCGATGCTGCAGGCGGGCCTCGACGGCGTCCTCAACAAGATCGAGCCGCCCGACCCGGTGGACCAGGACATCTACGAGCTGGGACCGGAGGAGTCCAAGAATCTGAGGATCGTGCCCGGCTCGCTCGAGGACGTCCTCGACGCCCTGGAGGAGGACCACGCGTTCCTGACCGAGGGCGGCGTGTTCGGCGAGGACGTGATCGACACCTGGATCGAGTACAAGCGGACCAAGGAAGTCGACCAGATCAGGCTCCGGCCGCACCCGTGGGAGTTCATGCTCTACTACGACCTCTAAAATAATCCGGCGCCTTGAGGGGCGCCTCGGGACCGTCTCAGGATTGTGCTGCAAAGGCCGCCGGCATACCCGGCGGCCTTTGCTTTTACGGTTGCTTTACTGTGCTTCCTTTTCGTCCTTTAGGACCGGTCCGGGCGTTCCCAGTTCCGCAGGTCTGAAACATCGCATGAGAATTTCCTAAGGGGAACGTTAAGAACCGTAACAAGAACGTAACCCCGGAGATACAAAAACGAAATCCCTTCCGCCTATCTTCGCCAGAGGGGCTGGTACCAGACTGGCCCGGTCCTTCGACCGCTCCCGCGGTGGGGGGCCTGCACGGTGTGTTGATCTAGTGCGTTCCGGGGGCCCACTTAAAGGCAGCACCGAGCAGAAGGGAAGCAGTCGATGGCTGATGTCGAAGAAGTAGAGATGAAGCGGAGCCTCACGCTCACCGGGGTTACCGTCAACGCCATGGCGCTGATCGCGCCCGGAGCATTCCTCTGGACCACGTTCCAGGTCCAGGCCGCACAGTCGGCAGGCGGCAAGTCCACCGCCAACGAGATGTGGACGGGTCTGCTGTTCGCGCTGGTGCTCGCGTTCCTCACCGCCTACAGCTACAGCGAGCTCGCCCGGATCTACCCCGACGCGGGGGCCGGCTCGAGCTACTACTTCGCCGAGGCGGCCCTGCTGGACAAGGAGAAGGCGCAGCATAGAAAGCTGGCCCGCTTCATGAAGCTCACGGTGGGCTGGATCAGCCACCTGTACTACTGGATCTACCCGGGCATCATGGTCGCCTTCGGCGGCATCCTCGTCAGCTACATCTACACGACGATCACCGGCGGCAAAGTGCTCGGCTACCCCGCCCTTGCTCTCGTCGCCATCATTTTCGCCTTCCTCTGCGGCTACATCGCCTACCGAGGGGTGAGCGGTTCGACCACCGCCGCGATCGCGGTGAACGTCATCCAGATCACCACGCTCGTGGCCTTCGGCATCGTCGCCATCCTGTTCCGCCTCAACCACCCGCACCTGGGCACCTACATGCAGCCGAACGCGGTGCACATCCTGGTGCCGCACAGCCTGTTGTTCGTGCTGTACCAGTCCACCATCGCCATCCTGCTTCTGGTCGGGTTCGAATCGGTCACGGCCCTCGGGGCCGAGGCCCTGCGGCCGGAGAAGGACATCCGGCGGGGCATCCTTCTCAGCCTGCTCATCCAGGGCGGCATCTGCTACCTGTTCGAGTACTTCGCCTCCAACTTCGCCATCAGCGACGTCACGAATGCAGCCAGCGGCAGCGGAGCGAGCGCCATCGCCGGCGGCTACTCGTCCGCCGGAGCGAGCAGCGCCCCCATCGCCGACATGTTGAAGGTCTTCGGCGACCGGATGCTGGGCCACACCGGCACCACGCTGGCTCTGATCATGGCGTTCACCGTGCTCCTGGCCCTGATCGGCACCACGCTCGCCTGCCTGAACACCGGCGTGCGCATCACGTACGTCATGGGCAGGGACAAGGAGATGCCCGGCGTCCTGGGGCTGCTCCATGGCAAGTACGCCACACCGCACGGGGGCATCTGGATCCTCACGGGCCTCTCGGCACTCCTGGGCATCTACGGCGTGCACAACGTCGACAACCTGACTCAGATCACCCTGGCGTCCAATACCGGCACGTTCCTCGTCTACGGCCTCTCGTGCCTGATCACGATCATCGCCTTCGCCAGCCGGCACGACAAGCACCTTTTCAAGCA
>JAOPZY010000133.1 GCA_025963875.1 Actinomycetota bacterium
ACCCACCGCACGAGCCTGTCCCGAGGCAAGGAGCGGTTCATGGACGACAACAGCGGCAGATCTTCCGGGACCACTGGGCCGTTGACGAACGGCCGGCGGGACGGCGGGCCGCCCGCGGCCGACGACCGTTACAAGTGGATCGCCCTCTCCAACACCACGTTGGGGATCTTCATGGCCACGCTCGACTCCTCGATTGTCATCATCTCGCTCCCGGCGATCTTCCGGGGCATCAAGCTGAATCCGCTGGTCCCCGCCAACATCGGCTACCTGTTGTGGATGCTGATGGGCTACCTCGTCGTCACGGCCGTCCTCGTGGTGACGCTGGGCCGCATCGGCGACATCTTCGGCCGGGTCAAGATGTACAACCTGGGTTTTGCGATCTTCACGGTTGCGTCGGCTGCGCTGTCGCTGACACCCTGGCACGGGCCGGCAGGTGCGATGTGGCTGATCGTCGGCCGGGTGATCCAGGGAATCGGCGGCGCCCTGCTGATGGCGAACTCGACAGCCATCCTCACCGACGCCTTCCCCGTGCAGGAGCGGGGCATGGCCATGGGGATCAACATGATCGCGGCCATTCTCGGCTCCTTCATCGGCCTGGTGGTCGGGGGCCTCCTCGCGGATATCCAGTGGCGTGCGGTGTTCTGGATCAACATCCCCTTCGGAGTCTTCGGGACAATCTGGGCGTACCGACGCCTCCGGGACATGGGCCAGCGGACCCCCTCGAGCATCGACTGGTGGGGCAACCTGACCTTCGGTGTGGGCCTGGTGGCGGTGCTGATCGGCATGACCTACGGCCTGCTGCCGTACGGCGGCCACAACATGGGCTGGACGAGCCCCATGGTCCTGTCGCTCATCATCGGGGGCCTGGTGATGCTCGTCGTGTTCGCATGGGTGGAACGGCATGTCGCCAACCCGATGTTCGAGCTGGGTCTCTTCAAGATCCGGGCGTTCACGGCCGGGAACATCGCGAGCCTCCTGTCGTCGATCGGACGGGGGGGCCTGATGTTCATGGTGGTCATCTGGCTCCAGGGCATCTGGCTGCCGCTGCACGGCTACAGTTTTGAACGGACGCCCCTGTGGGCCGGGATCTACATGCTGCCCACCACTGCGGGCTTCCTCGTTGCAGGACCGATCTCGGGCTGGCTCTCGGACCGCTACGGCGCCCGGCCGTTCGCCACCGGCGGCATGATCGTTGCAGCGGTGACCTTCGCGCTCCTCATGGGGCTGCCCGCCAACTTCTCCTACCCCGCCTTCGGGCTTCTCCTGTTCCTGAACGGCATCGGCTTCGGCCTCTTCGCCGCCCCGAACACCACCGGGATCATGAACTCCGTGCCTGCCCGCCAGCGCGGCGCGGCCTCCGGGATGCGGGCGACCTTCCAGAACAGCGGCATGCTGGTGTCCATCGGGCTGTTCTTCTCGCTCATGATCGCCGGGCTGGCCTCGGCCCTCCCGCGCAGCATGAGCGCCGGCCTCATCGGGCAGGGAGTGCCCGCCGCGGTGGCCAACCAGGTCTCGCACCTCCCCCCCGTCGGGAGTCTGTTCGCTGCGTTTCTCGGCTACAACCCGATGAGGAACCTGCTCGGGCCGGTCCTGAACACCCTCCCTGCGGCAAGGGCCAGCTACATCACGGGCACGACCTTCTTCCCGCAGCTCATCTCGGAGCCGTTCATGCACGGACTGCGGATCGTCTTCAGCGCGGCAGTCGTGATGTCGCTGGTCGCGGCGGCTGCCTCGTGGCTACGGGGAGAGAAGTACGTCCATGCCGAAGAGGAAACGGCTGCCGAGGCCCCGGGCGTTGCGGCCCTGGTTGCCGCAGACGGCGTCGTGGTCGCACCGGAGCAAACGAGGGAACCCGCGCTGGTTGAGGCTCCCCACAACCGAACGCGGCCGGAGCGCGAGGTGCGCATCGATGCCCTGGAGGCGCCGGGGGACCTCAGGGGCAAACTGGGGGAGGCGCTGCTGGCCTTCTCTGCTGCCCAACCGGCGCTCGCCGCCGTGCGGTCTGCGCTTGCTTCCGGGCGCCCGCCTCGTCCCGACGATCTCGCCGTCTTTGACAGGGCTGCCTCCACGCTGGCCGACATCGCTCGCCCGCTCGGCATCGACCCGGCACGGGCGACCCTGGGCGAGGTCGAAGCCCGGCTCGCCGCCTTGGAGGAGTCTCTCGGCGTCCGCCACTCCCTGCGTCGCCTCGCCGCCGCAAGCGGTCCGGCGGTCGCGGACGCTGGTCTGGGCGGCCTCTCTGCGGAGGCGGACCGTCTCGCCGAGGCGGCATCGTGGTCCGCGGAGGACGAAAGCCGGGCGTCCGTCCTCGTCGAGCTCGTGGAGCTGTCCGACGTCGCCACCAACGGCGGCGATGACGAGCGGATCCTCAGCCTCGATGCCGAGCTTCGCACTGCGCTCGGGCCGGGCGCCGCCTCCGTCGTCCTGGCTGCCGCCCGCGGCCGCCTTGTCCTCCCGCCCGACCCACTCGTGAACTCTCCCGGACCGGGCCCCAACGGGCCGCGCAACGAGAGCTCCCACCCGGGCGAGCGGCCGCGGTCACATCTCCGCGCCGAGTAGGGTCGGGTCTATGAATGCATCTGCGCGACGGGACCGAGCCCGGCACGGCATGGGGGGTGACACCCTCGCCCGAGTGGTCGTGGCGTGCCTGGTGGTCCTGATCCTGGTTGGTCTCGTCGTCGCTGTGGTGCTTGTCGTACGGGACCGGAAAACCCAGCTCGCCGGACCCGTCGGCCAGAGTTCCGTGACGCAGGCCGTGACGCCTGCAGGGTCGCCGACTACCGTGACGCCTACTGCCGCGACGAGTGTGTCTCCGAGCCCGGGCACGACGCCGGCTCCGGCGACCGATCTCGACGCAGTCGCCGCCGCCGTCGATCCGGGGGTGGCGGACCTGACCATCAAACGCGCCGACGGTTCGGTGTCCGCAGGGACGGGTATCGTCCTGACTCCGAACGGCGAGGTCCTGACCAACGACCACGTGATCGAGGGGGCCCTCACCATCACGGCCACGGTCGGAGGCGCCGGCGGGCTCCGCACCTTCACGGGGACGGTCCTGGGCGACGACGACGACCACGACATCGCCCTCATCCAGCTCCAGGGTGCCTCCGGCCTCCACGTGCCGGTGCTCGGGACCACCGCCACCGTCTCGCCAGGTGAGCAGGTGGTCGCCCTGGGTCATGCCGTCGAGGCTGGAGGCGGGCCGGCCACGATCCCGGGCATTGTGCTCGCCCTCGACCAGACGATCCCGGCGGTGGACCGAGACAGCCCGGTGAAGACGCTCACGGGCGTGATCGGGATCGTCGCCCTGGACCAGCCTTCGGACATGGGCGGACCCGTCGTCAACGCCGCGGGGCAGGTTATCGGCGTGAATGTTGCTGCGGCAGTGATACAGGGGCCGGCCTCGGTGCCGGTCGCCTATGCGATCCCGATCAACTCGGCGCTGCAGTCGGCCGAGCAGATCCGGGAAGGGAAGACACGATAGGAGGCGGATGCTCACGCAACCAGATGGCGCCGGCGAAGAGGCGGGCGACAAGGTAGCCGAAAAAGTAAAGGAGGGCCTGCAGGCGGTCTCCGTCGCCCAGGCGGCCCTCCCCAGCCTCCAGGCCGCCCTGGCCGCCGGCCGCGCACCCAGCGCCGACGATCTCGCCAAGCTGACGAACGTCGCTCCCTCTCTCTCCGAGGCTGCCGGTGTCCTCGGCCTTGATCCCGGACGAGCAACCATCGACGACCTCAAGGCGGAGGTGGCCGCTCGCGAGAGCTCCGTTCGCCTTCGGCCCGTTCTCCAGCGCCTCGCCCATGCCACCGGCCCGCCGGCAGCCGCACCCGGCCTGGCCACCCTGGCCGACGAGGCCGTCAGCCTCGCCGGGAAGGCCGCCTGGTCGTCGACCGACGAGGAGAGGGCATTGACGCTCGCCCACCTCGTCGACCTGGCCGACATGGCGGTTGGTCATCCTGACGACGACCAGCACATCCTCTCCCTGGATGCAGACCTCCGTCGCGCGCTCGGCCCCCCCGCTGCTCCTGTGGTGCTGGCTGCGGTCCGGGGACTGCTCGTTCTTCCCCCCACCGCCGAGCCAGCGTCGAATGTGGTCAGCATGGCTCAGGGCCCCGCAGTGTCCCCGCGGCCTGTGCCGAGCGCAACAGAGCGGGAAAAACCCCTACTCAAGCCGGTGGATCGTGAGAACCCGGTGGCGGCCGTTCCAGCCAGCCCCGAGGTGATCCGCACCTTCGACCTGACGAAGAAGTATCCGGGCATGGACGTCCCAGCCGTCGACCGGCTGAACCTGACGGTCTGCGCAGGCGAGATCTTCGGTCTGCTGGGACCGAACGGGGCCGGCAAGACCACGACGGCCGGCATGTTGACGACCCGGGTGATCCCCACTTCGGGGAAGGCCATTGTCGGCGGGATCGACGTCGTCGCCCATCCCGCCCTCGCGAAGCAGGCCCTCGGCGTGGTCACCCAGCAGAACACCCTCGACCGGTCGCTGAACGTGTGGGAGAACCTCTACTACCACGGGCTCTATTTCGGGATGTCCCATCGAGCCTCACGGGCAGCGGCGGACAGTCTCCTCGCCAAGTTCCACCTTGCGAAATGGGCTAAATCTCCGGTCTTCGCGCTCTCCGGCGGGATGGCGCAGCGGCTCATGGTCGCCCGGGCAATCCTGCACCGTCCCCGGATCCTCTTCATGGATGAGCCGACGGCCGGTCTCGACCCCCAGAGTCGACTCGCCCTCTGGGACATCTTGTCCGAGCTCCATGCCGAGGGCCAGACGATCCTGCTCACGACGCACTACATGGAGGAAGCGGACCAGCTCTGCGACCGGGTGGCGATCATGGATCACGGCAAGGTGCTCGCGCTCGATACCCCGGCGGGCCTCAAGTCCTCGCTGGGCGCTGAAACCATTGTCACCGTCAGCGCCGAGGGGGACCTCGACGCCCTCGCCGGCATTCTCCGCCGGGACGTCGAGGGCGTGACCCAGACCCAGCGAATGGACTCGACTGTCCTGCTGCACGTGAGGGGAGCGTCCGGCGTGCTGCCGCAGGTGGTGACATCGGCCGAGCGGGGCGGCTTCGCCGTGAGTGACCTGTCCGTCGCCGAACCGACCCTCGAGACCGTGTTCATTCACCTCACCGGGAAGGAGCTGCGCGACTGACCACTACCGGCAGCCGGTCGCCCACGAAGTAGGCCCATCCCTTCCGGTGGTCGGCGGCATGGTGCGCCGGCAGGTCGGAGTGGCGCAGGACCAGCAGCGTCCCACCGCTCTCGGGCGTCAGCGTGACCTCGACGCGGGTCGACCCTGGTGGGAGCGGCCCTGCCGGGGCGTTGCCTTCCCACCCGAAGGTGAACACAAGCCGCCGGGGTGGGTCGAGCTCGACGAAGGTACCGCGCATCACGGGGCCGTGCCCCACGACGACGCGAAACAGGCCACCCGGCTCGGCCACCACCTCGGCGTCGGTCGCCCACCACTCGACGAGACGCTGCGGCTCGGTCCAGAACTTCCAGACGGTTTCCGGCGGCGCGGCGATGCGCACGGTCTGCTCGATGGTGGTCGTCTCTCCGGTGGTCTCGCTCAAGGGACACTCATTCTCCGTCGTGGCCGGATTCCCGGCGGGCCGCCTGCTCGGCGGCCTGCTTGAGCCTGGCCAGCCGGTCGGCCCACATCTCGTCGATGAACCGCCACACCTCGGCCAACCCCTCCGTCCGCGCTCGGTAGAGGCGGTGGTTGCCGTTGGGGCGGATGCTCACCAATCCGGCTTCGTGCAGGACCCGCAGGTGCTGCGACACCGCCGGCCGGCTCATCCCGGGGAATGCCGCCGCCAGGTCCCCGGCGGCCCGCTCGCCGTCGCGCACCAGACGGAGAAGCCCACGCCGGGTCCCATCGGCGAGGGCGTGCGCCACCGCGTCGATGCGCTCGTCGCCTTGTGCGGCAGGGGAAAGCATGTAAGAATTCTCTTACATAGATGGCGCCGGCGCAAGCCGGGCCACGAAGGGAGGACCCATGGACCTGATGGCCGAACCCACCGTCGCCAGCCGCGAGGAATGGCTCAGCGCCCGGTTCGAACTGCTCCAGGCGGAGAAGGAGCTGACCCGCCGTCGCGACGAGCTGAGCCGCCAGCGGCGGGCACTGCCATGGGTCCGCATCGACAAGCCCTACGAGTTCGACACCACCGACGGGCCCCGCTCGCTCCCCGACCTGTTCGACGGGCGCAGCCAGCTGCTCGTCTACCACTTCATGTTCGGTCCCGACTGGGACGAGGGCTGTCCGAGCTGCTCGTTCTGGGCCGACAACTTCGACGGCATCGGTGTGCACCTCGCCCACCGCGACGTGACCTTCCTCGCCGTGTCCCGGGCACCGCTCGACCGGCTCATGGCCTACCGCAGCCGCATGGGCTGGACGTTCCCGTGGGTGTCGGCGCTGGGGAGCGACTTCAACATGGACTTCGGCGTCTCGCAAGCCTCGACCTACAACTACGTCCCGGCCGCAAGCCCGGAAGAGGAGCTACCCGGTCTGAGCGCATTCGCCCAACGCGACGGCGAGGTGTTCCACACGTACTCCTGCTACTCCCGTGGGCTCGACGCCTTCAACGGCGCATACCAGCTGCTCGATCTCACCCCGAAAGGACGCGACGAGGGTGGCCTCCCGCACTCGATGGCATGGCTGCACCGCCACGACGCCTACCCCGACCTCAGCTAACGCCGGTTTTGCTTCCTACGGGAAGAACGGGAACGTCGGCTCCGAAGTCAGCGGACCTGCTCACGGCGGCCCACTTCTCGGCCTCCGCTGCGCGCGCCTGAGAGGCTTTCTCGGCGGACTCGACTGCTGAGGCGCCGAGCAGGAGGCGAAGCGGTGGCTCGTCGAGGCGGACCAGGCCGACGATGATCTTGGCCGCTCGGGCGGGGTCACCGGCCCACGTGGCGACGGAGGATTCGCGGAAACGGTTCATCGCGCCGACGGTCTCGTCGTACTCCGCCCGGAGGGGCAGGATGCGCATGGACGAGCCGCCCCAGTCGGTGCGGAAGCCGCCGGGTTCGATGATCGTGACCTTGATGCCCAACGGCTTCACCTCGTTGGCAAGCACCTCGGAGAAGCCCTCGACTCCGAATTTCGCAGTCTGGTAGGCACCCAGCCCAGGCGAGCCGCCGACGCGCCCGCCGATGGACGAGAACTGGATGAAGTGGCCCGACCGCTGCCTGCGCAGCACCGGGAGGGCGGCCTTGGTGACATTGACCACGCCGAAGAGGTTCGTCTCGATCTGGGCGCGAAAGTCGTCATCCGGGAAGTCCTCGATGGACGTGGAGTTGGCGTAGCCGGCGTTGTTCACCACGACGTCGAGTGCTCCGAACTCCTCGACCGCCACCTCGACCGCGGCTCGAGCGGCAGCGGCATCCGTGACGTCGAGCGCGACCGCGCGGACTCGGTCGCCGTACCTCTGCACCAGCTCGTCGAGTTGCTCTGGGCGGCGGGCGGTCGCGACCACGTTGTCCCCGTCGTCGAGCGCCGCCTTGGCCAGCTCCAACCCGAGACCGCGGGAGCTACCGGTGATGAGCCACGTCTTCGTCATGAGGTCTCCTCCTTCGTTGGGGTGGTCAGGCGGCGAACCGCCTCGACGACGGCGGACCGGCGCGCGTCGAGTTGATCTTCACTGAGTGCTGCGGGGGCGTAGGGGCTCGCTTCCATCCACGCGCTGGCGAGGGCCATCGTGAACGCGTAGACGTCCTCGGGGGTGAATCCCGACGTGAGACGACGACCGGCTTGGGCACGCGCAATGGACTCCGTCTTCATACGGACGGAGGCACGCAGCCCCTGCGGCTCGTGGCCTGTGTCGGCGCGCTCCAGCCGGTGCCAGGTGGCAAGCCGGAGCAGGTGGGGATTGGCGACGAGAAAGTCGAAGAGGCGGCCGGCATAGCCGGGTAGATCCTCGGGCTTGAAGGGCACCTCGTCGAGGACGCGAGCGACGTTGGCGTCCATGACGGCGTCGAACAGCTGGTCCTTGCTGCCGAAGTACGAGTAGATCAGCGCTCTGTTCGCATTCGCCGCGGCTTCGATGCGGTCAATCCGCGCTCCGGCGATGCCGTGGGCAGCGAACTCTTCGGTACCTGCCTGCAGGAGGCGTGCCTTGGTGGCCTCCGCGTCGCGGACCTTGGGTCGGGTGAGAGGCTGGGACATGGCACCAACCTACCATATAACTGGTTATTTAGTGCAATGGCGGGCGGCCGCCACCGGCGGTGGCGTATGGTCCACGGAGAGAAACGGGGGCATCAATTCCAAGGAGCGCCTTCATGGACGAGCAGGACGCGCTGGCCGGACGTTGGGATGCCGGAAACCTCGGGTGCGGCGAGTTGGTCCTGGAGCTGCGTGGACGCCTGGCCGGCTTGTCGCCGGGTTCGCTCTTCGAGTTGATCGCCAGCGATTCCGGTGCGGTGGAAGACCTCCCGTCGTGGTGCCGCATGACCGGCCACGCGCTGGTCCTGGCACGGCATCCTCGCTACCTCATCCGAACCCACGCCTAGTCACCTCATCCACCTCTGAAAGGAGTTGTAATGGCCGGAACATTCTGCGTGTCGCTGACCAAGTCCAAGAACGACACCGACGGCGCCACGGTGGCGTTCGTGATGGCCAACGCCGCGGCCGGCTCGGAGAAGGAGACGGCGGTCTTCCTCTCCCTGGAGGGGGTACGCCTCGCCGAGGAAGGCTACGCCGACGACATCCACGAGGAGGGCTTCGCTCCCCTCAAGGAGCTCGTGACCAACTTCGTCGGCGCCGGCGGCATCGTCTGGGTGTGTTCGCCCTGCTTCAAGAAGCGTGGCCTCGACGAGACGAAGCTGATCAAGGGAGCCATGATGGTCGGCGGTGCCAAGCTGGTGGAGTTCCTGTCCGCCGGCGCCCCCTGCGTCACCTACTGACAAAAAGGCCCTTTGGCGATCGTTTGGCACAAAGTTCGACGTCGTCGTGATCTACGGCGACGAGGCCGGCCCTGGGGAGGGAGTCAGCGGAAGAACCAGGGCGGGTCTCGGCGTCTGGGCGAAGTCGAAATCGGCCATGAGGTTGCCAAGCTGCGGAGCGTTCTCCCGGACGTCGGGCCGGGGATCGGGCCTGCCGTCGGTGGCCGGGTCGAGCCGCTTGCCGCCGAGGAACAGGTCCTCGATGAACTTCACGTAGGCGTCGTGCGACAGCACCTGGTGGTCGATCGTCCCCGACTTGGCCCACGGGCTGATGACGATGCCCGGCACCCGCAGGCCGTAGCCGTTCTGGTCCACGACCGGCGGCACCACGTGGTCGTAGAAGCCGCCCCAGTCGTCCCAGGACAGGAAGATGGCGGTGCTCGACCAGTCGGGGCCCTGCATCGCGGCGTTGACCAGGCTCGTCACCCACGTCTGTCCGGTGTCGACCCGGGCCGGCGGGTGCTCGCTGTTGGGCCCGCTCGGGGTGATCCACGTCACCGCCGGGAGGGTGCCGGCTCTGGCGTCCTTGTAGTAGTTGGTCACGTCGGTGACGTTGGCGAGCTGGCCGTCCTGCTTGACGGTGGCGAAGAAGGGCAGCGGGTTCCAGATGCCCGGCGTCTTGGCGTTCTGGTTCACGGGCGGGCAGTCCGCAGCGTCGTTGGCGCAGTCCGGCTCGACCCCCGTCTGCACGTAGTACTTCCAGCTCACGCCGCCCTTGTAGAGGAGATAGCTGAGATCGGTCCACGAGTAGTTCGGGGTCCCCTTGCGGTCCGCCTGGGCCTGGAAGTCCGGGGGGAACCCGGGGTTCTGGAGGGCGTTGCGGCAGCTCTGCGGGGAGACGGTGGCGCAGTAGGCCGACCACTCGGACACGAGAAAGAGGTGCTGGGGTAGCGACCACGAGGCGTTCGGCTCGAACAGGTGGTCCTGGAGGAGGTAGTGGCTCGCATACGCCCAGTAGTTCGGGATCTCCCTGGCGTCGTGGTAGCCCATGACGTCCTGCGCCCCGATGGAGCAGTCGGGCGAGTTCACATTGACGCAGTTCCTCTTCCCGTTCACGGCCTGCGCGATGAAGCCGTCCATCTTCCCGCCGTCGATGTCGGTGGTTGCATTGGTCGCCCCGTGGGGGCCGCCGCCGTTGACCTCGGCGGCGTCGTGGAAGAGGGAGACGCACGTCCCGGTGGTCGGGTTGTTCACGCACACCGTGAACGTGCCCCCGGTAGCCGGCAGCCCGTCGGCGCCGGGATAGGTGCCGAAGTAGGAATCGAAGGACCGGTTCTCCTGCATGATGATGATCACGTGGCTGATCTTCCCGGCCGCCTGCGTCGCGGTGGGGGCCGGGCTCCCCGAGGCGGCTGCGGACGCGGACGGCGTTGCACTCGGTACGGCCGCCGGACGGCTGGGCGTCGAGGTCCAACCTGCCGCCAGCAGCGCGAGCACCGCCGCGAGCACCACGATCCGCTTCATGGGACGGAGCTTAGCCCCGGAACTTAGTCCCCTATCGCGCGCCCGGGCGCGCTGCGCGCCTGACGTCGGGCGCATACCCGTTGCCTGCGCAACACATCTCCGGAGAGAGCGCGACGAGCTGCTGGATGGTCTCGGTGCGTACGTGCCCCTCCATGCGGATGCGCTGAGGGAGGGCGATGCCAGGGGTGGCCGACGCGTCCGGGCGCAATAGCGCGGTAGGACAAGCACCCTTTCGACCGGGGCGCACATGGCGGCCCATGGGCTGAGCGCACCGGCCTATGCCGCGAACGCAGCCGGGCTGGCCGCGCCCGACGATTCGGCCCCCGTCGCGGACGACGTGCGGTGGGCGCTCAGTCGCGCTTCGCCAGCCGTTCGGGACGTCCTACGGCGATTGCCGGCCCGGACACGCGCCGGGGGCATGCTCGGGGGGCTGATCAGCGACACGCAGACCAGCGTCACAGGCGACCACCGGAACCAGTACCCCGGTTAGAGGTCGCCTCGGCCGAGCTGTTCCAACACATGGGCCGGATTGACGAGCGTCTGGTCGGAGATGGCGTCGACGAACGCCTCGGTGATCGGGTCGGGGCGTACGCGTGTATACACCGACAGCCTGCGTTCCACTGGCGGGTCGGGATGCAGCATGATGCCATCGAACTGAGGTGGAACGACGTTGCCCGGCAGCAGTGTGATCCCCAGACCCGCCAGGCAGAGGTTCAGCGCCGATGGGGCTTGCTCGGTCCGTACCGCGACCTGCGGTTGGAAACCAGCCTGGTCGCATGCCGCATTGAGAATGTCTGCGAGGCCACTGGGTGGCGTGTAGTGCACCCAGAGTTGGTCGGCGAGATCACCGATCCGGACCAATGGCGGGATGCCGGGGAGCACGGTCCCGGCGGCCGCCGTGACCACGAACTTCTCGGCACCGATCTCTCGCGTCGGGCCCGCCCAGCCCTCCGGTGTCGGCCCGACGGCGACGTCCGCCTGCCCTGCTTCCATCGCCGAAATGAGGTCGTCGCTTCGACGGAACTCGACCAGGCGCACCTGAACGTCCGGGTACTTGGCGCGCCAGATTCGCAGTGCTCCAGGAAGGATTCCGACGCTGATCGAGAACAGGGTGCCGACGTGCAGCTCACCGGCGTCGATCCCGGAGGCTCGCAACGCCGCAGTCCGAGCCCGCTCGGCATGGGCCAGACTCGCTCGGGCATGAGGAAGCGCGGTGCGCCCGGCGGGGGTCAGCCGCACGCCTCGGCTCAGGCGTTCGAGAAGCGGGCCGCCAAGTTGGCGTTCCAAGGCCTGGATCTGATGAGAGAGGCCAGGCTGGCTTACGTGCAGCCGCGCCGCCGCTGTCGTGAAGGAGCCGTCGTCGACCACCGCGACGAAGTACTCCAGCTGGCGAAGCGACACTGCCATGCACGAAATTTATCATATCGAGACTATCTATCTATTAGACATATGGGTCGTGATCCCTCACTGTGATGACACCGCACGTCCGCCGTCACCGAACCGAGCAAGGGAGGACACCCCTATGAGCCCGTCAGCAGCGCACGCCCTGTCCACGGCAAGCCCCTACACCTACCTGCCCAAGGTGCCGTCGTTCCACCTCTCGAGCGAGACGATCACCGATGGCCAACCGCTGCCGCCCGCCCAGCTGTCGAAGCTGTTCGGCGTGCCCGGCGGCGAGGATAGCTCTCCCCAGCTGTCGTGGTCGGGGTTTCCGGCCGAGACGAAGAGCTTCGTCGTGTCGATGTACGACCCGCAGGCACCGACCGGCAGCGGCTTCTGGCACTGGGTGGTCGTCGACATCCCCGCCTCCACGACCTCTCTGCCTGCCGGCGCCGGCGCGGCGGATGGGACCCTGCTCCCCGGCGACTCCTTCCAGCTGGCGGGCGACGCCGGTGCCCACCAGTACGTCGGCGGAGCGCCCCCGGCGGGCTCCGGCATCCACGACTATTACATCACCGTGACAGCCCTCGACATCGACAAGTCCGGTCTTGACGAAAGCGCCAGCGCCGCCTACCTGGGTTTCGCCATTGGCGCCCATACCATCGCCCGGGCATCCATCGTGTGCCCGACCGCGGCAGGCGGCGAATAGCCCCCCGGCCGGCCGCACCCCAGGAGGAGACCATGACGAGAACCAGAATCCTGTGCCTTCACGGGTGTCACGGCAGCGCCGCAATCCTGCGCCGCCAGATGGCTCCCCTGGCGGCGAGCTTTCCCGCTGGTGTCGAGCTTGTCCTGGTCGACGCCCCGTCGCTGTCGGCGGGTGACTTTGGCTGGTGGCACGAAGGGTTCCGTGGGTGGGAGCGCACCCGCGACTGGGTCATCGAACTCTTTAGCTCGCAGCAATTCGACGGAGTCTTCGGCTTCAGTCAGGGCGCAGCGCTGACAGGGCTGCTGGCGGCCGTCCGGGAAGCTGAATCGGCACCCGTCTCCTTCGACCTGGCCATCATGGTTGGCGGCTTCACAAGCACGCTGCCGCAACACTCGCATCTCTTCGGGCGCAAGCTGGCTGTTCCGTCTCTCCACGTCACCGGCCGCAGTGACCGCATCGTGCCGATGCGCGATTCCCTGCTGCTGGCTGAGCGCTTCGCACACCCGGTGATCATCGAGCACCGCGGCGGACACGTCATCCCCGACGACCCGGCTGTCACGACGCGGATCGCTGAGTTCGTGGCAAGCCATGCCAAGGTCACCAGCCGCGGGGTAGGAAATGGATGAGCGGCTCGTCTCCACACCCGTCGGCACCGCGCGTCTCGATTGGTTCCCCCCACAGGGCAGGCAGCGCGCTACCGTCGTTCTGGGGCACGGGAACGCTACGGGCGTGGAAGCGATGGACCTGCAAGCTCTGGCCCGGGCGCTGCCACCACTCGGCATCACGGTGGTCCTGGTGACACAGCCCTATCGCGTCGACGGCAATCCCAAGGTGGCCGACGAACAGTCCCTGGACCGGGCGTGGACCGCAATCTGGCCCAGTGTGAGCGGTCTCGCAGTACCTCTGGTGGCCGGCGGCCGGAGCGCAGGATCGCAGGTCGCTTGCCGCACAGCACGAGCGCTCGGCGCAGATGCCGTGCTGGCCCTCGCCTACCCGCTGCTCGGCCCGGGCAGCCCGGCCGAATTGCTGGCCACCGGGAGACCAACCCTCGTCGTCCAGGGCGGCCGAGACCCCTTCGGTCGCCCCGATCAGTTCCCGAAGCTGCCGCCGGATTTCGAACTCGTCGAGATTCCCTCGGCCAACCACATGTTCGGCACGGGAAGGCCTAGCGGAGGTCCTGAGCCACTCGCACAGGTGACGGAAGCGGTGATCGACTGGTTAGACCGGCGGCTGCGCGGGGCTGCGCCGATCCGTTGACGTGGGTGGGACTTCGACGACACGGCCATCCTCTTCGCCGAAGTCCCAGACGTCGATAAGCGGCGGTTCCACGCCGAGCGCCGTGAGGGCGGTGCAGATCTGGCTCCGGTGATCGGTCCCGTGGTGCAGCGCCTGGGCGAGCCGGATGCTCACCGGGGCGTGGGTCTCGGACCCGTCGCCACGGCGCCGCACGAAGACGGCGTCCGGGTCGATGTCCTCTGCCAGGAGCCGCGACCAGGCGGCGCCGTTGCCCTCCATCGCGGCCCGGAGCTCCGGGAGGTCCATGTGGTCCTCGTCGATAAGAGAGGTGCGGTTCCCGCTCATGACGTAGAGGTACCAGGTGTCGGACCCGACGAGGTGGCGCACCGTCTCGAGGATCGAGCCGTAGGTCCCAGGGACGGCGCTCCCCAGTTGCTCCGGGCTGAGTGCGAGGCACGTATCCACCAATCGGAGCGTTGCCCACACGTGGTGGCCGAACGCGTCCCCCAGCAATGACCCGCTCATCCCGGCCACCATAACCGACTCCAGTCGCACGTCGAGAAAACCACTGAGGGGCGGCAATCTGGGCGATCCGATCGAGCGCCGCTCTGCTTCCGCCCAGCGGCCAGCCGGCGCTCCGGCCACGGCGAGACCCATTCCCCTCTCGGGGGATGGCGACCCAGGCCAAAAGGAGGACCCCACTGCTACTTATGGGCTATCTCCTTTTTCCTCCAAACGGTCGACATTCATCTAGCAAGGAAGGGTGGGGCAGGGGACGGCAACAAGGGGGCAGTGACATTCACAGACAAGGCGCGTGAGAATTATGTTCCGTAAATCTCAAGTTGTTGAAGAGGACCGCAGACAGACGGACGACGCTCGCTTGCCAGACGCAGGCTCGCCCGAGAGCGGCTCCGAGGCTTCCGGCACCGTCATTGACCTCCGCGAGATGGATCGCTGGCCGGCCCTGCCGGGTTCACCGAAGCTGGGCGAGATGCTCGTGAGAAAGCAGTTCGTCACCCACGCCCAGCTGTCCGAGGCCCTCTTGCAGCAATCGGCATCGGGGAAGCGACTCGGCACGCTGCTCGTCGAGCTCGGGATCCTGGACGAGCGCAATCTCGCGGCAACCGTTGCCGATCAACTCGGGCTGCCGCTGGCCGACCTGAGGCGGCAGGCGCCGGAGCCCGAGGCCCTCGCGCTGGTGCCCGAGGCCCTCGCCCGCAGCCGGCGTGCCCTCCCGCTGCGGGTCACCGCCGCGGGGATCGAGATCGCCGTGGCAGATCCGGGCCCGAAGATCCGGGAGGAACTTTCCGCGGCGGCCGGGCGCGACGTGATCCTTCTCGTGGCCCCGGTCTCGGATATCGAGCGGGCCATCGACAGCTCCTACCGGGCCCTGACCGGCATCGAGTCCGAGGTCGAGGCCTTCCAGCTCGTCGCCAGCTCGCGCCACGTCGAGGCCGTCATCCAGCAGAGCGTCACGGCCGACGCCCCCGTGGTGAAGGTCGTCAACCTCATCATCACGCAGGGGCTGCGGGACCGGGCCTCCGACATCCACATCGAGCCGCAGGAAGACCGGCTGCGGATCCGGTACCGCATCGACGGGGCCCTCCACGACGTCATCGCCCTGCCGTCATCGATGGCGCCGGCGGTGATCAGCCGGCTGAAGATCCTGGCCGAGATGAACATCGTCGAGCGCCAGCGCTCCCAGGATGGTCAGATCTCCATGACCATCGACGGGCGCCAGGTCGACATCCGGGTAGCGACGACGGCGACGATCTGGGGTGAGAAGGCGGTGCTGCGCCTCCTCGACAAGTCGAAGCGGCTCTACCGCCTGGACGATCTCGGGATGTCGCCCGAGGTGCACAGCGCCTACTCCCGGCTCATTCGCATGCCCTTCGGGATGGTGATCTGCGCCGGCCCCACGGGGAGCGGCAAGACCACCACGCTCTACGCCACCCTCAACGAGGTCAACGACTCCCAGCGCAACGTCATGACGATCGAGGACCCGGTCGAATACATCCTCCCGTCCATCAACCAGATCCAGATCCGGGAGCAGGCGGGGATCTCGTTCGCCGGAGGGCTCAAGTCCATCCTCCGCCAGGACCCCGACGTCATCCTCGTCGGCGAGATCCGCGACGTCGAGACGGCCCGGATCGCCGTGCAGTCGGCGCTCACGGGGCACTTCGTCATGTCGTCGCTGCACGCCACGGACGCCGCGGCGGCCCTCCACCGGCTCCTCGACATGGGCATCGAGTCGTTCCTCGTCTCATCGTCGGTGGTCGGCGTGGTGGGTCAGCGCCTGCTGCGCCGGATCTGCCGGGCCTGCATGGTGGCCTACCAGCCGGGGCCCGACGAGCTCGCCTTTTACGGGGAGTCCGGGGGCACGTGGAAGGAGCAGTTCTGGCACGGCGAAGGGTGCAACCTCTGCTCGAACACGGGCTACCAGGAGCGCATCGGCGTGTACGAACTGCTGGTTGTCACCGACGAGATCAAGAACCTCCTCGTCAAGAACGGCACCCACGAAGAACTCCGGGCGATGGCGACGAGCCAGGGGATGCACCCGCTGCGCGAGCAGGCAACGAGGCTCGTCACCCAGGACATCACGACCATCGCCGAAGTCATGCGCAACATCTACACCCTCTAAAACGAGGGAGACCTTCCGAAGGCTGGACCTTTTAGCGCTGTGCGAGCGAGGTAGACATGGACCGCAACGAGTTCAACGCCCGGGTGATCACCGATTATCGCGGGCTCCCCGCTGGCACCTTCCCGATGCCCTCGGCTGAGAGCCCGGAGAGTTTGGTGGGTCCCGGCGGCGGCGAGAAGAAGAAAAAGAGCATCTGGCAATTCGAGGTCACCAAGAAGCGGGTGCCGCGCGCCGATCTCATGAACTTCTCGCGCCAGCTCGCGGCCTTCATCCGCGCGGGCATCCCGATCCTGGAGGCCATCGACACGTTCGCCCAGGAGGCGGGCAACCGGACGTTCAAGGAAGCGCTGGTCGATATCGGAGCTTCCCTCCGCCAGGGGGAGACCTTTTCGGCGGCGGTTGCGGCGCACGGGAAGACCTTCCCGAGTTTCTACGTGGACATGCTGAGGGCGGCCGAGCTCACGGGGCGCCTTGACTCGGTGCTGGACCAGCTTTCCCGCTACATCGAGCGGGACCTGGAGGCCAGGCGGAAGATCCGCTCGGCCATGACGTACCCGGCGCTGATCGGCGTTATGTCGCTGGGGACGGTCGGGATCCTCTCTGTCTTTGTCCTGCCCCGGTTCAAGACCTTCTTCGCATCGTTCCATGCGAAGCTGCCGCTGGCCACTCGTATGGTGCTCGCTGCCGGCAACTTCGTCGGCACCTGGTGGTGGGCAATCCTCATTGGCGTCGTCACTGCTGTCGTCGCGATCGTCGTGGCACTGAGGACCACCCCGGGTCGAGTCGCCCTGGACAAGGCTTTGCTCAAACTTCCGGTCGTGTCCGACGTGGTCCGCTTCGCAATCGTCGAACGGACCTGCCGGATCCTCGCCTCGATGGTGAAGGCTGGAGTTCCGCTCCCGGACGCCATGGTCGTCGTGGCGGAAAGCGCAGGGAACAAGGTCTACGAACGTGCCCTCGGCAAGGTCCGCGCAGCGATGCTTGAAGGTGAAGGAATCGCGACCCCCATCACCCGGACGAATCTCTTCCCGGCTGCGGTGACCCAGATGGTCCGCGTCGGAGAGAACACCGGCACGCTGGACATCCAGCTCGAGACCGCTGCGGCGTTCTACGAGCAGGAGCTCGACTACAAGATCAAGAAACTCACCACCCTCTTTGAGCCGGCCATGATCATCTTCATGGGCCTCGTCGTGGGCTTTGTCGCCATCGCCCTGGTCTCCGCGATGTACGGCATCTTCCGGCAGGTGAACCTGCAGTGACGGTCATCCTCCGGCGCCTCCGCTGCGATGCGGGCACGACCCTGATCGAGGCTCTCATGACCATTGCCATCATGGCCGCTTGCTTCGCAGCGATTCTCGGGGGGGTATCGACCCAGATCCTGATGTCGGACCTCCACCGCAAGCAGGCTTCCGCCCAGACGATCCTGCGGAGCTACGCCGATGCAATCGAAGCGTCCACGACCTGGCGCGGCTGTGCAGCCGTCACGAGCGACTACGCCCCAGGGCAGGTGTCCTACTCCGACTACGCCAGCGGGTACACGCCGTCCGCGACAGCCGTCAGGTACTGGGATGCTGCCGGCGCCACATTCGCGTCGACCTGCACGACCGACCCCGGCCTGCAGCTCGTCACGATCCAGGTCCGAACGGATCGTGCGACCGAGTCGATGGATGTCGTCAAACGGTGCCTTGGGGCACGGACTGCGGCAGGTGGGCCATGTCCCTGAACGCCCTCCGAGACGACGAGCGCGGCTTCACCCTCGTCGAGCTCCTCATCACGATTGTCATCCTCGGCATCGTCGTGCCGGCGCTGGCGGCGGGCGTCGTTTCCATCCTGCACAACTCGGCCACGACGACCCAACGGCTGTACGAGTCCCATGACGCGCAGATCGCCGCGGCGTACTTCGCCAATGACGTCCAGGGCGCCGACCTGCCGGTACCAAGCACCGACAGCCGGTGTGACAAGGCCGGGACCACGGCGGTCGTGCGATTTGCATGGACCGAATACGACACGGCGGCAGTGCCCGCTGCCTACAAAGTCGTGGTCTATTCAAAGGACACGTCGGTCGGGACGGTACCGGTGCTCCGGCGGCGGTTCTGCCAGGGCACCCCGAACTCGGCCGCCCTCAGCGCCACGCCGGTGAGCGACGTCGTGATTGCCCACTACCTTTCGTCGGTGACGGCCCCCAGCGTCTGCTTGGCTTCGTGTCTGGGGCAGCCGGCCAGCTCCATCGTTCTGACCGCGGTCGAGCAGTCCGGCTACACCTTCAAGGTCGCGGGCATCAGGAGGGCAGCATGAGAGCTCGGCTCCGCAGGCTCGACGAGACCGGCAGCGCGCTGATTCTTGCGCTCATCTTCCTGGCGGTCCTGTCCGTGGGCGCAGCGGCAATCCTGGCCTTGGCCGACACGAGCATCCGGGCAACGCTCGCCGTCCGTACGCAAGGGTCCACGAGCTACTCGGCCGACGGGGCCGTGCAGGCCGCCGTCAACAACATCAGATCAGCGAGGGACGCCAACGGCAACCTCATTGGCGTCAACGGTGCCTACACGACCCCGACTGGAGGAAACAACTGTCCCACCCTCAGTCTCACGGTCGATGGGGTGGCCTCCCAGGTGACGTGTCAACCGACAGACGCCAGCGGCAGGGGGACCCCGGTGAACAACGCCAACAACGATCCCCAGTACGCCGTCCTCACGATGGCGACGAGCGGTACGGGCGTCTTCGAGAGTTCCAACAACACCATCTCCATCGGGGGGGATGTGTTCGTCAACTCGAGCATCGACTTGAAGAACTCGGTCACCTGGAACGTAACCGGAGCCGTCAAGACCAACGCCTGCCTGGAGTCGGCTGGCCCGGGCACCATCTCCACGACTCCTCCCGGCGGCCTCAACTGCGCTATCGGGACGCCGAAGACGGACCCCGGGATCGGAACGGCGACCTACGACCCCCTCGTCACGGCGATCACCACCCCGGCGGCGAAGCAGTGCATTGGTAATGCCACCACCTTCTATCCGGGCACGTACAGCACGCTGGCGTCGCTGAGTGCGGCGGGCGGGTGCCCTGCCGGCGGCGTGGCCGTCTTCACCCGGGGCAACTACTACTTCAATTACCCCGGTACCTGGACCGACCCCTACAGCAGGATCATCGGGGGCGTGCCGACCGGCGCCGCACCCGGCACGGACTGCGACGTGACGCAACCGGGCGTCCAGTGGGTCTTCGGCGGCAGCAGCGCGATTGTCGCTGTGAAGGAAGAGATCTACCTCTGTGCCCCGGTTCTGACGGCCGGTCGCCAGCAGATCTCCCTGTACGGGCTCACCTCGCGGGCGACGAGTCCCTTCACACCCGAGACCGCCGGCACCACGCTCCTCGACATCTCCGGTAATGGCGCCAACCTCCTCGTCAGGGGCACCGTGTACGCACCAAATGCCAACTTCAGCGTCAAGCTGCAGGGTGGCGCGTCGAACACCATGTTCAACCGCGGCATCATTGCCAACTCCCTCAGCCTCGACCTGACCGGAGGCGCCGCCGCCGGGGGGACAATCCGGGTGCCCCCCATCGTGCCCATGCCCGCGTCGGCGAACCGGACGGTCATGTTCGCTGTGACCAACGGAGGCCGGACGAGGGCCAAGGCCGTCGTGCAATTCGACGACACCACGAGTCCCGCGATTCCCGGCAAACAGGTGACCGTGCAGTCGTGGAGCGTGTACCGATGAACCGCCGAGGGATGCCACCCGGAAGGGGGTGGTTGGGTTAGGGCGACTCGATGAAGACGGCTCCCGAGGCTGCCACGAGGAGATTTTGAGACAGCAAAGCGAAGACAGGAAAGCGCGCCAGGGCGGCGTGCCCAAAAGAAAGGGAAAGAAGATGATGCAGCGAATTCGAAACTTGAAGGCTCATGAGGGTGGATTCACCCTCATTGAACTGCTGATCGTGATCGTGATCCTGGGCATCCTGGCCGCCATCGTCGTGTTCGCCGTCGGCGGCATTACGGACCGCGGGACCCTGTCGGCCTGCAAGTCCGACAAGAAGAGCATCGAAGTCGGCGTCGAAGCCGCGTTCGCACAGAACGCCGCCTACCCGGCAAACGTCGCGGCTCTGGTGCCCACGTTCCTGCACCAGGTGCCCAGCACTGCCCACTACACCCTTGCGCTGAGCGCAGCGACGCCTCCGCTGGTGACCGTGGCCGCCGGTACCGCTGACGGCCCTCCCGCCGGCTGCTAGGACGGTTCCATCGCTTGAACGGAGAGGCCCGGGCCATGTGCCCGAGCCTCTCCGTCGTTCGTGACCACGCCAAGATCGCCGACGGGGGGAGACGGTCCGATGGAACTTCACGCGCTACGGCAGGACCAGGTCCTGCAAGCTGGGCAGGCCGACGTCGGGGCCTTCCGGGAGCGCCAGCGACGCAGGCGGCTGCGAAACCTGACGCTGCTGTTGGCACCCGTGGCGGTGTGGATGTGGGTCCGCATCCTCACCCACAACCCGATTGGGCTGCCCCTGATGACGCCCAGGTGGGTGGTGTTCTTTCCGACGCTGGCCCTCATCGTCCTGCTGGGGGGCGCCCTGATGGTCCCGCTCCTCGGCGCCGGCCGCTCGCCGCACGTGCTGTTCCGCCCCCATGACATCGACATCTCCCTCGAGGACGTGAAGGGTATCCCGGCCGTCGTGGACGAGGTCGTGAAGACGCTGAACCTCTTCCTCGCCCACAAGACCTTCCGGGACCGAATGGGAGGGACCCCCCGGCGGGCCATCCTCTTCGAGGGACCTCCGGGCACGGGCAAGACCTACCTCGCAAAAGCCATGGCCAGGGAGGCGGGCGTTCCGTTCTTGTTCGTCTCCTCCTCGGCGTTCCAGTCGATGTACTACGGCCAGACCAACCGCAAGATCCGCTCCTTCTTCCGTGCCCTCCGCTCGGCGGCCCGCCGGGAGGGCGGCGCTATCGGCTTCATCGAGGAGATCGACGCCATCGGGGCCAGCCGGTCGGGGGCCGGGCCGGCCGGGGTGCGGGAGGGCGTGGCGGGCGTCGTCAACGAGCTGCTCGTCCAGCTCCAGTCCTTCGACGTGCCCCCGGCGTCCGTGCGGGTGCGGGGCTGGGTGGTCGACCGGGTGAACCGGCTGCTTCCCGCGGACCGGCAGCGCCATGGGCCGAAGGTCCTGCCGGCCAACATCCTGGTCATCGGCGCCACGAACCGGGCCGCCGACCTCGACCCTGCCCTCCTGCGGCCTGGGCGCTTCGACCGGACCATCGCCTTCGACCTGCCCAGCCGGGCCGGCCGCCGGGAGATCATCGACTTCTACCTCGGCCGCAAGGCCCACGACGAGCTCATGGACGAGGCTGTCACGCGGGACACCTTGGCGGCCATGACCTTCGGCTACTCCCCGGTGATGATCGAGCACCTCTTCGACGAGGCCCTCGTGTGGGCGCTACGCCGGGGCGGCGACAGGCTCAGCTGGCCCGACGTGCAGCAGGCCAAGATGACCGAGGAGATCGGCCTCGCTCAGCCCGTCGAGTACACCGAGGGGGAGCGGCGCGCCATCGCTACGCACGAAGCGGGCCACGCAACCGTGGCGTGGCTGGTGGGCAAGAGCCGCAAGCTCGAGGTCCTCTCGATCATCAAGCACAAGGACGCCCTGGGGCTGCTGGCCCACTCCGACCGTGAGGAGCGCTTCACGAAGACCCGCTCCGAGATCGAGGAGCTCATCAAGATCGCCATGGGCGGCATGGTCGCCGAGGAGCTGTTTCTGGGGGAGACGACCTCCGGGGTGGCCGGCGATCTCCAGGCCGCAACCACGGCCGCTGCCCAGATGGTGGGCACCCTCGGCATGGCAGGCACCCTGTTTTCCCATAGCGCCGTGCGGCGGGTCGAGCTCGATCTGACCGGCAGGGTCAGCGCCACCGAGGACGGTCTCGCCCGCATCGAGGCGATCCTGGAGACCGCCCGGGACGAGGTCCGCACGATGCTGCGCATGCACTCCCACGTCGTCGAGGGACTGCGTGACGCGTTGCTGGCCCGGGACGAGCTGATCGGCGAGGAGATCCTCGACGCGATCCGAGCGGTCAGGCCGAAGCCGGCAACACCTTGACCTCGCTCGGGTACATGCTGCGCATCCGCCCGATCTCGGGATCGATCACGCCCCGCGCAATCAGCTCCGAGAGCGCAACCTCGAAGGTTTGCATCCCCTCCCGCTGCCCGGTCAGCACGACGTTGCGGATGTGGTGGCTCTTGCCCTCCTTGATGAGGTTCCGCACCGCATGGGTGGCCAGCAGGACCTCGAAGGCGGCGACCCGGCCGCCACCGATCCGCGGCAGGAGCTGCTGGTAGCAGACCGCCTGGAGGGAGTTGGCGAGCTGGACGCGGATCTGGCCCTGCTGCTCGGCCGGGAAAACGTCGACGATGCGGTCGAGCGCCTGGGCCGTGTCGTTGGTGTGCAGCGTGGCGAAGACCAGGTGTCCGGTCTCGGCCACGGTCAGCGCGATACGAATCGTCTCCAGATCCCGCATCTCGCCGATGAGCAGGACATCGGGATCTTCTCGCAGCGCCGAGCGCAGCGCCTGGGTGAACGAGTGCGTATCCTCGCCGACCTCGCGCTGGTTGACGGCCGAAAGGTGGTGCCGGTGGACGTACTCGATCGGGTCCTCGATGGTGAGGATGTGGCAGGCCCGGGTGCGGTTGATGTGATCGAGCATCGACGCCAGGGTGGTGGACTTGCCGCAGCCGGTCGGACCGGTCACGAGGATGAGCCCGTGGGGAAGCTGCATCAGGCGCTCGGTGACCAGCGGGAGCCCCAGATCCCGAAACGTTGGAATCTCGAAGGGGATGGCACGCACGGCCAGCGCAAAGGACCCCCGCTGCAGGAAGGCGTTGCCCCGGAACCGCGCCAGGCTCCGCCAGTTGAACGAGAAGTCAATTTCCTTGTCTGCCTTGAAGCGGGCCACCATGTCCTCGGAGAGGATGCCCAGGACCATTCGCTCGACCTCGTCGGGACGAAGCGCTGCCACACCATGCATCGGCGTCAGCATGCCGTCGACCCGCAGGAGCGGGGGTGCCCCGACGGTCAGGAGGAGGTCACTCGCCTTGCGCTCCCAGAGCGCCTCGAGGTAACGATCAATCGGGTCCGATTTCGCCCTGGCCATGGTTTCTCCCTCTTGCCTCGCGATCCGGGGGCCTCGGGCCCAGGGCGGCAAACGGCATGCCCGCTCACTCGATCATCGGCTGTTCCTGTTCAAAAATGAATGGCTCAAAGGCGCCATTCTTGGCCAGGCCCGACAGTCGCGGGGTCGCGGGCCGTGGCAGGATGCGACGTGCCCACGCTTGGTCCCCGTATCGTTATCTCCGGAACCCACTCCGGGGTGGGCAAGACCACGGTCGCCACGGGGTTGATGGCTGCCCTGGCAAGCCGGGGCCGGCGGGTGGTCTCGGCCAAGGTGGGGCCGGACTTCATCGACCCGGGATACCACTCACTCACCACGGGGTGCCCGGGGCGCTCCCTGGACGCGTGGTTGTCCGGGGAGGAGAACCTCGCCGCGCTTGCGGCTGCCGGGACCGAGGGAGCCGACCTCCTGATCGTCGAAGGTGTGATGGGTCTGTTCGATGGGACCGCTCAGCCCGGTTGCGACGGGTCCACGGCTGCGGTCGCCCGCCTCCTCGAGGCTCCTGTGGTTCTGGTGGTCGATGCCTCGGCCATGAGCGGCTCGGTTGCGGCGGTGGTGCACGGCTACCGGGACCTGGACCGACGGGTCGATGTGGCCGGCGTCATCCTGAATCGTGTCGGCGGAGAAGGCCACGCGATCCTGCTCCGGGAGGCCCTGGAGCCACTCGGCGTCCCGGTGCTGGGCGTCGTCCACGACGACGATGCCCTGGCCTGGCGGGAGCGCCATCTCGGGCTGGTGCCGGTGGCCGAGCATCCCGATGCGGTGCGGGCAGCCCTGACAAGGCTCGGAGCCGCCATCGAGGCGAGCTGCGACCTGGCCGCCATCGAGGCGATCGCCCGGGCCGCTCCGGGCAGGACGGTGCCCCCCGCACCGCAGGCCAGGCCGGTGGCCAGCGTCCGCCTCGCGCTGGCTGCCGGGCCGGCGTTCAGCTTCACCTACCCGGAGAACCTGGCCCTCCTTCAGCAGGCAGGCGCCGAGTTGGTGCCCTTTGATCCGCTGGAGGATCCACACCTGCCGGCGGGCTGCGATGCCCTCTATGCGGGTGGCGGCTTTCCGGAGGTGTTCGCACCGGCGCTCGCAGGGAACCTGCCGCTCCTTCAGAGCGTGCGTCATGCGGTGGCAGGCGGCCTCGTCGCCTGGGCCGAGTGCGGCGGGCTCCTGTGGCTCTGCCGCCGCCTCGACGGGAAACCCATGGTAGGGGCCATCCCGGCCGAGGCACGGATGACCGAGCAGCTCACCATCGGCTACCGCAGCGCCGTGACCCGAGTGGTCAGCCCGTTCGGGGCGCCGGGTGTGGACCTGCGGGGCCATGAGTTCCACCGCACCGTGGCCGAGCCGGCGGGAGACGCCCTGGCACTGACGGGCTGTTTCGGGGAAGGCAGGGCGGGTTTCGCCTCGCCGACGATGTTCGCCAGCTACCTCCACCAGCACATCGCCACCTCACCGGCTATCGCGGAGCGCTTCGTCGCAGCGGCCGCCGGTCAGGGCTTGCGGGCCACCCAACCGACCATTTAGCCTGCTCATTGCAACCGATCGGTCAGCGAAGTCCGGTGTGAACCCGGCGCTGTCCCGCAACTGTGGATCCTCCTAGGAGGACGAGCCAGGTCGCCTGGCCGGCCGGTAGCGACCAAAGCACGTCGCGGAAACGGGCTGGTCGACCGGCAGACCTCTCTGTCGTCGAACAAACCATCACCTCGACCGACAGAGAGGAGAACCATGAAACGGTTGCGTCTTGCAGCTGTTGTTGCCGTGGCTGTAATCGGGCTGAGCGGATGTGCCTCGAAGCCAAGGCCGGCGCCTGCCGCCCAGGCCGCAGGGTCGTTCCCCGTCACCGTCACCGCCGGCAACGGCACCGTCGCCATCCCAGGGCGTCCGGTGCGGATCGTCTCGATGTCGGCCACCTCCACCGAGATGCTCTACGCCATCGGTGCAGGTCCCCAGGTCGTGGCGGTGGACAAGTACTCGACCGATCCCCCCAACGCCCCGACGACGAGCTTCACCGGCTCGGAGACGAGTGCCGAGGGCTACATGACCTTCCGTCCGGACCTTGTCGTGATGGCGTTCGACACCGGGCACAACCTTGTGGCTCAGCTCGGGCTGCTGCACGTTCCCACCCTGCTCCTCCCGCCCGCCACGTCGATGGACGACACGTACCGCCAGTTCCAAGAGCTCGGCCAGGCCACGGGCCATGCGGCGGCGGCCACCCAGGAGGTCGCCTCGATCCGCCAACAGCTGGACTCCATCGCCGGCTCCGTCGGCAACCGGGTCAAGGGTCTCACCTACTACCAGGAGATCGACAACACCCTGTACACGGCCACTTCCAAGACCTTCATCGGCGCCCTGTACGCCCGCCTGGGAATGGTCAACATCTCGGACCCCGCCGACCATCAGGGGTCGGGGTATCCGCAGCTGTCGGCCGAGTACCTGATCAAGGCCGACCCCGACGTCGTCTTCCTCGCCGACAGTGTGTGCTGCGCCCAGACGGCAACCACGTTCGGGGCCCGCCCCGGCTACTCCGTCATGAAGGCCGTGCGGCTCGGACACGTCTTTCCCATCGCCGATCCCATCGCCTCCGAGTGGGGACCCCGGGTCGTGGACTTCCTCCGGACCGTGGCCGACGACGTCACGCACATGACGAGCAGCCCGAGTGCCTCTCCCTGAGAATGATCCTGCCCTCCCAACGCGCCGGCGGGGTGGTCCTAGTTTTCCACGCATACGGTGGATTTCTGGGACCACCCCATCTCTCCGGCCGGATGCTCCTTAAGGAGGCGCGGCATCAACGCCGAAGCGCTCCGAGGCCTGGCCGTCCCGGATCAGCCGGACGCAGAGGCCCGGCAAGCATCCCCGTTCCAGGCATTGAGGAGTGCACACATGGCTGCGTGCGCACGGAAGGCACAGCCGGCGGCCCTCGCACACGTCGCAGCGAGCGTAGAAACGGAGGTCAAGGAGGCCAGAACAGGACGCACAACGTCCAACCTCGCCGCGCCTGGGAAGCTTCCCGTGGCCGGCGGAGCAGTGGACCGCCGGCTCTTTGTCAGGCGCCGGGGTTTGTATGGCCATAACGTTCGCGACCGTAGCACCCCGTGTTCCGTCGATGCTCTGTGCGGGTGGCCTTCGAGTCCCAAAACTGGGCCCGCTCCCGCCCAGGGAAGCGTCACAATCGAGGCGGAGACCCCCCGAGGCGCCCCTCAAGGCGCCGGATAATGCCCGAGGCGCCCCTCAAGACGCCGGATGACTGCGGGGGAGGACCGGCGGTGGCCACGCGCGTAGGGGACGAGGCCGCAGCTGGGAGCCGGTCGTCGGGGGCCCGGCTCTCCGAGTTGCTGGGCGTGCCGGCACTGCCCTGTTTGGGCCTGGACGGATCTCGTGGGAGCGCAGACAACACAGAAAGACCTGACTGCTCCAGGCGCTCAAGCTCGAATGCCAGGCTCGTAGCAGAGGCCATCCGGTGGGCGCCACCCTCGCCTACGTCTCTGCGGTGTGGCCGGAGAACTACCGTCCCTTCTGGCTGCACCCGTTGATGCGCCCGATGACTCGCGTCCTCGCGCGACGAGCGATGCGCAAGAACAATGGAGAACCTTGCGTCCATGGCGGAGAAAGCGGGCGAGAAACTCCGCCCCGGGCCGGAGAAGGAGGTTGGGAGCCTACCGCGCGTATGCGCGCGATTCGCTCCCAACCTCGGGCCAGGGCCCAGGCGCCGCCGTCACGCCAGGAGCTCTCGGACGCGCGGGATGACTTCGGTGCCGTACAGCTCGATGTTGGTCATGAGTGCTTCGTGCGACAGACCTCCCATGCCGTATTTCAGGTCGAAGCGGTTCGCCCCCAGCGTCGTGAGATTGGCAGCGATCTTCTGCGCGACGGTCCCTGGCGATCCGACGTACAGCGCTCCTTGTGGGCCGATCTCGTACAGGAAGGACTCCTTGGTCGGGACGGCGAATCCGCGGATCTTGCTGTAGTGGCGGATGACCTCGAGGTAACGCGGCCAGAACTCGTCGCGGGCCTTCTCGTCGGTGACGGCGACGTGGCCGGGCGAGTGCACCCCGACCGGTAGGGGGGCTCGGCCGAAGCTCTCCAGTGCCTGGCGGAAGAGCTGGGAGAACGGTGCGAAACGCGCCGGGGACCGCCGATGATCGCAAGCATCAGCGAGAATCCGTACCGTGCCGCGCGGATGACCGACTGGGGGCTTCCGCCGACCCCGATCCATGCCGGGAAGGGTCCACCCTCGGTGTGCGGCACGACATCCTGGTTGTGTAGCGATGGGCGCGTCTTGCCCTGCCACGTGACCGGTCCGCCCTTGAGGAGCTCGGCGAAGAGGTTGGTCTTCTCTTCGAAGAGGTCCTCGTAGTCGGCGAGGTCGTAGCCGAAGAGCGGGAACGACTCGATGCTGGACCCCCGCCCGAGGACGACCTCCGCCCGACCGCCCGAGATGGCGTCGAGCGTGGAGAAGCGCTGGAA
>JAOPZY010000050.1 GCA_025963875.1 Actinomycetota bacterium
ACGTACCTGCTTCCCTACTCGTCCACCTACCGGCTCCCGGAGCGGATCGACCACATATGGAACGCCGGTCTGGGCGTGAGCTCGATGGACGTCGACTACTTCAACAACGAGGACGTCTACGTCCCCAACGGCGGCTCGCTGAGCCTCGGCTTTGACATCCAGATGCAACCGCATCCCTGACCCACCATCCACCGTCCTTGTAGCCTACGGTGCGGCCTCCCGGCAGGAACGACGCCCGTCCCTACAAGCGGGAAGTTAAAGGAGCCCGTTGCTGGTCAGGAAGTCCTTTGCCACCGTGGCGGCGTCCTTGTGGTCGATGTCGACCGCGGCATTGAGCGGGACGATGTTGGCCGTCGTCAACTTGGAGAGCACGCCGGCGAGCAGCGTCTTGACGTCCGGCTGCGCAATGAGTAGGGCCGTGGAGACCTCCGCCGTGATGTTGTCGGCCGGCTGGAGATTCTTGTCGTCGTCGAGCACGACGTAGCCCTTCTTGGCGATGATGGACTGGGTGGAGCAGAGCTCGGCGATGTCGATGCTGCCGGCGTCGAGGGCGTTGGCCGTGGCGGTGTCACAGGCGACGATGGGCTGGAACTTGAGCCCGGTGATGCCGTAGACGCTCTTGAGGCCTGGCAGGCAGACGGGGTTCGTGTTGCACTCCGGGGGCCCCCCGAGCGTGAGCTTGCTGGCGACGGGCTTCAGGTCGCTCACCTTCGCCAGGTTGTATCTGGTAGCGGTTGCCTTCGTGACGACGAAGGCATTCGTGTCGTTGGCTGCCGAGGGGTCCAGCACCGTCAGGCCCTTCGGGGCGAGCAGGGCGTTGTCCTGCGCCGTCTCCGATACGGGGTCCGAGGACTTCGTGCCCTTGAGGGAGGCGAGCAGGGAGCCGACGTACTCGGGGGCCACCTGGATCGTGCCCGGCATCGCCGGTTGCAGGACGGCCCGCTGGCCGAGACTGAGCTGCTTGGTGACCTTGTAGCCCGCCTTGGTCAGGACCTGTGCGAACATCTCCGCGACGATCTGACTCTCGCTGAAGGTGACCGAGCCAACCGTGACGGACGGCTTCGGCGTGGACGAGGGAGAGGAACCGGTCGTCGTCGACTTGCCTCCGCAGGCGGTCGCCACCAGTGCCATGACGAGCATTGCCGCCGTTGACCAGAACCTGCGCTTGCGCACCATCGTTTCCTCCCCTTAGGACGCTTCTCTGCACGTACCGGCGCAACCCTATACCCGAACTCTGCGCAGGGCGGGGAGCCTGCCGGCCAGGCCGAATGCGAGGTCGACCACGAGGGCAAAAACGGCGATGAGGATGGCGCCCCCCACGAGCTGGGGGTAGTCGTAGCTGGCGAACCCGTCCACGATGAATCGCCCGAGACCCCCCCACCCGAAGACGGCGCCGAACCCCACCGTGGCGGCTACCTGCACGGCGACGGTGCGGGTGGTGTCGAGCATGAGCGAGGAGGCGAGCGGGAGTTCGAGCCGGAGGAGGACCTGGCGCTCGCCCATCCCGATCCCCCGGGCTGCCTCGACGGTGTCGGGATCGACGCCGCTCACTGCCACGAAGGTGTTCGTGAGCAACGGTGGCACTGCCAGGAAGACGAGCGCGATCAGCGTCGGCCAGAAGGCGAATGGGCGGGTCCGGAGCAACAGGCGGTAAGCAAAATAGAGGACGGCGAACGTCGGGAGTGCCCGCCCCACGCCAGCCGCGTTGACCGCCAGGAAGGCCCCCTTCCGGGCGTGGCCGATGACCAGGCCTACCGGCAGGGCGACGATCAGGGCGATCAGCATCGCCAGGGCGAACATCTCGGCATGCTCCCCCAGACGCTGCAGGATGCCCCCCGCCCCCACCCAGTGAGCCCCATCGGCCAGCCAGGCCAGGCCCTGCCGGAAGATGCCCATCAGGCGCCGGCCATGGCGGCGGGCACAACCGTCTCGACCGACTGGCGCACTTCAGCTGGCTTTGCCCAGGGCGTGAGGAGGCGCTGGATGGTCAGGAGCACAACGTCGCTGAGCACCGCCAGCACGACCGAGAGGGCGGCGCCGGCGTAGGCGGGGGTGGGGAAATCCTGGCGGTACCCCTGCAGGATGAGCGCGCCCAGCCCGCCCTGGCCGATCAGGGCGGTCACGGTGACAAGGCCGATCGTCGTGACGGTAGCGATACGGACTCCCGCGATGATGACCGGGAGCGCGAGCGGGATCTCAACTCGCCAGAGGAGCTGGCGCTCGCCGTAGCCCATCCCCCGGGCCGCTTCCCGGACGTCGGACGGGACTCCCTCGAGGCCGGAGACGATGTTGCGGATCAGGATGAGCAGGGTGTAGCTCACGAGGCCGATCTCGGCGGTGGTCGTGCTGAGGCCCGTGTAGGGGACGAGCAGGGCGAACAGGGCGAGGCTCGGGATCGTGTAGAGAAGGCCGGCGAACCCGCTCACGGGGCCGTAGATCCGGTGGTGCCGGTACGCCGCGATCCCGACGGGCAGCGAGATGGCCAGCCCGATCACCACGGCGATCACGGTCAGCTGGACGTGCTGGATCGCCAGATGACCGATCTCGGAGGTGTGGGTGCCCAGCCAGCTCCAGTCGACGAGCACGTCCGGCGGGGTCATGAGGCGGCGGTCAACTCCTGGGCGACCCGCTCGAGGGTGAGCAGCCCGCAGTAGCGCCCATCGTCGACCACAGCGGCCACGTGGGTCTTGTTGATGACGATGGCGTCGAGGGCCTCACGAAGCGAGCTGGTGGGGGACACGACTGCCGAGAAGGGCCGGGGATCCATGTCGCCCACGATGGCACGCCCGGACAGGCCCTTGGCGTCGACCCAGCCGAGCAGGTGCTCCCCATCGACGACGGCCGCCCAGTCGGTGCCGTGGGAGCGCATCACCTCCAGGGCGGCGGGGACCTCGGCCTCGGGGTTCACCAGGGGCCCGGCCTCCGTGTCGACGCTCTTCACCGCCATGAGGGCGAGGCGCTTCAAGCCCCGCTCGGCCCCGATGAAGTCGCCGACGAAGGGCGATGCAGGCGCCCGGAGGATCTCCTCAGGGGACGCGTACTGCTCCAGCACGCCACCCCGGTTGATGATCGCGATGCGGTCGCCGAGCTTCATCGCCTCGTCGATGTCGTGGGTGACGAGGACGATGGTCTTGCGGATCTGGCTCTGGAGGTTGAGGAGCTGGTCCTGGAGCCGGGCCCGCACGATCGGGTCGACGGCACCGAACGGCTCGTCCATGAGCAGCGCCGGGGGGTCGACGCCCAGGGCCCGGGCCACACCGACCCGCTGGCGCTGGCCCCCCGACAGCTCCGAGGGGTAGCGCTCAAGCAGCTCGGGGTCGAGCTCCAGCATCGCGGCGAGCTCGGCCACCCGGGCCCGGATGCGCTCGGCGGGCCAGCCGACGAGGTCGCACACCATGCCGATGTTCTGGGCAACGGTGCGGTGGGGCATGAGGCCGATGCTCTGGATGACGTAGCCCATGCGGCGGCGCAACTCGACCGGCTCGATGCTCATGACGTCGACACCGTCGACCTCGATCGTGCCCGACGTCGGCTCGATGAGGCGGTTGATCATGCGCAGGATCGTGGTCTTGCCCGAGCCCGAAGGTCCGACGAGGACGACGGTCTCCCCCTCTGCGATCTCGAGCGAGAAGTCCCTGACCGCGTAGCCGCCCGAGCCGGGGAACTGCTTCGAGACGTTGCGAAGCGTGATCATGGTCCGATAACAGTACCCGGCAAGTGCGCCGGAGCCCTTCCGAGGCCGCCCAGCCAATCCGGACGGTCGTCGCCTTGATCCTGTAGCCTCACCCAATGCGGAGGTCGCTCCACCCTTCGATCACGCTCTGGCTCGTGCTCGTGACTCTCGTCGCATCTGGCTGCTCGAGCGGGCGGGCGTTCCCCGGCGTCGTCGCCTCCCCCACCGACTCGCCGACCGTGCCCACGGCCACGGGGACGGTCACGGGCACGGCTCTGCCGGGCATGCCGCCGGTACTGGACCCGAAGGACATCTACGCCGCGGACCGCCCGAACGCCCTGAGCCCGGTCGTGAAGACCTTCCCCTCGCTCGTGTACGTCCCCAACTCGGACTCCAACAGCGTCGACATCATCGACCCGAAGACGATGAAGGTGGTCAACCACTTTCCCGTGGGCCAGCAGCCCCAGCACATCGTGCCGTCCTGGGACCTGAAGACGTTGTACGCCACCGACGACCTGAGCAACGACCTCGTTCCGATCGACCCGGCGACCGGAAAACCTGGTGCCCGCATCCCGGTGGAGGATCCCTACAACCTCTACTTCACGCCCGACGGCCGCTACGCGATCGTGGTGGCCGAGCGCATGCAGCGCCTGGACTTCCGCGATCCCCACACCATGGCGATCCGCAGCCCCCTCCGCGTCGACTGCAACGGCGTTGACCACATGGACTTCTCCGCCGACGGCACCTACCTCATCGCGAGCTGCGAGTTCGCGGGCACGCTGATCAAGGTGGACGTCGCCACCCAGAAGGTGGTGGGGACGCTCGCCCTGCCCAAGCTGGGGAAGGTCCTCGGCAAGCCCCAGGATGTGAAGCTCTCGCCCGACGGGAAGATCTTCTACATCGCGGACATGAACGCCAACGGCGTCTACGAGGTGGACGGCACCACGATGAAGGTCCTCAATTTCATCCCGACCGGCAAGAATGCCCATGGCCTGTACGTGAGCCGCGACTCGAAGCACCTGTATGTCTCGAACCGGGGGGAAGGATCGGTCTCGGTGATCGACTTCGCCACCCGCAAGGTGGCCACGACCTGGCACATCCCCGGCGGGGGCAGCCCCGACATGGGCGGCGTATCGACCGACGGAACGACCCTCTGGCTCGCCGGGCGGTACAACGCCGAGGTCTACGCCTTCAACACCGCGACGGGGCAGCTGGTCGGTAGGGTGAAGGTGGGCAAGGGGCCGCACGGCCTGTGCGTCTGGCCCCAGCCCGGCCGGTACTC
>JAOPZY010000136.1 GCA_025963875.1 Actinomycetota bacterium
GACTACGAGTCGTTCCTCGTCCAGCGAGAGCTCGTCGCCGAACAGGCCGAGGCCGCCGAGCGCAACCGGGCCCGTCAGGCCGCCCAGGCGCAGGAGTTCATCGACCGCTTCCGGGCCAAGGCCACGAAGGCCCGCCAGGTCCAGAGCCGCATCAAGCAGGTGGAGAAGATGGGAGGCCCGGCCCCCAAGAAGAAAGTCCGCCGCACGATGGGGCTGTCGTTCCCGGTCCCCCCGAGGGCCGGGCGGGTCATCGTCGAGCTCAAGGATCTGAAGTTCGGCTACGGCGGCGCGGCCGTCCAGCCGATCTACGACGGTCTCGACCTGGCGTTGGAACGCGACCAGAAGGTGGCCCTGGTGGGCCCCAACGGCGCCGGCAAGACGACGCTGCTGAAGCTCCTGGCCGGCGTGCTGGAGCCCCAGGGCGGTGAGCGGGTCGTCGGCCACAACGCCCAGCTTGCCTACTTCTCGCAGCACACCGACGAGACGCTCACCCTCACGAACCGCCTCCTCGACGAGGTGACGGCCGCGATACCGGCCGGGTCCCCGATCCGCCCGGGCGACCTGCTGGGGCGCTTCCTGTTTTCCGGCGACGACATGAAGAAGCGGGTCGACGTCCTCTCCGGCGGCGAGCGGACCAGGCTGGCGATGGCCAAGCTCCTCGTCCGGCCGCTGAACGCGCTCTTCCTCGACGAGCCGACCAACCACCTGGACATCGCCAGCCGGGACATCCTCGAGGACGCCCTGACCGACTACCAGGGCGCCCTCGTCCTGATCACCCACGACCGGCACCTCATCCGGGAGGTCGCCAACCGCATCGTCGAGGTCCGCGACGGCAAGGTCACCGCGTATGAAGGCGACTACGACTTCTACCTCTCCCGCCGGGGCGGCCCCGCGACGCAGTCGCCGAAGGCGAAGTCATCCCAAGGCTCCCAGGCCCAGAACGGCGCCGGCAACGCAGCGGAACGTCGCAAGGCCGGCGCCCAGGCGCGGGCGGCCGTGAAGGGCCTGCGGGACTCGCTGGGCCGCATCGAGCGGGATCTCGAAAAGGCGTCCGGCGAGATGAACGAGATCTCGGAGCGGCTGGCCCACCCGGACGTCTACGGCTCCGGGGCCGATGTCGCCGCCCTCGTCGCCGACTACGAGGCCAAGACGAAGCGGGTGCGCCAGCTCGAGGCGAAGTGGGAGGAGGCGGCGGGGCTTCTCGAAGCGCAGGGCGCATCGGTATGATCCGTCTGTGGGCGACTCCGACGAGACAGGCGAAACATCCGGCGGCGAGGAAGAGGAACTCCTCGACGGCCTTGACGGCGACGAGGGCGACCTCGAGCTCCTCGACATCGAGGAAGTCCCGCTCTCCGGCGAGTTGGAGAGCGGGCTGGAAGCCTTCGTCCTGATCGAAGACTGGGAGCTGGCGACCTCCCGGGCGGAGACGCTCGACGTGATGGTCGACGGCTTGCGGGAGCTGGAGGACGACGCCGCGATCGAGGAGTGGGTCGCGCAGTACGGAGACCGCGACTTCCACCTCGCCCAGGAGCGGGACGGGCGGCTGGTGGTCTCGGACGTCTTCCCGGTGAGCGGCGTCGTCGGGTTCATCCCCCGCTCGATCGTCAGGATGCTCTCGACGGAGCTGCTGCTCCAGGACGAGGACGACCGGGAGGGATGGCTCGAGTCCCTGTCGGCCCTGAGCTCCGAATGGCTCGCCCTGCTCTCGGACGAGGAGAAGATGGTCGGCCACCTGATCCGGGCCCACGAGCTGCCGGTGAACGAGACAACCGGGGACCTGGGGGACCTCGTCGGGCAGCACGCCACCCTGCACGCCGTGGGCGCCGACGACGAGGACGACGACGAGGGCTGATCCGGAACCTGAGTCCTCGCTCGGACCCTACGGGGTTGGAACCGGGTTCGGAGTGTCACTCCCCCCGAGGTAGGACGTGAGGCTCGCAACAAACACCTTGCGCTGCTTGCGTTCTCTTATCAGCCCCAGCCACGAGCCGCCGATGCCCGACATGCCGGACATCATGCTGAGTCGCACGCCGCTGTCGCCGACCGAGATGCTTACGCGGTATTTCCGCCGCTTGACCACGCCCCCGGCGATGGCGCGACCGGCCCTGCTGCCGGACCCGTAGACGCCCTGCGCGATCGTTCCCTTTTCGAGGTTGAGCCCGACGCCTGCGAGAAACTGCTCGGCAACCAGGGCGACGTCGTCGGTGGTGCAGTCCAGGAAATCGACCTCAGCGCCTTTCTCCGAGGGGCGGAACGAGCTGACCTTGCCTGCGAAGGTTGTTTCCACTCAACTCCCTGTCTGCTTGCTGTTGCGCGTCGAGGCGTCCGGTCGTCCGCTTCCGTGTCCATGGTGAGGGTGGACGTGGGCGACGTCTATGGCGAGGAATGACCACTTCCTGCAGGCAGATGGTTCGGTACTGTTCCTGACGTCAGCCCTGGGTCGTGGCGTGCCTGGGGCGGATCTTGACGACGACCCGTTCCTCATCAGCCTGGTTCAAGGGGTAGTCCTTGCCCATGTACTTGCGCGACATCTCGTCGATGAAGGCCTTGTCCGGGTCGTCCTCGATCTCGGCGATGCCCCGGATCTCCAGGTAGCGGTACGGGTCGTCGGGGTCGAGGATCGACGCCGACACCCGGGGGTTGCGAACGAGGTTCTTGTATTTCTGCCGGGCCTTGGTGGTGCTGAACTTAAGGTGGGTGCCGTCCCACCCGTACCAGACGGGCGACAACTGCGGCCCGCCCTCCGGGCCGATGGTGGCGATCTGGGCGAGACCTTTCTTTTCGAGGATGTCCCGGCGGTTCTCGGGGATGGGCGCTGCGTCGGTCTGGGCTTGAGCGGTCATGAGCGGCCTCCTTGTGGGCGGGTTGTACCCGGTCGGTCGTGCCCCAATGCTACGTGGCCGCGTGGCTCTGAGCGACTTGTGAGCGAACGCCCAGCCCCCTGTGGGGGCGTCATGAGCCTCCTCGCAGTCTCAGATCCCACAGTGGCACTACGTCCGGAACCGTTCCGGAGAAGGATGAAGGGAGACCGGGATGAACATGAAGCTCAAGGCGCTCGTGGGGTCGGCAATCGTCGGGTCGATGATCGCCGGCGGGGCCATCGGCAGCATGCTGTTCGGCAGCGCCGCGAGTGCCCAGACGAGCACCACCACGACGACGACCCCGGCGGCCACCTCCACGCCGGCAGCGGGTACGGCCCCGGCGGCCGGCACCTTCAAGCCCAACGAGGACGCCACGCACGAGGCCGGCGAGAGCGCCGCACGTGAGGCGCAGGAGAACGCCGGGCAGATGCCCACCGTTCCGTAGAGCAGCGGCCGACGGCGGCACTTCGGGTGGGCCTCGGGGTCCCACCCGCTCCTGCCGCTGGGTAAGATTCGCCCTGATCTCGACTATCAAAGCGACAGTCCAAAGGAGGGGCGGCATGCCACTGGGCTACGACAAGAAGATCTACATCATGGCCTTCGACCATCGCGGATCCTTCATCAAGCTCTTCGGCCTCTCCGGCACCCTGACTCCGGAGGACACCGCCCGGGTGGCCGGTGCCAAGATGCTCATCTTCGAGGGCCTGCAGCGGGCAGTCGCCGAGGGCGCACCCCGTGAGACCGCCGGTGTCCTGGTGGACGAGCAGTTCGGGGCCGAGGTCGCCCGGAAGGCCAAGGCCGAGGGCTACCCGCTCGCCATGCCCGTGGAGAAGAGCGGACAGGAGGAGTTCGACTTCGAGTACGGCGAGGACTTCGGCGAGCACATCGAGGACTTCGACCCGACCTTCTCCAAGGTGCTCGTCCGCTCCAACCCCGACTGGCCCTGGGAGGTCAACGAGCGTCAGTTCGCCCGCCTGAAGCTGCTGTCCGACTGGCTCCACGAGCGGGGACGGCGCTTCCTCTACGAACTCCTCGTCCCGGCGACCCCCGAGCAGCTCGCGGGCGTCGGGGGCGACCCCGGACGCTACGACACCGAGGTCCGGCCCAAGCTGATGCTTCGCAGCATCGAGGAGGCCCAGGACTTCGGCATCGACCCGGACATCTGGAAGATCGAGGGCATCGACTCGTCGGAGACCTGCGCCGAGATCGCCGCCCTCGTCAAGCGCGACGGGAGGGACAGCGTCGGCTGCGTGGTCCTCGGCCGGGGGGCGGACGACGCTGCGGTCGAGGCGTGGCTCCGGGCCGGCGCCAAGGTCCCGGGCTACCTCGGCTTCGCCATCGGCCGCTCGATCTTCAACGACGCCGTGAAAGGCGTCGCCTCGGGGACGATGCCGCGGGACGAGGCCACCGCCATCATCTCGAGGAAGTACCGGCACTTCATCGACGTCTACGAGGGCCGGGCCTAGGAGCAACGCCCTTTACGTAGAGGTCGGACGGGCTGACGGTGAGGCCGAGGTTAGTCCGTGATCGCGCACATGCGCGCGAAAAGCGACTGACCTCCGAGAAGCCGCTCAGCCCTTGCGGGCCGAGAACACGAGGAGGTCCCCCAGGCCCCCGCGGGCGCTGAGGGCCGAAAGGCGGCTGCGCTCGGCGAGCAGCTGCACCATCCCGGCGTGGTCGCCGGCAAGCTCGGCCTCCTCCTGGCGGCGCCGAAGGTCGTCGGCGACCTGCCCCGCACCCAGCGCCTGCAGCCACTCCCGCTGGGTCCGGAGTGGCTCGGGCACCATCCCGGCGGCCGCCGCCGCCCGAGCCAGGGCCGAGAAGTTGACGTGGGCGGTGATGTCGGCCTCCCCGGGGTCGGCCAGGAGGTCCATGCCGAGGCCCTCGTCCCGGTAGGTCACCAGGGACCCGGAGGGGCGCCGGCGCCAGAGGTCGGGCTCCTCGTCGCCGTAGTCGATGACCAACACCGTGCCCCGCCGCAGGGTTCCTGCGGCCCGGGTCACACAGTCCGCTGCCGCCGGGCTCACCTCGAAGCGGTCCCCGTCCTCCAGCTCGTCCAGTGCCGCCGCCACCAGGGGCCCCAGCGCAGGGTCGGACAGGGGAGCGGGGACCTCCACCAGACGCCCGTCTGCCACCCCGATGTGGATCTCGACGGCCTGCCCGCCCGCTTTCTCCAGGAGGTGCACCGGCTGGTTGTCCAGGACCTCGTTGGCGACGACGCATCCCACCACCGGCGGCTCGTCGCCCAGCGACCGCTGCCACGAGACCGCCGTCCCCCACGCCCCGAGGCGCTCCCGCTGGCGGGCGGCCACGTCGTCGAAGGGCTCGACGATCACCCAGCGGAGCGGCCCCTCGAAGGCCTCCAGGGCTTGCGCGGCAAGGTCTGCCCGCCCGGCTCCCGCCTCGACCACCGTGAAAGGGTCCGGTCTGCCCAGGTCCTCCCACACCGACGTTGCCCAGCGGGCGAACAGGCGGCCGAACCACTCGCTGAGCGACGGGGACGTCCGGTACCCGGCCCCCGACCCCGGCACCCGCCGGGCATAGAAGCCCTCGGCGGGATCGTAGAGCGCCAGCCGCATGTAATCGGCGAAGGTGATCGGTCCGTCGCGATCGATGCGGTCGGTGACCGCCCTCACCGGGGCCGGGGCTGCGGCGAGGAGCCCTGGGCAGCCCGGGCCGAGGCGATCTGCTCCTCGTACCACCGCTTCTTGGCCGGGTAGGTGTGGATGTTGCGGATCGACGCCTCGGCCACCCGGATGACCTCGCGGTGCGCCTTGCGGCTCTGGTAGATCCAGATCAGCCGGTCGTAGGGGCCGGCGGCGTCGAAGGAAGCGGCGACCGCCCGCTCGTAGAGGTCGACCGCCTCGTCGGCCCGGCCGACCTGCTCCAGGTTCTGGCCACGCAGGAAATCGCGCACGAGTTCGTCGGCGGGGACGCGCTCGCTCTCGGGGGTGCTCACGCACGCGAAGATACCCTGGGACGGTGGTTGATATGGTCACGAGATATGGTCTCCGGCGTGAGCGATCCCGCAGCATCCCCCGAATCCGCCCCTTCACGGAGTGACCTCGAGGTCCTCCGGCACTCCACCGCGCACGTGATGGCGCAGGCCGTCCTGTCGCTGTGGCCCGAGGCGCGCTACGCCATCGGCCCGCCGATCGAGGACGGCTTCTACTACGACTTCGACATCGGCCGGCCCTTCCTGCCCGAGGACCTGGTGGCGATCGAGCGCAAGATGCGCGGGATCATCGCCCAGGACCAGCCGTTCGTCCGGGAGGAGGTGAAGCT
>JAOPZY010000073.1 GCA_025963875.1 Actinomycetota bacterium
GACGTGAACGATCGCCTGGGGGGCCACCTCGAACCATCGGTCCACGGCTGTGCCCACGCCGGTCAGGTCCGGGGAGCGCGTCGAGCCGTCAACCTCAGACAGCTGCACCTGGCGCCGGCACGCCACCATCGCCTGCGGGCCTCGTACCGCAGGGCGGGAGGGCGGGACGAGGCCCTCCGCCGGCAAGCGGGGCACTGCTGGCTGGAGCCCCACCCCCGGCACTGCCCCTGACGCACGGGCCCGAATCACAGCCCCAGGTAGGCGAGGCGGACCTCGGGGTTGCCGAGCAGCTCCTTGCCGGTGCCGGCCAGCGTGGTGGTCCCCGACTCCATGACGTAGGCCCGGTCTGCCCTCGCCAGCGCCTGGAGGGCGTTCTGCTCGACGAGCAGGACCGAGGTCGTCTCGGAGCGGATGCCGTCCACGATCTCGAAGACCTGGTCGACGAGCTTCGGCGACAGACCGAGGGACGGCTCGTCGAGGAGTAGCAGCCGGGGAGCGGCCAGCAGGCCCCGGGCGACCGCCAGGATCTGCTGCTCGCCGCCGGAGAGGTTGCCCGCCAGCTCGTCCCGGCGCCCGGCCAGGATCGGGAAGCGCTGCAGCATCTCGTCGATCTCGCGCGCGACCTGGCTGCGGTCCTTGCGCCGCCAGGCGCCGAGGTCGAGGTTCTCCTCGACGGTCATCCGTGCGAACACCTCCCGGCCCTCCGGCACCTGGACCAGCCCGGCCCCGACGATCTCGGGGGGGCGCATCCCGGCGAGGCTTCGCCCCGCGTACACGGCGGTCCCCGCCCTCGGCCGGACCAGACCGCTCAGGCACGACAGCAGCGTCGACTTACCCGCACCGTTGGCGCCGATGACCGCCACGATCTCCCCCGCCTCGACCGCCAGGGAGGCATCCCGCACCGCCTCGATGGCCCCGTAGGAGACGGCGAGATGCCGGACATCGAGCAATGCCACTCAGAGCACCTCGCTTGCCCCAGCTTTGCCGAGATAGGCTTCGGCGACGACCGGGTCCTCCAGCACTGCGGCCGCCCAGCCGTCGGCGATCTTCCTGCCGTAGTTGAGCACCACCACACGGGTGCAGACCTCCACGACCAGGCGGAGATGGTGCTCCACGAGGATCATCGTGAGACCCTCGGCGTTGAGCTCGCTGAACAGCGTCGAGAGCTTCCCGACCTCGGCGGGGTTCATCCCCGCGACGGGCTCGTCGAGCAGGAGCAGCCGTGGCGACAGCGCCAGGGCCCTGGCGATCTCCAGCCGCCGCTGCTGGCCGTAGGCGAGGGAGGAGGCCGGGCGGCTTTCCACGCCGGTGAGCCCGACGCGCTCCAGGAGTGCGCGGGCCTCCCCCGCCCGTTCCCGCGCCGAGGCGCGTGCGCCCGGCAGGCCCAACAGGCGGCCCAGATCGCCGCCCCCCGTGCGCCCGTGCATGCCCACGAGGACGTTGTCGAGGACGCTGAGCGCCCCGAACAGCCTGACCCGCTGGAACGTCCGGGCAAGGCCTGCTGCCGCCAGCCGGTGGGGCTGCCACCCCGCCACAGGGCGGCCGGCGAAGACGATCGTCCCGCGGTCGGGTCGCTGGAATCCGCTCACCAGGTCGATGAGGGTGGTCTTGCCGGAGCCGTTGGGCCCGATCAGTCCGAGGAGCTCGCCCTGCCGCAGCGCGAGGTCCACGCCGTCCACTGCCTTGACGCCGCCGAAGTGCCGGGCGACGCCGGCAAGCTCGAGGATCACAGCTTGACGCGGCGGCCGACGCGGCGGATTCCCACCCTGCCTCCGAGCAACCCCTGGGGCCGGAAGATGACCAGCGCGATGAGGATGACACCGTAGAGCGCGTCCCGGTAGCTCTGGGCGAAGCGGATCACCTCGGGCAGCGCCGTGAGGACCGTCGAACCGACGACGGGACCGGCCACGCGGCCGATGCCGCCGAGGGTCGCGAACACGAGGACCCCGACCACCCGCTGGAAGGAGTACAGCGAGGTGTCGATGAAGAAGTTGATGTGGGCCTCCAGCGCACCTGCGTAGCCGGCCAGGACGGCGCCGAGGACGAAGGCCAGCATCCGGTACCGGGCGACGTCGATGCCCTGGGCCTCCGCGGCCAGCGAATCCTCCCGGACCGCATCCCAGGCCATACCGAGGCGCGTCCTCGCCAGCCGCCAGAGCACGTAGGCGATCACCACGAGCGACAGGTAGGCGGGCAGGAGGGAGGAGCTGGCGTCGGGCACGGTCAGCCCGCGCCCTTCCCCGGTGATGGGGATGTTGAGGATCGCCCCGACCACCACCTGGCCGAAGCCGATCGTCGCGATGGCAAGGAAGATGCCCGACAGGCGCAGCACCGGAATGCCGATCGGGATGGCGAGCAGGCCCGCGGCGAGGGCGCCGGCCAGCACGGCCACGGGCAGCGGCAGGTGGCCGTTGACGTGGAGCAATACCGACACGTAGGCCCCCACCGCCATGAAACCCACGTTGGCCAGGGTGAGCATGCCGGCCCTCAGTGTGATGTACATCGAGAGCGTCAGCAGGGCGTTGATGCCGAGCTGTGCCAGCAGGAGCTGGTGGGCGCGGTAGAAGCCGAGCGGGTCACTGAAAAGCTGGATGAAGAATTGCAAGCGGCTCAGACCTGCCGGGCGACGGTGCGCCCCCGGAGGATGCCCCCGGGGAACGCCACGAGGGCGAGGAACAGCACGACGAAGGCGACGCCCCCCGACACGTTCGACCCGAGGAAGACGAGGGCGGCAACCTCGGCGAGCCCGAGCAGGTAGCCGGCCACCACGGCGCCCCGGATCGATCCCATCCCGCCGAGCACGATGACGGCCAACCCCTTCAGCTCGATCTGGTCACGGCCCATGAACGGGTTGATGTCGTGCTGGGACAGCCCGTAGAGGATCCCGGCGACCGCCCCGAGGGCGGAGGTCAGCACCAGCGTCCAGGCAATGACCGCGTCGACGTTCATGCCCATGAGCTGGGCGGCCCTCGGGTTCTCGGCGACGGCACGGATGGCCCGGCCGGCCCTCGTGCGGCGCACGATCCAGCCGAGCGCGGCCGCGAGGGCCAGGCTGAGCAGGAGCGTGGCGATCTTGCTGTCCTCCAGCACGAGACTGCCCAGGTGAACAGATCCGGAGAGGGCAACCGAAGCGGGGAGCGCCCGGGAGTTGGCGCCGAAACGCAGCTCCGCGATGTTCACGAAGATCAGGGCAAGCCCGATGCTCGTCAGCAGGGCGCTGATCGGCGGCGCGCCGCGGTGGCGGAGGGGCCGGAGCGCCACCAGGTCGATCCCGTACCCAACGGCGGCGCACGCCAGGGTGGCGAGCAGGGCCCCCAGCAGGAAGGGCAGGCCGAGCGTCACCGCCAGTCCGTACGTGATGACGGCACCCAGCATGAACACCGCCGAGTGGGCGAGGTTGAGGATGTCGAGGACCCCGAAGACCAGCGTGTAGCCCACGGCGAACAGGGCGTAGATGCTGCCGGTGAAGATGCCGTTCAGCGTCTGGGGCAGCAGCGTGCCCGCGACCCCCGAGGCGAGCGCCACAGGGACTCCGCCTACCGCGGACGGCATCCCTGCTATGGGTGCACGACGTCAACCAGCGTGAACCCGCCCGAGCCGTCCATGGCGACGACGTAGATGGGCTGGTGCACGTCGTGGGCGCTGGTGAAGCTGAAGGGGCCCAGGGGTGTGTCGAGGGACACCTTCTCCAGGGCGGCCCTGAGGGCGTCCCGGTCTTTGGCCACGTCGCTGAAGCCGAGCGAGGCGTGCCGGGCGGCCTCGGCGAAGAGGTAGACCGCCGTGTAGGCCTGCGCTGCGAACTGGTCGGGGTAGGCGTTGAACTTCGTCTTGTAGGCGGCGACGAAGTTGGTGTTGACGGTCGTGGTCGTGCCGAGGTACCAGGCGCTTCCCGATTGCGCCCCGACACCCGCCGGGCCGGCCTGCATCGACACCGCCGAGCTGTTGAAGCCGTTGCCGCCGAGGATGGGGCCGGCGTACTTCTGGCGCCGGAGCTCGACGATCAGCTTCGAGGGCACGCCGCCGACACCCGAGATGGCGACGACGTCGGGCTTCTTGGCGATGATGCTGGTTGCGTAGGTGGAGAAATCGGTCTGGATCTTGGAGAACGCCTCGGTGTCGATCAGGTTGATGTGGTCGGCGCTGAACGTGGTCTTGAAGATCTCGGCGCCGTCCGAGGAGAACTTGTCGTCGTTGGCGAAGGCGAGGGC
>JAOPZY010000077.1 GCA_025963875.1 Actinomycetota bacterium
GACGGGAGCGAGACCTGATTGGATGGAACCCTTCGCCCAGACGATCAACGCGGCAAAGAAGTACGTCGTGTCGAGCACCCTGGAGCAGGTCGATTGGAACGCGGAACTCGTGCGCGGGGATCTGGGCAAGGCCGTTCAGCAACTCAAGCGGGAGTCGGGTAAGGGACTGTTCGTGGGAGGTGTGAAGCTCCCACTGGCGTTGACGGAGCTGGGGTTGATCGATGAGTACGAGTTCGTGGTGCATCCCAGGCTCGCGGGCCACGGGCCGACGTTGTTCGCCGGGCTATCGAAGCATGTCGACTTGAAGCTCGTGAGCCGGCTGCAGTTCGGCTCGGGGGCAGTGGCGATGCGGTACGAGCCGAGAAGGTAGCCATCGGGCTTGCTAGCCCGAGCCGGCCGCATCATGGAGCCCTGGTTCGCGGCTCTTGCGCGGCCCACCGCAGCGGTTCCCTCCGCGGCGGCCCACAACAACGCCTTGGCTTGGCGCACCTCCCGAGCCGGCGCGGTGTGCGAACGAGCAAGCCCCTCCAGCTCAACCCGCTGCCCACCCGTCATCTCCAAAACCCCAGCCGCAGCCACCATCCCACCCAGACTACGAAAGATCACTAGTCCTTCTTGAGGGTCAGGCTTCGTGACGTTGTGACCTTTTGACGTCTCACGGCCAGGAGACGGCCACATGACGGCCAGCCGAGGGGGCAGCCCCCGGGCTCGACCCTCACCTTGGCAAGAGTCAGCAAGCGAGGGGATTACGCGAACCATTCGAACTTCTCCACGAAGCCATCATCGACCACATACGGGCGATGGCGTCGTTGTCCGAGGAGTTCGGGACGCCCAACGTCAAACGCAACTACCTGCCAGCAGGAATACGAGATTTGCAGCCAGCATCACGAGATGATGGCCGTTAGCGGTGATGCCACTCTATGGCCGCAGCGCGATCCTGCCCGAAGCGGGAGGGGAGTCGCGGTGAGTTGCCTGACGCCGGTCATCGCTGACCGCCCCAAACTTACCAATCTTCCAGGAGCGCCTGGATTCAGGGAGGGGGAAGAAATGTCACACAACGGGTGCATGAACGGTTACGACCCAACAAACGTCCACGAGACCCTTCCCGCTCGCCCCGTTTCGAGCGCGACGTCAGGGCCGCCGGTTGCTGGAAGTTCAGGCGGCGCCGGCGATGCGTCGCCTCCTCCGCCAGCGTCTTCGCCAGGCTCGTCGGCCTCGGTAACCATGGCCAACCAGGCAGGCCGGCCGAGGGTACGGCGATTGCTGTCGGACAGAAGAGGTGGACGGATCGCGGCCGCTGCGCTGATATGTGCGGTGATCGGACTTGCCGCCGGTTGCGCCACGTCCCCCTCGGCAACCGCCACGTCCCCCTCGGCAACAGCCACGTCCCCCTCGGCAACAGCCACATCCCCCTCAGGATCCAACGCTCGGTCTGGCCCGGCCGCAGGGGGAGCATCCGGCACGGTCGACAGCGTATCCACGCCGAGCTTCACAATGTCGACATCAACGGGACAGAAGGTGACCGTCAACGAGGCGTCCACCACGACATACCAGAAGGGGACGAGCTCGACGTCGGCGAGTGTCATTACAACAGGCGAACCCGTCCTCGTACTTGGGACGGTCAGCGGAACGACCATCGCGGCCACACAGGTCGTCGTGCAACCGACTGGCGGCGGCGGATCTGCGACTTCCTCGGGGGCAGCGGTGATCCCCTTCCAGTCCGGTGCACCGACGACGTCAAAGCAGGTCGGTCAGATTCCGGCGAACTACACCGAGGGGTCGGGGACGATCGTCAGCGGAACAACAGCGAACAAGGCGACGGAAGTTGCGCTGGCCGCCTATCCGGGGGGCGTCGTCGACCGTGTTGTGCAGCTGAGCAACGGCGAGTACGAGGCCCACAACATCGGCGTCAACTGGCCGCACCACATCTTCGTCAGCCAGGACTTCAAGGTCGTCGGCGCCTTCTAGCCGCCGCGGTAGAGCAGACATCAGGACCCGCACAAGGACCCGCAAAGGCTCTCGCGGGATTTCGCGACCTTTTGGGGTGGGCCCGACCTGGTTCAAACCAAAAACAGGGCTCTGACCTGCGGTTATACTGTGGGCGCACGAGGATTTGAACCTCGGACCTCTTCCGTGTCAAGGAATGGATGACACGCGATCTACCAGGGCAAATGCGGCCTGACCTGCGGCGTTGTGTTCGTTGTTGCCCGTTACGTACCCGTCATTGCTCTATGTTTTGCGGGATCTCCGCGGAATGGAATAGCGTGCGCGAACCCGAATACTTCAGACGGCCGCGAGCAACGGGTCGGCGTCCACCTCGAGGCGGTCCCGCCTCGCACGTTCGGCCCGGTACAGCGCCTTATCGGCCCGCTCGATGACGCTTTCGATGGGCTCACCGAGGTTGGCTCCTGCAACTCCTGCCGAAACGCTGGCCGGACCTGGCAGGTGGCTTGACGCCGTAGCCTCAGCAATACAGCGCCGGAACCGTCTCGCGGCCTGACCCGCCTTGTCCGGAGTTGAGAAGACCCAACGGGCGACGGCGTCGGTCGCTCGTGTCGCCGGCGCCCTGCCGATAGCAGCGTCCGGTTGTCGGCCTCCTCGATGGCCCAGGGGGGAGGCCCACTGGGGCGAGGTTGCGGAGTTGGCGGGTGGGGACCCCCAGCGCGGTGCCCCGGTACGAGGTCAGCACGTTGGGCCCGAACCGGGCCCGGCGCGCATCGGCCCCGTCGGAGGTCAGCCCCGCCTCGGTGCTGCCCAACGCGCCGGAGCGCCTCGTCCACGGGCCGGACTGGGGGGCCACCGCCAGGGTGAGAGGCATGGGCGCTGGTGGGGCGACGGCTTTGTGGAGCACGCGATCAGCTAGGCGACCCGCTGTACCGCCAAACGACTTGCCGCAAGGCCGGAAGCGCCCGCGTCCATTCGGGTGACAGTCCATGGCCAAAAGGAGCCGCTATTTCCGAGACTATCTCGTCCCGATACCTTCTATGGCTCCTCCCTTAGAGAGCCCGGCCCGGGAATGGATTTCCCGGGCACCGTCGGGGGACGACAGAACGAGGTCAGGGATGACACAGCTTCGGGTGCGCGGGCTCCGCGCTTGGGCAGCGTTGCTTGGCATGGTGCTGGTGCTCGGGCTGGGTCCGGCAATGGGAGCGGCCTCGGCCTCCCCGTTGCCAACTGCCTCACCCAGTTCGGTGGGCGCAACCGGTCACCGCCCGCATGTGTTGCCGTTCGGTGCATCCGGGACGGCCGGTCCGAGCCAGGTAGCGCATGCGGCCTCGATGGCGCCGGCGGCGTCTGGCCCCCAACTTTCGTACTACGGGGGGAAGGTGCTGGCCAAAGTCAAGGTGGTCCAGGTGATCTACGGTGCGGGCACCTATCTCGCTCAGACAACCGCGGATGCTTCGCCCGGCGTCAGTTCGTTCTACCAGGGCGTGACAGCGTCGCCCTATTTCGACTGGCTTTCGGAGTACAACACCACCGGCAATGCTGCGGGCGGGCAGCCCGGAACCAACCAGGTCATTGGCCGTGGCAGCCTCTCCGGGCGCTACGTCATCGCGCCCTCCGCGGCCAACAACGGCAACGCCATCCAGGACGCCAACATCCAGGCGGAACTCAATGCCCAGATCGCTGCTGGGCACCTGCCGGCGCCCGACGCCAACACGCTCTACAGCCTCTTCTTCCGCAACGGCCAGTCGATCTGCGCCGGCTCGTCGTGCTCCCTGGTCTCGGGAGGGTTCTGTGCCTACCACAACACGATTGCGGCGGGCTCCCTGCCGGAGTTGTACTACGCCGTGGAGCCGGACCTCTCCAATGTGATCGGGTGCGGGGCCGGGAACGCCTTCCAGAACACCACGTCCGTGGCCTCCCACGAGATGATCGAGAGTGTCACCGACCCAGGGGTGGGGCTGGCCAACGTCTACGGGCCTCCCCTCGGGTGGTACGACGGCAACTACGGTGAGATCGGCGACATCTGCAACGGTCAGCAGGACACCGTCACGGGCGGCGACGGCGTGACCTACACGGTGCAGAAGCAGTTCAGCAACGTGGCGGGCCACTGCATCGTCTCCCGCACCACCACGAACGACTTCTCCGTCACGGCCAGCCCAGCGTCTCTATCGGTCGCCCGGAGCTCATCTGTCACGGCCACGGTCTCCGTGTCCGTCACGGCCGGTGCCGCCCAGAGCGTTGTGTTGGGTGCCTCGGGCATGCCCGCCGGTGTGACCGCCACCTTCAGCCCCGCCAGCGTCACCACGGGGTCCAGTGCACGGCTCACCCTCTCCACCGGTGCGACCACCGCTGGGGGTACGTACAGCGTGGTGATCACTGGCACCGGTGTGTCGGCCACCCGCACCACTTCGGTGTCGCTGGTGGTGTCCGTCCCCGTCGTGAACAACTTCTCCATTGCGGCCAGCCCGGCGACGTTGACGGCGGACCGGGGCTCGTCGGCCGTGGCCACCATATCGACGGCGGTGACCGCGGGTGCTGCCCAGAGCGTTGCGTTGAGCGCTTCAGGCCTGCCGGCAGGGGTGGTTGCCTCCTTCAGCCCTGCCAGCATCACCGCGGGGTCCAGCGCCAGGCTCACCCTCGCCACCTCGTCCACCATGGCCGGGGGCACCTACGCTCTGGTGGTAACCGGCACGGGGCCGTCCGCCGCCCAAACCACGCCCCTCTCCCTGGTGGTCTCTGTGCCCGTGGTCGCCAACTTCTCCCTGGGGGTCAGCCCCGCCTCCCTCGCCCTGGTCCGGGGCTCGTCAGGGGCGGTCACCGTCGTAACGGGGGTCGCTGCCGGTGCCGCCCAGACGGTTGCCCTGAGCGCCAGCGGCCTGCCGGCCGGGGTGGTCGCCTCCTTCAGCCCTGCCAGCATCACAGCCGGGACCACCTCCAGGCTCACCCTCACCACCTCGTCCACCATGGCCGCGGGTACCTACGCCATCGTGATCACCGGCACCGGGCGGACCGCCACCCAAACCACGCCCCTCTCCCTGGTGGTCTCTGTGCCCGTGGTCGCCAACTTCTCCATCTCGGCCAACCCGGCGTCGCTCTCCATGGACCGGGGCTCGTCCGGGGTGGCCACTATCGCCACAGCGGTGACCGCGGGCTCCGCCCAGACGGTTGTGTTCGGCGCTTCGGACCTGCCTGCCGGAGTGGTCGCCTCCTTCAGCCCGACCAGCGTTGCGGCTGGCGGCTCCGCCCGGCTTACCCTCTCGGCCTCCTCGGGTGCTGCTGGCGGCACCTACGCCGTCGTCATTGCGGGAGCCGGGCCGTCCGCCGCCCACACCACCACCCTGACGTTGAGGGTCTCCGTCCCAGTGCCGCCGCCGGTCTCGACGGGAGCCGTGGTGAACGGCGGGTTCGAGACCGGGACCCTTGCGGGCTGGACGCCGGGCGGGGCGGCGGTATCCGTGGTCAGCGATGGGTGCCACAGCGGGAACTACTGTGCCCGCCTGGGCTCCACCGTGGCCGCCAAAGGGGACTCCAACCTGGCCCAGACGTTCACGGCACCGGCAGGGTCTGTCGCCCTGACCTTCGGCTACAAGATGGCCTGCACGGGCAACGCCACCGGTGACTCGGCCACGGCCACCCTGCGAGACGCCGCCGGCGGGACCTTGGTCATGCCCCTGCCCATGATGTGCTCCCTCACCGGCTGGTGGCAGGTAGGGGTCTACATCACACCCGGGCACACCTACACCTTGACCCTCGTGAACCACAACTCCGGCATCCCCACCGACCCCACCTACGCCCTCTTCGACGACGTCGCCTTCTCCTCGACGGGCATGGGGCCCAGCCGCCACTGACCGGCCCCGCCTCTCTCGCCCCCGGTCCTGCCGGGGGCCAGCTGCCGGTGGTCCGGCTCGGGCTTTCGGCAATCCTGAGGTGAAATACGGCCTCACGCTGGCATCGGGCGCCCCGGGAAGGCTCCGCGGCACCAGGATAGTCCCGGATCGCGCGCATACGCGCGATCAACGACTAACTTCCAAGTCCAACGGCATCGCGCTCGCACTGACCAGCGAGTTCGAGGTCGCCGCCCACGTCGCCTTCACCCGGACCCATCCGGAAACCGCGCCGACCGTCGGCTCGTACGGCACAACGAAAAGCGACGAGCTCGAGCGGGGTTGCCTCTTCCGCTTCGCTTGGACGGATTGCAATCCTCACCGGCTCGAGGCCGTGGCGGGGTAGTCGGTCGCGCGGAAGCACCCGTGGATGTGGTCGTTGATCACGCCGATGTTCTGCATGAACGCGTACACGCTCGTGGGCCCGACGAAGCGGTACCCCTGCAACTTCAACTGCTTGGCGAACTCCTCCGCCTGCGGGGTCGACGCGGGTAGTTCGGCGACGGACCGGGGTGCCCGCTTGCGAGTGATCTCGTAGGACTTCGCAAGCGCCGCGAGGCTCGGCGACGCGGACATCATCGTGCGGGCGTTGTCGACAGTGGCCTGAATCTTGGCACGGTTGCGGATGATCGAGGTGTCCTGTACCAGCCGGTCGACGTCCCGTGCGGTCATCGCCGCGACCTTGGCGACGTCGAAGCCTCGGAATGCCTTCCGGAACGCCTCTCGCTTCCCGAACACGATCGACCAGCTCAGCCCGGCCTCGAACACACCCAGGGTGAGCGCCTCGAACAGAGCAGACTCATCGTAGGTGCGGATGCCCCAGACCTCGTCGTGGTACCGGCCGAGGCCGTTATCGCCGGCGCCGGCCCAAGCACAGCGTGGCTTCCCGTCGTGGCCGATGGTGACGTCCATGCTCATCCGGCCTGCGTCACCGTCTTTCTGCCTTACGGCGGTTGGGGCGCCTCCTTTGGTATCCGTCACGTCGTTGTCCTGTTCGGGTTCGATCCAATGGTTGACTGAAGATCTCGGTCTATCGGCTCGTGAGGGTGTTGCGGAGCAACGCGATCGCCTCGTCAGCGCGCCAGTGCGGCCGTGCAGGTCTCGACGGCGGCCTTGATCAGATCCGTGACCTCTTGCGGATGCGAGACCATCGCCACGTGGCTTGACGGCACCTCGACGGTGGTCGCGCCCATCCGCTCGGCAAACTGCCGCTCGGCGTCAGGTGGGATCGCTTCGTCGTTCTGGGCAACGAGGTACCAGGAGGGCAGCGACTTCCATGCCGGAGCACCCATGACGTCGGTAAAGGCCGAGGAGGCGAGCGCTTGCTGGACGGCGTACATCACGCGTGCCCGGGTCGGGTCGACGTCGCCAGCGAAGTGGTTGACGAAGTCGTCCTCGGAGAGCCAGCCGAAGCCGCGCGAGTCGGTGAACAGATGTGCAAGCGCCGGCGTGACCGGACCCTGCGAGAGGAGCGCTCCGAGCGATTCGCCTTCGTCGAGGCCGAAGGCGGCGATGTAGACGAGGCCGACGACATTCGCGGTATCGGGTCCGAGGGCGGTGATGATCTGGCCGCCGTAGGAGTGTCCGACGACGATCGTCGGGCTGTCCTGGAACTCGAGCACCTGGCGCAGCCGCGCGACGTCGTCGGCGAGTGAGCTCAGGGGGAACTGGGGCGCCCTCACCTGGAAGCCCTCTGCCTGGAGGCGCTCGATGACGCCGCTCCAGCAGGACCCGTCGGCCCAGGCGCCATGGATAAGAACGATGTTCGGTCGGCCGTTCACTTGTCGCCACCCCCTTCGTCGAGTTGTCGATAGGTGAGTATCGTCAGCCGGAGCTCCGATGCGCATCACACGATCCTGCGATTTGAAAGCGTGTCATGCGACCTGGGATATGCTCGCAGCGAGGATCGGATGCCGACGAGCCCCGCGCGGGAGTTCCACGGGCGCGACGCGGAACTCGCGCTGATTCGAGCCGAGCTCGAACGCCTCTCCGACGGCGCAGAAGCGGTGGTTGTCGTCGAGGGGGCCGCCGGCATGGGCAAGAGCCGCCTGCTCGAGGAAGTCGCGGCGATCGCCCGCACCCTCGGCATCAGAGTCGGCAGCAGCGCAGCTGATCCGAGCGAAACGGTTGTCGAGCTTGCGACGCTGCTCGCGGCGCTGTTCGACGGAACCGAACCGCTCCTCGACCCCGGCGAGCTCACCACTCTTCATGCACAGCCCGAGCAACGGTTCTGGTTGCTGCGAGACCTGCAGCAGCTGCTCGAGCGCGCGGCGCTCGAGTCGCCACTGCTGATCTCGATCGACGACTCCCACTGGGCAGACAGCGGAACGGTCGCGGCGCTACGCAGGCTGCCGACGCGACTGATGGGACTGCCGATCGCCTGGGCGATCGCGCTTCGCCCGCCGCGCGAAGCGACACCGCTCGTGCACGCGCTCGACGAGCTGAAGCAAGAGGGGGCACGCTCGATCGCCCTCGGCCCACTCAGTGACGATGCGGTCGTGCAGTTGGCCGCGGACATACTCGCCGCGCAACCCGATCAGTCGATCCTGCAACAGTTGGCGGATGCCGACGGTAGCCCGTTCCTCGTCGTCGAGACGCTCCTCGGACTGCAAGAAGAGGAGCGGATCCGCGTTGTCGACGGCCGCGCCGAGCTGATCGACGGCCACCTGCCCCGCCGCGTACACCAGAAGATGCGCGAGCGGCTCGGCCGGCTCTCCGACGAGGCAAGCGACGCCGTGACCGTCGCCGCCTCGCTCGGTCGCACATTCACCTTCGACGAGCTGGCGCGCACCCTCGGGCGGCCGGCCTCGGACCTGCTCGCACCGGTCGAGGAGCTCCTCGAGGCGAACCTGCTCGTCGAGCGCGACGAGAATCTCGCGTTCTGGCACGACATCACACGCGAGGCCGTGCGCGCCAGCGTTCCCGTAACCGCCCGCCGCGCCCTCGACCGCCAGGCCGCCGTAGTCCTGCTCGAAGCCGGCGCCCTGCCGGTCGAAGTTGCCGCGCAACTCGCCGCCAGCGCCGAGGTCGGTGACGAGGTGGCGATCGCGACGCTGCTCGACGCCGCAAAGGCACTGGTCACGACCGATCCCGGTACCACCGCACAGTTCGGACGGCGCGCGCTCGAGATCGCGCCGGCCCACCATCCACAGCGCGGGGAGATCGTCGGCACGACGGCGATCGCGTTACACATCGCCGGCAACAGCGAGCAAGCGATCGCGTTCGCCGACCGCGCCCTCCGCGAGACGCTCCCCGCCCTGCAGGAGGCAGAAGTCCGCCTCAGCATCGCCGGCATGTTCGCGATCTCCCCGGAGATCAGAATCGGGGCTGGGCGACTCGCCCTGAACCTTCCCGACCTCCCCGAGACTCTACGCGCCCGCCACCTCGCCTGCCTCTTCCACAATCTCGTTACCGCCGGTCGCCTCGACGAGGCGCGTGCAGTGCTCGAGGAGACGCGCGCAACGGTCGAGTCCGCGGACGATGCTCGAGCGAGGTTCACGCTCCGCGTCGCCGAGAGCGCGCTCGGGTACGCCGACGACCGATTCGGACCGTCACGCGAGCTGATCACCGAGGCCTATCGCGACGGGATCTTCGCCGGCGACGACCAGCGCCTGCGGCTCGCGCACATGTGGCACGGCGAGCTGCTGAGCGCCGCCGACCTCTACGAAGAGTCGTTCGCGATCGCAGCCGACGGCCTCGCCGCCGCCCAGCGCGACCGGCAGGGCTGGGCCTATCAGATGTTCGAGACCTGGCACGGCCGCATGCTCCTGCGGACTGGACGTATCTCCGAGGCGGCGGCTGTGCTCGAAGGCCGCTTCGCCCTCGAGGACGGAACCCACGCGGCTGGAGTGCTCGACGCCGCCGGCATCGTCGCGCTGGGGCAAGTGACGATCCATACCGGCGACACCCGTCAGGCTCGCCGACTCGGCGACATCGCGCAGGTCATGCTCGAGCAGGGCACGCCCGCGGTGCGGCGCCATGCAGGCTGGCTGCTCGCGATCTTCGCGATGGCCAAAGGCAACGCCGAAGCAGCACGAAGATGGCTGCGCGCACCGACCGACCCGGACGGCCGAGCGATCCTGCCGCGGTTCCCACTCGACATCGGCGACGAAGTGCTGCTGGCGCGCATCGCACTTGCCACACAAGACGACGCTCTCGCGCAGATCGCGCTCTCCACCAGCCAGCGGCGAGCGGAGCTGAACCCCGGCATCCATTCGATCGCGGGTGCGGCGGCTCACGTCCGCGGTCTGCTCGAGCGGAACCACGCGGATCTCCGCGAGGCGGTTGCTCTCTTCGAGGGCACACCGCGCCGGCTCGAGCTAGCGGCCGCACTCGAAGACCTCGGCGCCGAACTCACCGCGACCGACAGCGACGCCGCCATCGACGTCCTCGGCCGTACCCTCGCCCTCTACACGGAGCTGGGAGCCAGCTGGGACGCCCGCCGCGTCCGCAGCCGCCTGCGCGAGCTCGGCGTCCGACGCCGCCTCGTCACCACCGAACCCGAGACGAGCGGTTGGGCGGCGATGACGACGTCGGAACTCACCGTCGCACGGCTCGTCGCCGAAGGGCTGACCAACCGGGAGGTCGCCGAGCGCCTCTTCGTGTCGCCGCACACCGTGAACACCCATCTCCGCCACGTCTTCTCGAAGCTCGGCATCAACTCGCGCGTGGAGCTGGCCCGACTCGCGCGCGATTACGAGATGGCGTGATCGTGTGATGCTGCGCACCGCGGCGGCATGACATCCTCGACCGATCATGCCCATGATCGACGCGTACGCCACTGAAGGCACCTTCGCCGACAAGCACACGCTCGCTCAGAACCTCGCGCAAGCCGTGATGCGCTGGGAGCAAGTGCCGGAGATCCCGCTCTTCTCCGACAACACAGCCGCCTTCGTCCACGATCTTCCCGCCGAAGCGATCGCGAACGCCGCCGGCGCGTCCGACTACGTTCGCGTCCAGGTGCTGACGCCCGTCGGCGTCCTCGAAGCGCCCTCGTCGCAGGATCAGCTCGCGTGAGTTCACCCTTGACCGCTACATGACACGTCACGTATTCTCTCGGAAGGTGGCGACTGGAGCCGCTCCAGGTTGTCTTTGCCCCGGCTGACGCATTGGAGGACTGACCGTACCGAGTGCCTGCGTGGTTACTACCTATGGTCCCCCGAGTGCCTGCGTGGTTACTACCTATGGTCCCCCAGACGTTCTCGAGTGGACACACGTTCCCATGCCGGAGCCTTCAGAGAGACAGGTCCGGATCAAGGTCCGTGTCTCCGGCGTAGGCCCCACGGACCTGAAAATCCGCCGCGGCGACCTCAAGGCGGTCTTTCCTCTGCCGAAGCCTGCGGTCCTCGGGTTCGAGACCGCCGGGGTCGTCGACGCCATCGGTAGTGAAGTCAGCGGCGTAGCGGTCGGAGACGAGGTGGCTGCTTGGCTGCCATCACTTGGCGGGTACGGCGAGTGCGCGCTCGCAGCGGCCTGGACTCGCAAGCCGCCCCACGTGACCTGGAACGACGCTGGCGCGCTGCCCGCCTCGGTTGAGGCGGCGGTCGGAGTGCTACGCCAGCTCGAGGTGGCAGACGGCGAGACTCTCTTGATCCTGGGCGCGGGTGAGTAGGTCGGGATCATCGCCACGCAGCTGGCGATTCGGCAGGGGCTCAAGGTCATCGGAGCCGTCGGCGGGCGAGACGGGGCGCTCATCCGAGAGCTCGGAGCCACGCCAGTCCTCTACGGGAGCAACCTGCTCTCCGACCTACGCGAGGTCGCCGACCGAGTCGATGCGACCTTCGATGCCGCGGGCAAAGGCGGACTTGAAGATGCCATCACGCTCACCGGCGGCTCCGACCGCGTGATCACGCTGGCCGACGAGCGCGCGGCGGACCTCGGCGTTCGGCTCTCAGCCCCGACACCCGATCGGGCACCTGACGCCGTGGAGATTGGCATGCAGCTTCTCGCCTCCGGCGAACTGCGCCTGCGATCGCAACGGGCCCTACCGATGTCGGCGGCCGCCGAAGCCCACCGGCTCCTCGAGGACGGACTAGTTCACGACAAGCTGCTCCTCACGACTAGCCCAGAGCTCGCCGAGATGGCGGAATGACGACGACTTCTCCGGGACACCCAGTGGACAGCCCGGAAGCCCACCACGCAGTGGGTGGCCGGCGCCGCCGTCGCGTGTTCTGGGTCGCGTTCGCTGATCGTGACGCGGGCGCGGAAGCGTTTGGCTTCGGCTCAGGATTCGTCAGCGGGAGCGGGAAGTGTTCCGCGGTCAATGATGTTGTCGTAGACGCTCTCGAGCCCAACGGTGAGCGGCTCGAGCAGCTCGTCCGGCAAGCCCTCGAAGAACAACCTTCGCACGAGGTCGATGTGCCCACTGGACGCGCGGGTGATCTCGTCCCAGCCCTGATCGGTAAGCGTTACCTCGGTCGCTCGACGATCCGTCGGCGCTGGACGGCACTCCACGAGCCCTCGGTTCTGGAGACGCCGGACGTGGTGCGAGAGCCTGCTCCGCTCCCAGCTGATCAGGGCGGCCAGCGCCGTGACCCGCATTCGCCCGCCCGGTGCGTACCGCAAAGCGTTCAGTACGTCGTAGTCGGACAGCGAAAGGTTGCTGTCCGCCTGCAGCTGGCGGTTCATCTCGTAGGTCAGGCGCAGCTGCACCCTCATGTAGGCCAGCCACGCTCGCTGTTGGTCAGGCCTCAACGTTCTGAACGCGGAATCTGATCTGTGCTTCCCTTGACGTGACATGTCATGTATTATTGCCTCGTGTGTCCCCCCATCGCAACACATTCAGCGCATGGTCGTGACCGGGACGTCGGCCAGACGGAGCTTGGCTGCGCAGCTGTCGCAAAGCACGTCGGCTCGTCCAACAACACGAGCGTCGGCCGAGGCCGGCATGGCCGGACGAGCGGCATTGGCCTACGCCCGGCCCCGCGCTCCTTGGCGCGAGTCTCCTGCGGCCGTGCTGAGCAGGAAGAGAAGATGGGAGGGCGATGGGGATGGTAGCCGAAGGACGTGGTCCGGGTCAGGACAGAAGGGCGTCCACCTCTCCGCCACAGACCGGCGCGAGCTATCCACTCCGTATTCTGGTCTTCTCCGCGTCGCTCCGCGCCGACTCTCTGAACACACGTCTGGCGGCCCTGGCCGCCACGACCATTGAGGCGGAAGGCCACACCACCGACCTCGCCACCATGGCGGAGTTCGACGCGCCGTCCTACAACGGCGATGTGGAGGCGGCGGGGGGCTGCCGCCGGGTGCCGAGAACCTTCGCCGGCGGTTGGAGGCGGCTCACGGCTTCGTGATCGCCTCGCCCGAGTACAATGCGTCGCTGCCCGGTGTTCTGAAGAACAGCATCGACTGGGTGTCGCGCCACCGACCCCAGCCTTTCAACGAGCGCCACGGCCTACTGCTCTCGGCCTCACCGTCGATGGCAGGTGGTAACCGCGGCCTCTGGGCACTGCGCATTCCCTTCGAGCACCTCGGCGCTCGCATGTATCCCGACATGTTCTCCCTCGCACAGGCGCACAGGGCCTTCGACGAATTGGGACGTATCGGCGACGCGGAGCTACAGCAGCGCTTCGATACGACTGTTGCCAATTTCTTGAGCCTGGTCGAGGCGGCCACGGACTATCCCTGCGTCAAGCGAGCCTGGGTGGAATACCTCGGTGAGCGCCCGGACCCCGCGATCGACCGCGTCGACGTGGCCGCGGCAGCGCGGGCGGCGCGGTAGCCGCGTGCACTCATGGGGCAACACACAAGCCGCGCGGCCGTTGGCCGAAGCTCGACTGCAGGAGGAGCCAGATGGAAAGCCCGATCGAGGTAGTGCGCAGGTTCTGCGCGCGCGGTCCGATGACATGGCGGCCGCCGACCTGGCCGCATTCTTCACCGACGACGCCGTCTACCACAACATCCCGCTGGCAGCGGTCACCGGCAGGGAGGAGATCGCCAACAACATCGCCTCGTTCATCCGCCCTGGCCCGCCAGGCATCATGGGCATCGAGTTCCGCGTCATCAAACATCGCAGCCAATGGTCCGGTCGTGATGACCGAGCGGGTGGATGTCTTCAAGCTCCCCCACAAGTCGTTTGAGCTGCCGATCATGGGGACCTTCGAGGTCAACGACGGCAAGATCAACGCCTGGCGGGACTATTTCGACCTTAACCAGTTCAACAGCCAGACGGGATAACGCAGAACCAGTCGGGCCGATGTTATGGGGCGATCGCGTCTACTCCGATCTTGGGCGGTCCCGGGCAGGGATGGCCGAGCCCTGGGTCGAGGACGAGGAGCCCGGGCACCATGCCGCCGATGAGGATGGCGTGGTCAGCAGCAAACCCGATGGCCCGCAGCAGATGCGCGGCCTCACCGAGCAATACGGCGACAAAGGTCCGGGCGTACTCGCCGTAATGGAGACCGTTACCAGCCAATGACGGCCTCCCGAAACAGGGCAGCTGCATCCTCGCCACGCGGCTCGCCGAGCATGTCGAGCCAGATGCGGACAGGCGGCGCCACGTAGACGGATCCACTGGAGACCCGGCCGTGCAGGCCCAGCTCGCCCACGTCGCGGATCAATACCATGTTGGCACCAGCGTCGACGGGCTCGACACCGAGCAGTTGTGCGGCCTCGGCAAGCGACGGGACGTCCGGTGCAATGCGCACCAGCGTGATGGGAACCGCGGTTGAAACTGGGGCCCCGAGGGCGCCCGCGCCCGTGGCGCCCGTCACTGCATACGGCACGTCTGCCTCCAGAGCTCGGGCAGACAGTTTCGTGACTAGGGCCATGGGATCGCGGGCGTAGAGGGACACGTCGAGGCGTTCGCGGACCCGTCTCGCCGAGGGGACAGTCGCCAACCAATCGAGGAGCGCACCGGGGTCTCTCACGTATCGGCGAAGAGTCTTGGCTCGCCCGGACGCCTCCAGGAAGCCCTCCCCCTCCAAACGCACGATGATCCGGTGAGCCTCGCCCGCGGCGCAGGCCGCCTGGCGGGCAAGATCCGCGACGGACCACTTCCGGGTGGGGTCGCCAAGAAGGCATTGCGCGACGCGCACTCCCACGACGCCCATCCCCGCCGGGCGACGAGTGCCGCCACCGGCCGTGGACCGCTCCGGTTCGACGTGGAGCAACAAGCCGGGAAGATCAATGTGGATGGCTCCCGTGCCGTCGGCGTACGCAAACCCGGCGGTCTCCAGCTCTCGACGAACGTGCTTCGCGAGGCGGTCTGCTACAACAAGGCCCACCTTGCCACCGCTAGCCAGGGACTTGAGAATCGGCGCGCTGGACTGGCCGTAGGGCCGAAGCCCGCCCGGCACCAGGAGGAGCGGCCAGGCGCGACCGTCGACGACAAGACGCGGCTCACGTCGTCGCACGCGCACCGTCACGCCGGGTAGGCGCTGAAGTACCCTGACCGCTGCCTCCGGGGTGGACCGGTCCAGCTCAAGTCTGATGGTCGTCATCATTCACTCCGGGACTTCGTTCATTTAGTAATGAACGATTACCAGTAGTGAATATCCCATGCTGGAACAGCCGTCGAGCACGGTTCGCCGCCAACTCGACGGGCCTACCTTCAGCGTCGGGCTGACCCGCTCGACGGCCTCTCGAAGACGCCGCTCGGCCTCGTCAGAGAAGTCGGGGATCGCAGTAGGTAAGGTCGCCCGCGGAGATGCCCTCGTCATGCCCACCGACCGCAGCGCACGTCACGGATCGGGGTCCTGGACCTAGCCCTGGTTCAGCTGCCGGTGTCCCCCCGGGGCATCGATCCCGTGGGCGGGGTGGCCATCCTGGCCCGGGCCGACTCGGCATGCAGCCTGAGCCCGCTTCACAGCCTGACGCCGCTCGTCAGGACGGTCAGCCGCAGCACGGCCAGCACGGCCAGCAGCACGATCCCCGCCCAGGGCACGCCCCCGGCGAAGCCGACCCCCCGTACGGACAGTCGGCGCATGAAGACCCGGGCCATCAACGCTGGGATCCCGGCCGCGAAGATGCCGGCGGCCTCGAAGATGCCGTTGCGGCTGAAGAGGTCCGAAGAGATGCTCAGGAGCAGGGCCAGGGCCAGGCCGGCGATCCAGGTGAAGAAGGCGAACTGGCGAAGCTGGGCGGCTCGTTCGTCACCCTTCTCCTCGGTGAGCTCGAGCAGCTGTTCGGTGAGGAACCGGCCCAGCGCGAAGGTCCCGAGCAGCCCCACCACGAAGGATGCCAGGTACGCAACACCCGGGGCATTGAGCAGCCGGAAGGCATGCCCGATGTCGCCGTAGGCGACGAAGGGCCCCGTCATGAGGTAGCCGAAGAAGCTCTGGACGCTCAGAACCCCGAACCAGATCGTGAACAGGCGCCAGAAACCGCGCCCCCGGCGAGGGGCGAGCAGTGCGATGAGGCCGCTCACCAGGCTGAACAGCGGCCCCACCAGGGCCACAACAGCCTCTCGCCCGGGGCTCAGGGAGGCATGCGTCTCGAAGCCGGCGTAGACGGTGGGCTTCACCCCGAACGCCAGGGCAGCCAGCCCGTGGGCGAACTCGTGCAGCGTGATGCTGAGAAACAACGCCCCGACGAAGGCTACCGTCGAGTTGACGAGACGGTCGTATCGCTGAAGCATTCGCAGGCTCCGAGCTCATCCACGCCTATGACCAACAACCCATTCCACAACTGTGCCAAAAACAACGGGGCCCGAAAGGGGAGCTCCTTGCACCCGCCGCAACGCCCCCCTTCGTCGGCGGATACAGCCCATGGACCGCCGAGGTTTTTGCCGCCCGGGCAGCGAGACAACCCATGGCCGCCGCTAGGAAGTCCCGCCCCTGCGGTTCCGGCGGCGAGCTCGCCTGGCGGCCCGCTCCGGGTTCGGTGAGGTCTGACTGCCGGAGGGGGCCAGTTGGGACCAGAGAACCCCGACGATGATCGCTCCACCAATGAGGTAGATGATCCACCACCGGGTGGGGAGCTTTGCCAGAAGGAGGATGCCCGCCAGGATTCCGTAGATCACCACGGCGAAAACTCGTGGGTTTCGCATCCTCACCTCCCCCGGGCCTCCCTTGGGCGGATTTTAGCATAGGGCCGTACCGTACGGTCTGCGAGATTTTGGAGGAACTAAGGAGACACTCCGGCAGAGAATCGCCGCCCGCAGACGATCCTGCGGCCCGGCGGAGGCCTGTGCCCGGCCGCCTGCGCCTCCCGGCGGGAGTCGTCTGGCCGGAAGGGCATGGTTCAGTCGTCCTCGGCCTCCTCCGATCCCGATCCCGACCCCGACGCCGACGCCGAGGCCGAGACGACCTCGTCCTGACGGAGGAGGTGACGCACGTAGCGACCGGAGCCCTCGACGATCACCACACCGAGATGCCCCAGAGACGTCACCTCCCTCGGGTTCTCCCCCACCTCCTGGCTCACCCGGTCGAGGATCCTCTCGTGGGAAGGCGAGGAGCTCGACGTGGCACCTTGAGTCATGTCGAGAGCGACGATCGCCTTCACGTTCCCCCCGTCTCCGGCACGTCGCAGTTGCTTCTGCAGCTCCGGATCGACGTCCGCAGGCATCAGGTCGGGGCGGCCTTGCCGGGGCCCTCGAGAAGCTGAGCGAGGGCGGCGGGGCCGTGCACGAGGCCATGGCCGAACTTCTGGGGGTCGCCAGGGCACGCCGTGGCGGTCGAGAGGATGGCTGCCTCGACCTCGTCGACGGTGGCATCGGGCTTCCTCTGGAACAGGAGCGCGGCGAGGCCCGCAACGTGCGGCGTGGCCATGGAGGATCCATCCATTATCTCCGCCCCCCCACCGGGCACGGCCGAGGTGATCCCTAACCCGGGGGCGACGACGTCGGGCTTGACGGGGCCACCGTTGGCGGGACCGTAGCTCGAGAAATACGCCACCTGGCCGTCGTTGTCAACGGCACCGACCGCGATGGAGTTCGGGTAGTTGGCGGGAGAGCGGGTGGGGTGGCCGGGGGCCGCGCCCTCGTTGCCGACCGCCACGATCGGAAGGATGCCCCCCGCGCGCAGCCGGTCCATCACGGTCACGAGGAAGGGGTTGTAGCCCTTGACGCCCAGGGAGCTGCTGAGCACGCGGACTCCCTGGCCGAGCGCCCAGTCCATGCCCGCGAGGATTTGGACCAGCGGATCCGGGTACTCGATGACCCGGCTGCAATGCAGGTCGGCGTCGGGCGCGACGCCGATCTTGTAGCCGTTGATCTCATTCCCGGCAATGGTCCCCGCGGTATGGGTTCCGTGGGTCCCGGAGTCGTACGCTTGCTTCCCCGGGATGGGATTGCCCTGGTTGTCGAACTCGACGAAGGCGACCACCCGGCCCGCCAGCGCCGGATGGGTGGCGTCCACGCCGGTGTCGAGGTGGGCCACCCCCACCCCCTTCCCCGTCAGGCCCTGGCTCCAGAGATCGGGGATGCCGATGGCCTCCAGTCCCCAGTCGAGCCCGGGCGCGGGCGTCGCCGGCACCGACGCCGTCGGCGCAACCAGCTCCAGCTGGGCCGGCGGATGCACCTCCCTCACGTCGTCCCTGGCGTCGAGGTCCTGGGCGCCTGCCGGGTCCACGTAACCGATCACCAGTTCGAGGCGCTTGAGGTAGACCGGACCGCCGGCCGCGCCGGCGGCGAGATCGGCCCCCTCCCGGCGGCTGAAGTGCCCGAGGATGGGGCGATCGCCGCCGGTAACGGGGCCGTGCTTGTGATGGAGGACGACGAGCGCCCGCGCCTGCCCGCTGGCGTCGAGCTGTTGCTGGATCCCTGGGTGCATGGGGCCTCCTAACGGGCGCCCGGCTCAGCGCCTGCCTCACCGCCGGTCCGTGGTCGTGCACCGGAAGCGACGAAGCCGAGCAGGAGCACGAAGGCATCCGGGTCGTTGCGGAACTGCTCGTAGGCCACCTTGGCCTGCACGTAGTCGGTCAGTGCGACGCAGCCGGCCGTCACCGCCGGGAACAGGTGGCCGGGATCCAGGTGATGCGCGAAGGCGTCGAGCCCGAGCTCGTCGGAGTGGTACACGAAGGCGTCGAGCCGGACCTCCGTGAAGCCGGCCTGCCGGAGCGTGCGCCACAGGCGGCGGGCGATCAGGCGGTTGCCTCCGGGGTCGGTCCCCCGGCGGCCCGCCCGCGCGTAGAGCTCATCGAGACCCCCGATCCGCGGCTGCACCAGCCCCCAGACGCCCATGTCGACCTCGATGACCGCCGCGACACCGCCCGGCCGCAGGAGGCGGCGGATCTCGCCGGCGGCGGCACCCGGATCGCGGAGGTGCTGGAGCACGAACCGGGCGATGGCGAAGTCGAACTGATCCGGGTCGAGAGACCGATCCGCGATCGACGTGGCCAGCAGGCGGCAGCGACCGGGCGCGACGCGGCGCAGCCTCCGCCGCGCCAGGTGGAGGAAATCGTCCCGCACGTCGGTCGCCGTGACCCGGGCGGAGGGGAACGCCGTCAGGAGGCGCTCCGTGAAGAACCCAGGTCCGCAGCCGACCTCCAGCACGCCCATCCCGTCGCCCAGCCCGATGGCTCGGAGGAGGCGTTCCTCCTGCGGCCAGCTCACCTGCACCTGCGCCTCCAGGCGGGCGAGCTCGGCGGTCACGCCGAGGTACCCCCGCTCGGGGTCGTAGAAGCCGGCAGGCTGCATCGCCTACGCCCGGGGCGAGCGGGACGCGACGGTCATCGGCATGCCGCCTGCCGGCCGCAGGGTCACCAGGGCTTCGCACCGGACGGAGTGGCCGGAGCGCGAGCGCAGGTCGAACCTCCGGACGATGGCCGCGAGCACGACCACGGTCTCCACCATAGCAAAGGAGCGGCCGATGCAGCTCCGGGGACCACCGCTGAAGGGAAAGAACGTGTACGGCTCCCGGTCCCGCCGGCGGGGGTCGAATCGGTCGGGGTCGAACAGCAACGGTCGCGGCCAGTAGGCCGCGTGGCGGTGCAGCGTGTAGGGACTGACGATGACGAGCGTGCCGGCCGGGATGCGGCAACCATCCACCGCCTCGTCCCGGACGCAGCGCCGTGACATGAGCCACACGGGCGGGAAGAGGCGCATCGACTCCTGCAGGACCATCCGTGCGTAGCCGAGACCCTCGATGCATGCCGGCGTCACGGGACCCTCGCCGACCACCCGGTCCACCTCCCGGCGGAGGCGTGCCAGCACGCTCGGGTGGCGGTCGAGCAGGTACAACGTCCACGTCAGCGCCTTGGCGGTGGTCTCGTGGCCCGCCATCAGGTAGGTGAAGATCTGGTCCCGGATGCCCGGGGGCGACCCGCTGCGGCCCCCGGCCCCACCAGGCCAGCCCGGGCTACCCGCTGCGGCCCAGGCGTGGGCGGCCAGGAGCCTGGCCAGCAGGTCGTTCCCGCCGCCGAGCAGCCGCCGCTCGAGCAGGATCCGCTGGACGATCCGCTCGACGGTCAGCGACGCTGCCTCGAACCCGGCCCGGCGGACCCTGTCCCCGGAGTCGTAGTACGCCATGTAATCGTTCATGCAGGCGATGGCGGCCCCGACGTCGGCTCCCT
>JAOPZY010000087.1 GCA_025963875.1 Actinomycetota bacterium
CACGCTGAGTGGCGGCTTGTCCCGCCCTACGGTGTTCCCGCCAATACTGTGAGAATTCTGTGGTTGTTTGACCGCGCTATACGCGGTGAAACAAACAAAGAATGTGGAGGCGGGGCGGCAAACCGGACAGTTGGTCGGAAAGGCTCGGGCACGAACGGGCGGGCCGACCACGTTCGGTGAGCAGTACCGATATTCGACCCCGAGACTGGACGGAGCAGAGGTGCCCCCGCCTACCACGTGAAGTCCTCCGGCACCGGCGGGACGAGCACCTTCGGCGTCCCCTTGCCCGGCTCCCAGATCTCAACGGGCCAGCGCCGGGACCGGGCGAGGCGGTGCAGCGGCACCTCCGGGTTGACCGCCACGGGATGGCCGACCGCCTCGAGCATCGGCAGGTCGGTGAGCGAGTCGGCGTAGGCGTAGGAGGCGGAGAGGTCGGCGCCGGTCGCCCGGGCGTAGTCGTTCAGCCAGGAGGCCCGGGCCTCGCCCACCAGCGGCGGCTGGGCGAGGTCGCCGGTGAAGATGCCGTCGATCTCGGCCAGCTTGGCGCAGACGAGCTCGTCGGCCAGGGGGGCGAGGGCGCCGAAGCAGAAGTCGAGCGCCGCAGTCATCAGAACGACCCGGTGGCCGTGCGCCCGGTGCGCCCGGATGCGCCGGATGGCCCCGGGCGCCATCCGCCGGAGCATCAGGTCGGCGAGCACCGAGTCGGCGAGCGCCCGGACGCCAACAGCCGAGGCGCCCTCGTACAGGCGGTAGAACTTGCGGAGGAACTCGCCCCGGTCGCGGCGCTCGGCAGCCAGGAAGCCCGGAGCCTTGCTGGCCAGGGACGCGAACTCCTTGAGGCGCTCCGACCCTTCGATCTCGGCCATGCGCAGCCACAGGTAGGGCTCGATGACATTGGAGTCGACGATCACCCGGTCGATGTCGTAGATGGCGATGACGAGCTGGCCGCCGGCCGGGGTCGCCAGCTTGACGGCGGGGTTGGTCCGGGCCGGCGAGGTTCGCCGCAGCGACTTGGTGATCTGCGGCAGGTGGATCTCGTGGAAGTATCGCTCCCAGGAGTAGCAGGCCGGGTCGAAGCCGAACTCGGCCCGGTCCTCCGGCGGCATGGACTCGAACAGGTCGTGGGTCTTCTCGTCGGTGTAGATCACCTCGGCCTCGACGTAGGAGCCGTAGAGGGCGGCGTAGCGCTTGGCGAAGTCCAGGCGCGAGCGCAGGTCGTCCACCCGCACCGCCGCCTTGCGGGCCATGCTGCCGTGCGGCAGGTGTCCGACGACCTTCTCGGCGGCCGAGATGACCTTCTCCGCCGTGTCCATCTTCCGCTGCACGGCGAGGCGCCCGGGGAATGTCCACTCCGGCACCTGGTAGGCACCCCTGCCGCGCTCGGGAAGCGGGTCGGCGAGGAAGTAGGAGCGGCAGAAGTCGTAGAGGTCCCGGTACTTGAGCGGGTTGCGGAAGCCGGACGACACGTGGTGCACCGCCCGGCGCTGCGGCGGCGAGGCCGCCACCGCCAGGATGGCGTTCACGACCAGGTCCACCGGGATGACATCGAGGACGCCCTCGGGGATGCCGGGAAACTCCGGCAGGGCTCCCCGGCCGAAGGCGAGGATGACCGGCTCCGCCATCCGGAACCCCTCGATCCACCCGGGATACGGGCGGGCGAGGGCGCTCTCGATGATCGAGGGCCGGACGATGGCGAGCGGGTTGTCGCCCGCCGCCTCGTCCAGGGCAATCTCGGTGAGGGCCTTGGTGAAGGTGTAGACGTCCGGCCAGCCGAGGCTCCGAGCCCGGGCACGCCCGTACTCCACCAGGCGGTCGCGCTCCCAGGAGCGCCGGTGCTGCTCGCTGCGCTTGGCGACGGACTGGGGGCCAGCTCTGCCGATCTCCGAGCGGGCCTTGGCCTCGAACCGGGCAAGCTGCTCGGGCCGGCGTGAGTCCGTCTCGACCTCGGCCCGCACCCGCAGGGCTGCGTCGCGCTCGGTGCGCCAGCGCAGCGGCCGGGTGAGGAGCTCCTCGGGCTGGGTGCCGCGGGTGAGGCCGGCGACATAGGCCGTGGAGACGTGGATGAACGGACGGCCCCCCGAGGCCTCGTAGAGGCGGAGCGTTCCGAGGAGGTTGGTCTCGAACGCATCGTCGACGGGGGGGTCGAACGACACGGTGGCCGCCGTGTGGATCACGAGATCGATATCGTCGGCGACCGGGATCGGCCCCTGGGTGAGGTCCGCGGGGAGGGGCCGGACCTTCCCGGCCGCAAGCTCCCGGAGGGCCTCCACCCCCCCGACCCGGTCGGCGGCCGGCTTGAACGCCGCCCCGCCGAGCATGGTGCGGAGGCGGGCCGGAGCGTCACGGCGGATGAGGAGGTCGACCCGCTCGACCGGGATGTCCGTCAGCAGGCGCTCGAAGAGGGCCGTGCCGAGGAAGCCGGTGGCCCCGGTCATGAGGATGCGTTTGCCCGCGAGACCTTCCCGGATCAACCCCTCCCCCTCTTTCTTCATCCGGCGCCTTGAGGGGCGCCTCGGGCGTCCCCCGTTTTTGCCCGGCGCCCTGCCGGCTCTCTACCGGCCGGTAGATTATCGGGGGTGCCCCGAGGTGGCAAACCAGCCCAGGCCCGCGCTCATTCGTCGTTTCCGTTTCGCACAGAAGGGGCGCCACGCTGGAACAGGCTGCCGGAGGGTCGATGCCTTAGCTCGATGGTGCGAATGTGCTCAAAGCCAAGCCGTAGGTAGTAGTCGTGCAGCGGCTGGTTGTCCCGCATGCAGTCAAGGCGGAGCCATCGTCCGCCGGAGGCAGCGACGCGCTGTCCTGCCCAATCAAGGAGGGCCGCGCCGATTCCCCGGCCAGCCCAAGGCCGGCGCACCGCCAGCCGATGGACGTAGCCGGCATCGTCCGAGGCTCCCTTCCAAAGCTCCGGATCCGCCCAGGTGTCGAGGGTGATTGTCGCTACCGGCTCGCCCGCGGCGTATGCCAGGTACACGCTGCCCTGGCGGATGCGGCGAAGGGTTCCGGCCTCGCGGAAGCCGGCTGCTGGCCACTGGTCGATTCCCTTTGAGGCCAGCCACGTGGCGGCCTCGGCCAGGATGCCCTGGACCACCCCCAAGTCCTCGACGGCTGCCAGGCGAACGTCCAGCGCCGGCGTTGCCCGGCGCTCCTCAGCCGTTGGAGCGGGTCTCATATACGAGGACGTGTCGGTCGGTAGGGAACACCCCCACATACACCGCCACGGGTTCGTCCTGCGCATCGAACCCCGTGCGGACGCGCGTGATAACCGGAACCCCGCCCGCAATCCCGAGGTTCTGGGCCTCGACGGGCGTAGGCATCCTGGCACCGATCTCGTCATGCCGTCGAACGACCTCGTGACCGAGCGCCGCCAGCACCCGGTCCGTGCCCCGCGCGACGTCCCCGGCCCGAGCGATCTCGGTTCCCTCGACGAGCTGGGCTCGATACCAAGTGTCGGCCAGCGCACTCGGGCGTTCGTCAACGAGTTGCAAGCGTCGGCGCACGATGACGTCCTCGTCGTCGGCCAGGCCGAGTCTTGAGGCGATCTCTTCAGGTGCGCTCAGCCGTTCCACGCTGATTTCCATACGCCCGGACCGGCCGCGTTCTGCCATCCACGTGACGAACGCGTCGGTTGTGACGTTTTCTCCTCGCCCCGGCCGTAGCCGCGAGGCGGGCTCGCGAAGGGGGACTGCCGATGGGTCGGCTGCGACGAATGTTCCTCGGCCGCGGCCCGTGTGGACCAACCCCTCGGCCCGCAGGAGCCCGAGCGCAAGGCGGACAGTGTTGCGGGCGACGTTGTATTCCTCGGCGAGCTCAGGCTCGCTCGGAAGCCGCTGCCCAGGCGCCAGCTCTCCCGAGAGGATCTGCCCCCGAAGGCCATCGGCAAGCTGACGGTAGAGCGCCTGCTCTCCTGCCGGATCGAGCTTCACCCTTGTTCCTACCTGTTCCTAATTTCACTAGACAACCCAGGATGTCTTTGCTAGGTTGTTCCATGCTGTACCAATCGCATAGGGACGTCATGGAACAGGTTCAGCTTACCGCCGGGCCTGGGAGGTGATGCTGTTCGCTCAAAGCGTGTTTGACACTCCCGCTCTCCCTCAGCGGGAGTAGCCGCTTCGGCAGGTTGCTTTGACTGCCGATGCCCGGCGGTGGCACCGAGGCGGCAGTGGAGGGGAGATCCCGGGCTGGAGGAGCCATATGGCCGGAGGTCCTCCCGGCGAGGGGATCGGGGTCTTCCCTCCAGTGTCTGGACAGTTGGAACAGCTTGAACAGTTTGAACAAGGGGCGCAAGAAAGGGGGTACAAGCATGGCCCGGCAGAACCAGGGAGCCGATCGATGGCCGACGATCCTGTGGATTGCGTGGAGAGCGGGCGAGACCGACCGTGTAGAACCGCTCTGCCGACAGCATCGCGAGCACGTCTTCACCCACTACCCGGCCAGCGCACATGGCCTGGGGCGCAGCGGGGATCGGTGCAGCATGTGCGGCCGTAGGCAGACACCCCGAACGGCCCAGCTCCCCAGCCCACGCGCCTGCACAAACCTCCCTTCGGCTGGCGGCGTCCGCACTGCTGGACGCACAGGCGAGTAGGAAATCCCGCGCATTCGCGGGAAAACTTACTCGCCTCGGTGACGCCGGCTCCTCGCCTATGATGCCTCCGGCATGGCACGGCTTGCGCTCGTCACCGGGGCCACAGGCTTCATGGCCCAGCACCTGATTCCCGATCTCGTCGAAGAGGGGTGGGAGGTGCGCGCCAGCGGCCGCAGGGCGAGGCCCGGCTGGCT
>JAOPZY010000089.1 GCA_025963875.1 Actinomycetota bacterium
CGCCGGCCAGGTCCCGAATGCCGTCGCGCAGTCGCCCGACGTCGTCACCGTCTGGCTCAACGTCAACGACCTCATCCGGGGCGTGACGCCGGCCAGCTACGAGGCCGACCTCACGAAACTCGTGACGGCGCTGCGCCGCGGCGGTGCCACAAAAGTGCTGGTCGCCAACACGCCGCCGCTCGACGACCTGCCGGCCTACCGGGCGTGCCTCCCGGGGGCCGCAGCGACAGTCACACGGTGCGCTCTTGGCCCCGGTCTGCAGGGCCTCGTCCCTCCCCCTGCAATCCTGGACGCTGCGGTGGATGCCTACAACGCCGCCATCGCCCGGGTGGCAGCGTCGACCGGGGCCGTCCTCGTCGACCTCCACGCGGCAGGCCTGGCGGCCCGCCAGAACGGGACGGAGGCCTCCCTGGTCGGCAGCGACGGCTTCCACCCCTCGGACGCGGGCCACGCCCTGGTGGCGAAAGCGTTCGCCACGGCCTACGCGGGGAAGTGAGCTCGCCGGCCAGAAGTTTCGTAACTTTTCGTCGTCAGGCAACAAATTGTTACGAAACCTCCCGGCTACCGCTCCCACCTGCGGGCGTAGCGCCCCCCCCCAGAGCCAACAGTTCTGCATGGGTGCCGTGCTCTGCCGTGTCGCCCCCGCCTCGACCACGAAGATCTCGTCGGTGCGGGCCGCGGCGGGGCGTGAAGATCGCCGCCACGATGGCCATGAGGCGCAGGGTGTAGTGGCCCGAGGCGGCGTTGTCGATCGTGCGGCCGTTGGCAGGCCCAAGGCTCGAAACCATCACCCTCGGGTAGAGGTTGAGTAATCTCGTTGCGGTCACCAGCACGATGGTGACGGCGGTTGCCACGAAGGCCCAGCCCTCCAACCGTTCGTGGAGGAGCCAGCTCACGGCGATCACCGCCCCCATCGCCGCCACCGGGACGAGCGGCGGTACCAGTCCCTTGTAGCCGACGACGGCGACCGCAGCCGGCCAGGCGATGCGCCGGAGCGAACGCCCACGACCGTTCCAGCACCTCGCCGTCGGTGCGCAGCGTCAGGCCGAGCCCGAAGTTGATGAGGAAGAGCTTGCCGAAGAATGAGGTCATCCGCCGGTTAGGGGTCGCTGCCGGTGCGGTACGCGGCGGTCTGGAGGATGGCGACGGGCTACTGCGCAAGATTCGGCTAGATGTCCCGCGATCTCGTAGGAGACGCCCCCGCTGACCCCGACTTGGCGGCGATCTCCTCGAGGCGGCGGCGGAAGTTGCCGGTGCTGTTGACCGGGGCGCCCAACTCCCGCACGCGTTCCGCCAGCCTCCGGTCGGAGGTCACCACCCGCAGGGTCGCAGGGTCCTCGTCGGCCGCCACGAGGCGCACGATCTCGTCGTCGGCGGCATTGGCGCCGTGGCGGGAGGCGTAGAGAACCGTGATGGCGCCGTGGCGGCCGGGCGCGACGTCGGGAACCCGGCGGTCGAACACGACGGTGACGTCCTCGCCGGTGGCGCTGGCGTAGGCGTCCAGCTCCTCGATCCAGCGCCGGGTGGCCTTGTCGGGATTCTTCCACCATCCGTCCGGGACGGATCCCATCAGGTTGGCCCCGTCGACCAGCCAGCGGGTCTTAGAGGTGCTGGACGACGAGCTCGGCATAGGCCTGTCCTCCCGTCCCCCCGATCGGCATATGTACCCCGTCCCTGCCGAACCACTGGGGGTTTGCGCCGGCCAGGCCGTTCCAGTCGGCGACCGAGCACCGGCGTGCCGGCGTGCAGCCTGCCTCGATGACCGCGTTGTTCGACGGGGTCCACGAGCAGTACGGGCAGTGGTTGGTCAGGAGCACGAGCCGGCGGCCGCCTGCCGCGGCCACGAGCTGATCCATCTCGGCGGGGGTGAACGTGCCGTTGGTCCCGAGGTGGACGACGACGCTGCTCCCGAGCTGGCCGGCACCGGCGAGGGAGCGAACGCCCGCGATGCCGGCATCGACACCCCGGCTGACCACGGCGTCGATGGTGATGCCGGGCAGCAGGGAGCGCAGGTTGGGAGCGGCGTCGAGCATCACCGAGTCGCCGATGGCGGTGATCCCTCCCGTCGGGGTGATGCCGGCGTTGGGACCGAGGGCGGCCGCGGGGCCGAGGGCGGCGGCGGCGGACCGGCGGGGGGTCGGGCTCGGCGTCCACTTGAGCGCGGGCACCGCCGCCGGCGTCGGTTTTGGGCTTGGGGACGGCGGTTCCACGATGGGCGCGGCCTCCGGCACGGAGCTCGACAGTGAGGGAGCCGGTGGGCTGGGCGACGGCGCCTCCGCGGCCGTTCGGGAGGCGCTGCATCCCGCGGCGGCCACCAGGATGGCCACGCCCGCGGTGGCGATCCGCTTCGTCACCGTCGGTTTGTCAACGGAGGGCTGCTGCGATGAGGTCCGTGTACTGCCGGGCACCGGCGGTCCTGAGGTGGACGCCGTCGTCCCACAGCCACTGCGGGTGGGCGGAGGCCGCAGCGTTCCAGTCGACCAGGTCCACCTTCCCGTTCGTCTGCACCGCCTGCGCCAGGATGGCGTTGTCCGGGTTCTGCCACGGCCTCGGAACGTGCACGTTCAGGATGATCACCTTTCGTCCGGCGAGCTTTCCGAGAAGGCTCGTGAGCACCGCGGGGTCGATGCTCCCGTTGGTGCCGGTCTGCAGGATGACAACGTTGCCGAGGCGCCCCTTGGCAAGCATCGAGTCGACAGTAGCGAAAACCTCCGCCGCCTGCCGGCCCTCGACCGCGTCGACCACGACGCCGGGAAATGCGCGCTGCAGGTCGGGGGTCGCCCCCAGCATGACCGAGTCGCCGATGGCCGTCAGGCTCCCGGTGGGCGGACTCGCCGGCGCCGCAGCCGGGGCCGAGGCCTTCGGGGACGGCGTCACAGCCGCGGGCGACGACGCCCCGTGGGCCGAGATCGGGCTGACGGCGGCCGGGCTCACGGGCGGGGGGTGGTTGGTACGGGGCACGGAGAGCATGAACGCCCCTGCCCCGACGAGGATGACCACGCAGGCGACGTAGATGGCGGAGGCCGTCCGCCAGTTCCGCGGGATGTTCACGGCCGAGGTGATCCGCTCCACCCAGGCCCGCAGCCCCATGGCCCGGATGGGCTGCTCCACGAAGCGGTAGCTGGCCTCGGCCGCGGCGAAGGTCAGAGCGAGCCGGAGCAGGAGGTCGCCACCCCTGGTGAACGGGACGTCGAGCTGGGGACGGGTGAACACGAAGATGGGCCAGTGCCACAGGTAGAGGCTGTACGAGCGCGTTCCGAGCCACCGCAGCGGCTCCCAGCCGAGGCCCGCGCCGAGCCAGCTGTCCTCCCGCCCGACAGCGACCACCGCCAGCCCGGCCAGCAGGGCGAACAGCAGGAACCCTCCCCGGTAGAGACCCGGGACGAACTCGCTGGTGTGGGTCATTGCCCAGCAGACCCCCACAAGGCCGACCGCCCCGGCGACGTCGAGGAGGTTGCCGAACCGGTGCGTCCATCCCTCCCGCTCGGCCCAGATGGCCACGGCCGCGGCGCCGGCACCCAGCAGGACGCTCATGGCATGGGTGTCGGTGCCGAAGTACACCCGGGAGGCGTCGGCCCCGTAGGGCACGTTGTGCGACACGGCCAGGATCGCCATCCAGGCCGTCGAGACGACGGCCCCGCCGAAGGCCACAGCGGCCACGAGCTTGAGCCGCCGGGTGGTGGTGGATCCCGCCAGCAGCAGCCCGACCGATGCCGGCCATACCAGGTAGAACTGCTCCTCGACGGCCAGGGACCAGAGGTGCTGCAGCGGCGACGGGCGCCCCGTTGCCTGGAAGTAGGACTGGTGGCGGACGATGAACCACCAGTTCGTGACGTAGCCGAAGGAGGCGACGATGTCGCCCCGCACCTTGGCGAGCTCCTGTGGCCAGAACAGCACGAGGGCCGCCGTCGTCACGACCAGCACCAGGCCGAGGGCCGGCAGCAGGCGCCGGGCGCGCCGCTGGAAGAACTCGGCAAACGAGATCGCTCCCGTCCGCTCGACCTCGGCGACGAGGAGGGATGTGATGAGGTAGCCGGAGAGGACGAAGAAGAGGTCCACGCCGAGGAACCCCCCCGGCACCCAGCGCACGCCGGCGTGGTAGAGCAGCACGCCGACGACCGCGAGCGCCCGCAGCCCGTCGAGGCCGGGGCGGTAGCGCCGCGCGCCGGAGGGTGGCTCGGGTCCGGTCAGCCGCCACGGCTCGGCGAGAGCCGCCAGCGACCCCGGAGCCACTTTGGCCGGGCGCCAGGTGGCCGAGGGCGGCGTCCACGGCGCCAACGAGGCCCGCGGCGCGGAAGTACCCCGCGAACTTCGAGGGAAATGGAAGAAATTGCCTTTATTGCTTGGGGCCGCCACCTCACTAGCTTGCAACTCCGGGCGCCCGCTTGGCAATCCACCAGCACCCGT
>JAOPZY010000139.1 GCA_025963875.1 Actinomycetota bacterium
GTCATCTTCCTGCTCCCGTCGTGGCAGCCTCCCATGGCGTCGCGGTCCTCGCCGAGGTGGAAGATGTTGCCGTCGTTGAGCCACTGACCCTGGACGAACTCGAACTGGCGCCGGAGGCTCGCCACGCAGGCAATGAAGAGCAGCCCCCGCGTGTCGGAGTTGTCGTCGTCTCGTTGGCCCTCCTCCAGTTCGGGCCCGTACGTGATGCCACGCCGGAGCATCCGGTGGCGGCTGACGAGCTGCGGGCTCAGCTTGAGGGCGTCCCTGGGGTTGGCCCGGCGGATGTGCGCGCCGACGGGGCAGAGGTGCCCCTTCGCGTCGCCCTTGCCGTACAGGAAGTTGTTGTTCCGGTCCTCGTCGGCGCCGACCGCGCAATCGGGCCCCACTGGGGCCAGTTCCAGCGGGCTGCCGTCGGGCCACCTCCCGATCAACGATGCCCCCACCCGCTCCGGCGTCCAGTCCAGCCGGCCGGCCTGCGCCCTCACGTACTCCCGGTACCTCCCGACGTGCTGCTGAAGCTTGCGGTAGACGAGGTAGGTCCCGTTGGCGGCCAGCTCGGCAGGCTGCGGGGCTTCGGGCAGCACCCCCTCCTCGTCGGGGAGGCCCAGGATGAACTCGCCGAGGGCGACGGGGTTCCAGGCTCCGTGGCCGTCCGGCGTCCCCTGACCCGGCTTGGGTTTGTCGTAAGCGTCAATGTCGAGGGCGGGCTGACCGAAGCCGTCGACGAAGCCGAAGTGCTCCTTGACCTGGGTCTCGTTGACGACGAGCCGGCTGGCCTGCTGCGGCTTCCCCACGCTGCGGATTGCATGGCGGTGCATCGCATCCTCGACGGGTGCAAGCAGGGTGTCGATCTCGGGGCCGGTCGGCGCGTGGACCTCGACCATGGCGTGGACCCGCTGATCCCGCCACCAGGGCTCCCAACACTCGGGGCAGTTGGTCCCCGTGTCGCCCAACTCCTTCGGGCGGGCGGCCATGCCGGTCTGGAATTCCTGGGAGAACGTCCCCAGGCAGCAGGCGGAGAGACCCAGTGCACGCAGCCCACTGCTCGTGAAGGCAACATTGAGGGTGGCGGGCTTGCTCGCCCTGTCCGGCCACGGCTGCGCGGTGGTCACCTGGTCGACGAGGCTCCCGAGCCATTCCCGCCCGGCGGCGGCGTCGTCGAAGTGGACGAAGACGAACCGGGCCTCCTTCAGCGCGTAGGGCCGCAGGATGTTGCCCTGGATGTCAGGCAGATCGACCTTCGACGTCAATGCGTCACCTTCTTCGGCTGATCGTCGTACCAGGCCCGGAACTCCGCCCGGAGGACCCCCGGGGCGATGCCGTCGGTGCGGCTGGCGAGGTCGATGAACGACCGCCGGAGGTCGACGGCCGAGCTCACCCTTCGCACGGTGGCCCGGGGGTAGGGCGAGAAGAACAGGTTGGTGCGGACCTGGTTGCGGAGCAGGTAGGCAATGAGGGCCACATCGTCGCCGGGGCGTTGGTAGCCGATGCAGTGGCCCCAGATCCGGTGCATGGCGTCCGGGCGGCGTGCCACGAGCTCCTCCAGGTACGTGTCCACGGCGCCGTCGATGTTCGACGTGAACAGCAGGTAGGGGACGGTCAGCTCGTCACTGCTCGCCATCCCGTCCTCGTCGTGCAGGCGCTCGATCACCACCCAGCGCCCGAAGTGGGTCCTGCCGGTCATGAGCGGGCTCTCCGCCCCACGGGGCAACCCGGCGAGCGTGGCCTTCAGGCTTTCCACGGAGCCGGGCTTGACCGGGCACATCACCGTGACCGGCCGTGCCTTGCGGTACCACGGGGGCATCACAGGTCCGCCTCCACCTTGGTGAGCAGTCGCTGGTAGCCCCGGCGGAACCTCTCGACATCCCAGTCCTTCGACCGCCGGGCGAAGCGCCGGAGCTTGCGTTCCAGGTGCAACGCCGAGGTGACGACGGTTGCCGTGGCGTCGGGCTCGGCGCTCGCGTAGTGCTGGACCTCGAACTGGTGGCGGTGGATCCAGTCCCGGAAGGGGCCGGTGGGCATGGGGCCGGGGAAGTTGATCGAGTTGCCCCAGAAGAAGCCGAAGCGCTTCGGCATGACCTGGGCGAAAGCGTCGATGTACTGGTCCCAGGTCCCGTTGAAGTTGCTCTCGAACATCATGTGGTGGCGCCGGCGGGGGTCGCGGCCCTGGGGCGGCCCGACGGTGGGGAAGTTCTTCACGATGGCCCAGCGGGCGTAGTCGATGAACGAGAGCTTGCGCAGGAGCGGCAGGGTGAGGCCCGTGTGACGGACGACGAAGAAGGCGGACCGCAGCATCGGGACCCCCCACCACCGCACCGGCGACCATACGGTCATCGCGGAGTCGTGCCCGGCGGTCCCGGAGGGAGTGGCCGGAGTGGCCGGGGGTGCCTCGGCCGCCATGACCCGCTCCGTGCCCCCCAGTGCCTTGGTCATTGCCACAATGGCGACACACTACGCCCGCGAGTCAGGCCGGCCAATCAGGGATTCCCCTCTATTTTTCTGCTCCTCGCTGTTCTGAGTGAGGTGGCCGCCGTCGAGCGGCCAATGGACGCCCTCATCACTCACGGTGATCGGTAGGGAGAGAAGGCGACCCTCCAGTGGCGGCTTGGATGGCGGCGCCGAGCTTCTTTGTGTGAATAACTATGATAATGGCAGTTAATTACACAAAGAAGATTGCTACGAGGCTTCGGCGAGGAGCGTATTTCTTGCTCAGACCCAATACCCATAAGTTAAGGTTACATCTGTGTTATTCTGCCGGCCATGCCACGAGCCGGGTGGGTCAAGCCGAGGGATGACCAGCGGTTGTCCGACCATGTGGCGCTCGGTGTGTTGACCCGC
>JAOPZY010000193.1 GCA_025963875.1 Actinomycetota bacterium
TCCCTCCAGCAGGGGGGAGTGGATGCCCGGCGGTGCGCCGGCGAGGACCTGGTTGGGCAGGAAGCGGTCCCAGACCGCGCGCAACAGCGGCTCGGCGTCGCCCCCGGCGGCGTCGGCCTCGGACACAATGACGACCTCCTTCGGGCGGCCGAGATGGAAGTCGAGAGCGGAGAGGAAGGACGGGGCGGCCTGCGGGGCCCGCTCCATGAGGGTCCGGGCGAGGCGGAGGATCTGGCGGGCCCGGTCGGCCTGGGTTTCGTCGCCGGTGATGATCGCCAACTTCTGGAGCAGCAGGGCGGCGACGCCGTTGGAGCTCGGGGTGACCGATTCGACCAGCTCCTTCTGGCGGACGAGGAGCGCCTCGTGGTCGGCGCCGGTGGTGAAGAACCCCCCACCCTGCTCGTCCCAGAAGAGGTCGACCATCTGTGCGGCAAGCTCCTGCGCCGCCTCGATCCAGCGAGGCTCGAACGTGGCCTCCCACAGGGCGAACAGGCCGTCGGCGAGGTACGCGTAGTCCTCCAGCATCCCGAGCACACTCGCCCGCCCGCCCTTGTAGGCGTGGAGCAGCCGGCCGTCGCTGTTGTGCATCTGGTCGAGGACGAATCCCGCCGCGGCTCGAGCCGCCTCGACCAGGTCGGGCCGGGCGAAGGCGGCGCCCGCCTCGGCGAATGCCGCGATGGCGAGACCGTTCCAGGAGGTGAGGACCTTGTCGTCGAGGCCGGGTCGCACCCGCCGGGAGCGAACCTCCAGGAGCTTGGCGCGGGCGTCCTCGGGTGGATCGTCTGAGGCGGCGATGAGGATGTTCTTCCCCTCCCAGTTGCCGCGCTCGCTGACGCCGAACCAACCGGCGGCTTCGGGGGCGACGGCGGTGAACTCGGCGTGGTCCCACACGTAGAACTTGCCCTCAACGCCCTCGGAGTCCGCGTCCTCGCTGGAGGAAAAGCCGCCGGCCGGGTCGCGCATGTCCCGGAGGAGGTAGTCGAGGGTCTCGATGGCCACGCGGCGGTAGAGGGGCAGGTTCCAGGCCTGGTAGGCGTGGGTGTAGAGCCGGGCAAGCTGGGCGTTGTCGTAGAGCATCTTCTCGAAGTGCGGCACGAGCCAGGCCCGGTCCGTCGCGTAGCGGTGGAACCCGCCGCCCACCTGGTCGTAGATGCCCTGGTGGGCCATGCGGCGCAGCGTGAACTCGACCATGTCGCGGGCGCTCTCCGAGCAGGCCTCCGACGGGGAGGCGGCCGCCCGCATGAGCAGTTCGAGCACCGGCGGCTGCGGGAACTTCGGGCTGGCGCCGAACCCACCGTGGACGCGGTCGAAGGTGCGCTCCAGTTTGACCACGGCCTCGTGGATCAGCCCCGCGTCGAGGGGATCGTCGGAGGCGCTGGCGGCGTCGGCGAACGCCTGCAGGTGTTCGAGGATCGCCCCGCTCTGCTTCCGCACCTCCTCGCGTTTGTCCTGCCAGATGCCGGCCACCCCCTGCAGGACCCGCATGAATGCCGGCATGCCGCCGCGGTCGATGGGCGGGAAGTAGGTGCCGCCGTGGAAGGGGACGGCGTCGGGGGTGAGGAACATGGTCATCGGCCAGCCGCCCTGGCCGGTCATCGCCTGCAACGCGTCCATGTAGATCGAGTCGATGTCGGGCCGCTCCTCCCGGTCGACCTTGATGCAGACGAAGTGCTCGTTCATATAGGCGGCCACGGCCACGTCCTCGAAGGACTCCCGCTCCATGACGTGGCACCAGTGGCAGGCGGCGTAGCCGATGGACAGCAGGATCGGCTTGTCCTCGGCCTTTGCCCGCTCGAGGGCCTCCGGCCCCCAAGGGTACCAGTCGACGGGGTTGTGGGCGTGCTGGATGAGGTAGGGGCTCATCTCGTGGATGAGACGGTTGGGGCTGCGGTCCCCGGAGTCTTTGTCGCTCATGGCGCCATTCTGACAGGGGACCGCCGATCGGCCCGCCCTCAGTGCCCGGCCATCCAGGCGGCCGCAATCCCCGCGAAGACCAGCCCGAGCAACGAGGCGGCCAGCACGGCACCGCCGTGGCGGGGGGCGGCGAGCAGTTCGCCCAAGGTCAGGCCCAGGACGGTCGTCGCGGCGGCAATCGCCATGAAGCCGCGGTGGCGGTGGCCCTGTGCCCCCCAGGCGACCGCCTTGCCCACGGCCAGCCCAATGAGGATAGCCGGAATAATCCCGAAGAACCCGATATGGGCAATAGTAACGACAGCTCCCAGGGCCGTCGCTACTACAAGCCCCGCCGCCGAGGCCATGACGTAGTGCCTCGGCTTGCCGAGCGCTCGGGCGTGCAGGGAGATCCGTGCACACGAGGGGCATTTCATCCCGACCGGCGTCTCCCGCATGCAGTCCGTGCAGATCGGCTCGCCACACGCCGCGCAGGCCACCCGGGTCTCGCGCCTCGGATGGTTGACGCAGTGTCGCAGCAATTGCGCCATGCCGATCAGGGTATCCCGAAGACATGGGGGCTCTCTGAGTCCTCAGGCCCAAGCCTCGGGCCCGGGCCGCGACATATGCTTTGGGGTCGAGGGAATTCCGGAGACGACGAGGGAGTTACAGCCAGGTATGGAGGGCGAACACCGCAAGGTCATCATCATCGGAGCCGGGCCGGCCGGGCTGACGGCTGCGCTCTATTCGGCGCGCGCCAACCTGAGCCCGCTGGTCATCGAAGGTTTCGACGCGGGCGGGCAGCTCATGATCACGAGCGACGTCGAGAACTACCCAGGCTTTCCCGACGGGGTGATGGGCCCCGACCTCATGGCCCTCTTCCGCAAGCAGGCCGAGCGCTTCGGGGCCACGTTCATCACCGACGACGCCTCGGGTGTCGACTTCTCGGAGCGCCCGTTCAAGGTCCAGGTCCGCAAGGACGTCTTCAGTGCCGAGGCGGTGATCATCGCCACCGGTGCCAAGGCGAAGATGCTCGGACTGACGTCGGAGCAGCGCCTGCTCGGCCGGGGGGTCTCCACCTGCGCCACGTGCGACGGGGCCTTCTTCAAGAACCAGGATCTGCTCGTCGTCGGGGGCGGCGACTCGGCGATCGAGGAGGCGCTGTTCCTCCAGCGCTTCGCCTCGAAGCTGTCGGTCATCCACCGCCGCGACCAGCTCCGCGCCTCGAAGATCATGCAGGACCGGGCGATGGCGAGCGACAAGATCTCGTTTGTGTGGAACTCCACCGTCGACGAGGTCCTCGGGGATCACAAGGTCGAGGGCGCTCGCCTGCGCAACCTTCAGACCGGCGAGCTGACCGACATCCCGGCCGGCGGCCTTTTCGTCGCCATCGGCCACACTCCCAACAGCTCGCTGTTCCAGGGCAAGCTCCAGCTCGACCCCGCCGGGTACATCGTGGTGGGCAAGGGCCTCAGCGCCGATTGGGACCCCGAGTCGCCGTACGAGACGCGCACGAGCGTCGAGGGGGTCTTCGCAGCGGGGGATGTCGTCGACCACACCTACCGCCAGGCGATCACCGCCTCGGGGACCGGGTGCATGGCCTCGATCGACGCCGAGCGCTGGCTGGAATCAAAAGGACACTGAAGCAACCGGGCAACCAATTGGAAAGGGGTCACATGGGCGACATCACCGAGATCACGGACCACAACTTCGAGGCCGACGTCCTGCAGTCGCCAACCCCCGTGCTCGTGGACTTCTGGGCCGAGTGGTGTGGGCCTTGCCACTTCGTGCGTCCCGAAGTCGAGGCAGTGGCCGTTGAGCTCGGCGAGCGGCTGAAGGTCGTCAGCCTCGACATCGACGCCAACCCCCAGGCCACCGCCCGTTACGGCGTCATGTCGATCCCGACGCTGCTCCTGTTCGCCGGCGGCGAGGAGAAGGCTCGCATCGTCGGCGCCCGCAGGCGGGACGCGATCTCCGCTCAGCTCACGCCGCACCTCTAAGTGCCCGGGCGCCAATCGCGCCCCCCGAGGCCGCAGCGGACTAGGCTTCTCCCAATGCGTCTGATCCGCCGGGGAGAGCGCTCGAACGCGGTCCAGGACCTCCAGGCCCGTTTGGAGCGCCTGGGGATCGATATCGCCCCCCAGGAACTGGGAGGCGACTTCGGTCCGGCCACTGAGATGGCCGTGCGCGCCTTCCAACAGTCGCGGGGTCTCGACGTCGACGGGATCGTCGGCGACAACACCTGGCGCGTGCTGGTCGAGAGCTCGTGGTCGCTCGGCGATCGAATCCTGCGCCTGGAGGAACCCAACCTGCGGGGCGATGACGTCCGGGACCTGCAGTCCCGCCTCAATGCTCTGGGATTCGCGGCCGGCAAGCACGATGGCATCTACGGCCGCGCCACCGCCGCAGCACTGATGGACTTCCAGCGCAACCTCGGGATCTCCGATGACGGACTTATTGGTCTTGAGACATTAAAGGCTTTCCGTCGCCTCCGCTTGGTCACCCGAACCGGGCTGGGTCCCCGAACCCGGGAGCGCGAAGCCCGGCGGTCTGGCCCTCCGGGTGTGGCCGGCAAACGATTGGTGCTCGACCCCGGCCACGGAGGCGACGATCCTGGGGGCCGCGGGCCGTCCGGCGAGACGGAGGCCGACCTGGTGTTCCCCCTGGCGACGCAGCTGGCGGGGCGATTGGAGGCCGAGGGCGCCGAGGTGACCCTCACGAGGGGGCCCCACGACGGCCCGACTGATTCCGAACGTGCCCGGCGCGCCAACGAGGCTGCGGCCGACCTCTTGATCTCGCTGCACCTCAACGCCCATCCCAACGAGATGGCCCAGGGGGCGGCAACCTACTACTGGGAGCACGGAGGCATCGCCTCGGAGCCTGGTGAGCACCTTGCGGATCTCCTGCAGGATCACCTGGTCCGGTGCGGCCTGGTGGACTGCCGCTCCCACGGCAAGGCCTACCCGATCCTGCGGGAGACGCGGATGCCGGCGGTGGTCGTGGAGCCCGGGTTCATCACCAACCCTGACGAGGCCAAGATGCTCTCGGCTCCCCGTACGGCCGAACCAATCGTCCTGGCCATGGTGCGGGCCGTCGGGACCTACTTCGGGGTGGCCGGGCCGGCGATCAGTTGAACCGGTCCCCAGCCAAACCGAGGTTGGTCCGCAATCGCGCGTATCCGCGCGAAACCGGACTAACTTCTGTGAAGGCCGCAGTGGATTCCGGTTAGATCTCCGGGTAGGGGACGTCCTCGCCGAAGGGGCCTACAGGGGCGGAGGCGGATACGGACGGTAGGGAGTCGGGGTCGACCAGTTCTGGGCCCTGGCCGGCTTCCGGGCCATCGGTACGGCGCAGGAGCCCCTGGCAGACGCGCTGGAGGTCGTCGCGGGACCCGCACTCGATCACCACGTGGCCCTTGCGCTTTCCCATGGTGACCCGGACCCTGGTCTGGAGGGCCTCCGAGAGGGCTTCGCCCATGTCGTCGAGCGTCGCGGGCCGGGCCCTCGGCACGCTGGGGGTGTCGTGCGGCAGGTTGAGCCGGTAGCCGCGCACGACCTCCTCGGTCTTCCGGACCGACATCCCTTCCGCCGCGACCCGCTGGGCGACGCGCTCGAGCAGCGGATGGCCGGCCAGGCCGAGCAGCGCGCGGCCATGCCCGGCCGACAGTTTGCGGTCGACGACCAGGCGCTGGACCGAAGGAGGGAGGTCGAGGAGCCGCAGGGCGTTGGTCACCGTCGGCCGCGAGAGGCCCAGGCGCTCGGCGAGGTCCTCGTGCGTCAGGCCGGCTTCGTCGATGAGCTGCTGGTAGGCGGCGGCCTCCTCGACGGCGTTCAGATCCTGGCGGTGGACGTTCTCGACCAGCGCCCGCTCGAGGGCCCCCTGCTCGTCGGTCTCGATCACGAGCGCCGGGATCAGCGCCAGGCCGGCACGCCGGGCAGCCCGCCAGCGGCGCTCGCCGACGACGAGCTGGTACGTCCCGTCGCCTGCGGGGCGGACCACCACCGGCTGCAGGATTCCGACCTGGCGGATGGAGGCGGCAAGGTCGCTGATAGCCTCGTCGTCGAAGGTCTGGCGGGGCTGGCGCGGGTTCGGGACGACCGAGGACGTGGGAAGCTCCTCCATCACGCTCGCGCCGGTGGGGATCAGCGCTCCGAGACCTCGGCCCAGGCCGGTCCGTCCAGTCATGCGTCTCCTCCTCGTTCGTGGTCGCCGTCGTAATGGTGGGCGTACGCCGTCGATGCTTCCGGCGGGGCTTCGTCGGGTGCCGGGTGCGGATCCTCCGCAGGCGTTGGCCCGTCGTCAGGGCGTGGCTCGGACTCGTCCTCAGGAAGGAAGGACGTCCGGAACGAGGTCCGGGAGGCCTCGAACTCCTCCGTGGCCTTGGCGAGGGTATCCATTGGAGCGTCGGCCGGGCCTTCTGCCGGTGGGGCAGCGACGGCGGACCTCGCCGGCTCCACGGAGGTGGGGGCGAGGGCGGGGCTTTTCGCCGACGGGTCCGGTTTCCCCAACACCTCCAACGCAAGGTGCCGGTAGGCCTGCGCTCCCTTCGACTTCGGGTCGTAGAGGGCGGCAGGCTGCCCGAACGATGGCGCCTCGGCAAGCCGGACGCTTCGGGGGATGACGGACTTGAAGACCCGTCCCGAGAAATGGCCTCTCACCTGGTTCTCCACTTCCTCCGCCAACTTGGTGCGGGCGTCGTACATCGTGAGGACAATGCCCGCAAGACGCAGGCCGGCGTTCAGGCTTGAGCGGATCAGCTGGACGTTCTTCAGAAGCTGGCCCACCCCCTCGAGGGCGTAGTACTCGCACTGGATGGGCACCAGGACCTCGCCGGCGGCGACGAGTGCGTTCACTGTGAGGAGGCCCAGCGACGGCGGGCAGTCGATCAGGATGAAGTCGAACTGCTCAAGGATCGGAGCAAGTGCCCGCTTGAGTCGCATCTCCCGCGACAGCATGGGGACCATCTCGATCTCCGCCCCGGCGAGGTCGATGTTGGACGGGAGGCAGAACAGCCCCTTGACCGCGGTCGGCTCGATGGCGTCCTCCACCTGGCGTTCGTCCACGAGGACGTCGTACACGGTGGCAGGAGCCCGTCGGGGGTCCACGCCGACACCAGTCGAGGCGTTTGCCTGCGGATCCAGGTCGACAATGAGCACCCGGTAGTCCTCGAGCGCCAGCCAACCGCCGAGGTTGACTGCAGTGGTGCTCTTCCCCACACCGCCCTTCTGGTTCGCGATGGCGATGACCCTCGCGACCCGGGGCGGGGAGGAAGCAGGGGCGGGGATGGGTTGAGGTTCTTCGACGGAGGTCAGCAAGGATCACTCCCGCGCAAGCTCGGATTGGCTCTCTCGGCCACGGCACGCCAATGATACGCAGCCAGGCAAGCCTCCTACGGATTTGCTACGAACTTAGCGTGAAAATACCGCCCACCAGACGCGACGTTTCCCGTGGAACACGACGCGAAGGGCACTGCGAGACGCTGAAAGGTTATGTTTCCCGTGGAACACGACGCGTTCTTGCTTGGATCCGGCTACTCGTCGGGGGCGATGACCACCCGGCGGTAGGGCTCCTCGCCTTCGCTGAAGCTCGTGACACCCGTAATCTCTCCCACCGCGTCGTGGACGATCTTGCGCTCGAACGCATTCATCGGCTCCAGCTCCATCTCGCCTTCGTCGAGGGCGCGCGCAGCCATCTCCCGAGCCCGCTCCCGCAGGGCCTCCTTCCGACGCTCCCGGTACCCCTGCACGTCCAGGGTCACCCACACCCGCGCCCGTACCTGCCGTTGCACGGCACTCCGGAGGAGCTCCTGGATGGCATCGAGCGTCTGCCCGTGATGCCCGATGAGGATGGCGGCTTCCTGGCCTTCCACCGACACGTACACGCGGCGGTCCCGAATCTCGGCACTGGCTTCGCCATCCACGTCCATAGCTTCCAGCAGACCCTCGATGAAGTCGAGGGAATCTTCCTGCGCCATGGCGAGGCGGTCCTCTTCGCTCTCCTCTTCGTCTGGCTCGGAATCGACGGCCTCGCCGGGACCGACAGCCTCGCCCGAAGCGGAAGCGGACAGGGGAATCGAGGCGGGGTCCCCACCATTCTCCGGGAGCGCACCTCCCGCTGCCGGCGTCACCTCCTCCTCACCGATCACGTGCTCAGTCCCCGCGTCGTCGATGGCGCTCATCTGCGGCGTCGCTTCTTCGCGCTGGTATTCCGGGGTCTGGCCGAGGAGCCGGCACCGACAGGCTTCCCTCCGCCCGCAGACGGGGTCTTGCCGTTGGTCTTTGCGGGAGTGGCGGGAGTGGTCGTCTCCTTGGGCGTGCCGTTGCCTTGAGCCGCCGTACCGTCCGCCTTCCCGTCGGCAGTGGCCTTGACCTCGTCCTCGTCCGCGGCTGGCTTCGGGGCCCGTGCCGGGGCCTTGGGCCGGTTGGCCGGGGGCTTGGACCCCGCCGCCGGAGGCTTCGGCTTCGCCGCGGGCTTGTTCCCCGCAGGTTTGGCCGCGGACTTGTTCGCCGTGGGTTTGGCTCTTGCCACCGGCTTGTCCGCTACCGGCTTGTCCTTGGTTGCGGCAGCCGCGGCGTCTGCCTTCTGCTGGCGCAGCAGGGCCATGAGTCCGCCGCTCTTGGCCGGCGCATCCGAGCCCTTGGCCGGCCTGGCCGGCCTGGTGCCGGCGTCGCTTGCCGCGGCAGGTCCGGCCCCGCCCGCCGGGCTCGTCGCCATGGCCGTCTTGCCCAGGATGAAGCGCTGCTGGGCGATCGTCCAGATGTTGCTCGCCACCCAGTAGATCGACACCCCGGCCGGGAGGTTCAACGAGAAGACTCCCAGCAGCAACGGCATGATCTTGCCCATCATCTGCATCTGCTGGGCCTGCTGGCCCGTCGACACCGCCTGGATCTGCTTCTGCTGATACCAGGTGGTGAACACCATCAGCAGGATGAGCAGGAAGTACGGCAGCACGTGGACGATGCTCCCCGGGAAGGAGCCCGCCGCCCTCAGGGCCGCCATCGGTGCCAGCCCCAGGTTCATGCCGAGGAAGCCGGCCTTTCCAGCGTTGATCGCTTTGGTCAGGGCGCTGCCGCCCGGAAGATACTTCGTCCCCACCATGGCGGTTGGGCACGCCTTCCCCTTGGGCAACAGGTGGGCCCCGCACCCCGCGAACACCCGGTAGAGGGCCAGGAAGATCGGCAACTGCAACAAGAGGGGCAGGCACCCGCCCAGCGGATTGACCTTGTGCTCCTTGTACAGCTTCATCATCTCTTCGTTCATCTTTTGGCGGTCGCCGCCCTTGTACTTCGCCTGCAGGCGTTTGACCTCCGGCTGCAGCTTCTGCATCTCCTGCATGGAGCGCGTCTGCTTGATCGTCAGCGGCAGCATCACGAGGCGCACCGCCACCGTGAGCAGGATGATCGCCAGGCCATAGCTGGGGATCAGGTCGTAGAAGAACGAGAGGCCCTTGCCCATGAGGTCGAGCAGGTCGTGGAAAAGGGTGAACATTAGGACTGCACCGCTCTGTGAGAAATGGTTCCGTCAGAAGTGGCTGTCAGCGAAGTGGCTGTCAGCGAAGTGGCGGATGGGACGTGGTCGATGCCCCCAGGGTGCCACGGATGGCACCGCCCGATCCGCCGGATCGCCAGCCAGCCCCCGCGCGCCAGCCCATGG
>JAOPZY010000248.1 GCA_025963875.1 Actinomycetota bacterium
CCCTGCTCGTAGTAGCCGGCCCGGTCGCAGCCCTCGTGGACCGTGGCGCCGAACAGCCAGCGGGGACGCAGCGCCTCGTCGAGGGGGATCATCGGCGCCTGGCCCGTGGCCATGTACAGCAGGTAGAGGAACGTCTCCGACATGTTGTCGCCGTGCGCCGGGCAGCCCGGGATGCAGACGATGGGGATGCCGGCCTTGGACTTCCAGCCCCAGCCGAGGTAGTCCGGGACGCCCATGGCGCCCGTCGGGTTGCCGGCCATGGCGTGGATGCCGCCGTACGTGGCGCAGGTTCCGACTGCCACGATCGCCAGGGCCTTGGGGGCCAGGCGGTCCAGCCACTCGGAGGTGGTCATGGGCTGGCCGGTCTCGAAGTTGTTGCCGAACCCGCACCAGTAGCCTTCCTTCTTGATGGCCTCGTTGGGGATGGACCCCTCCACGACCAGGACGAAGGGGTCGATCTCGCCCCGCTCACCCTTGTAGAACCACTCGATGAAGGTGTCGGCCCCTTCCTGGGGTCCACACTCGTAGTCGATCAGCGGCCAGTGCACCGCCAGATTCGGAAGCCCGGGCAGCGCGCCCAGCACAATCTCTTCGATGCTCGGCTGCGTGGCCGCCGTCAGCGCCACCGAGTCACCGTCGCACGACAGACCCCCGTTGATCCAGAGGATGTGTACCGTTGGAGCCTCTGCCTCCTTCGCGGGTGCGGGCCTGCCACGCCTTGCCGCTGCTGCCATCCACTTCACCTCCTTCTGGACGTCTGCTCAGACGCCCGATCGAGCTTGAAGCGACACTTCTCTCGAGGTCCTAGCCCCGGCGCCTGCCGCCTGGATCCGGGCGGTGGCTGCGCCCGATCAAGCTGCACGCGTCCCAGGCCAGGGACCTCGGGCTCATTCTCTAGCCGACACTTCGACCAATCCATCCGTGTCTTTACTGAATCTCTATCCGTACCTCTACGTAGGAAACGAACCAGTAACATGCATGCCGTTGCCGGAAGGGCTCGCATTGAGGACGGGTATGAGATGTTCGGATGTTTTGCCCCAGGAGCACCTTGACGGGGTGAGTCATCCGGTGGAAGGTAGGGGAAGGTGTGGAACGTGCAGGCCAACAGGAATTAAAAGCTGGAAAATTCAGTGGAGGGTCCTGGGAGCCGGCGCTCGGGGCCACTGCAGATGTAGAGGGGTGCGGCGCAAGTTTGAGCGGCTCGGCTGCCAATCGAAGGGTCTCCGCCGCCAAGCGGGATCAGCTGGCGGGTGCGCCAGCCTTGTCGGTGCGCGGGACCACGACGCTGGTCACTTCCCTGCCGCCCGGGAGGCCGGCTGACGAGGCTGAGGGGCCGGCCTGGCTGGGCAACCTGCCGAAGATCCTGAGCGACCTCGGCGTGGGCGTGGTCGTGTGGGACGACGACACCCCGATCTACGTCAGCCCGCTGTTCTGCGACATGATCGGCTACACGCCCGAGGAGCTCGGCGTGCGCCGCCCGGCCCATCTCTGCGCGGCGACGAACGGCAGCGGTGGGGGAAAGGGCGAGCTGGCCCCGTCCGTCCCCCAGTTCGAATTCAAGCTCATGCACGAGTTCGAATGGACCCTCGTCCATAAGAATGGGGAGCGGGTGGCCCTGGAGGCCGCCGCCGGGACCATCGAGGTCGGCGGCAAGGTCGAGAGCATCGGCATCTTCTGCGACCGCTCCGAGCAGGAACGCCTCGAAGACGAGCTGAAGACCCGTACCCTCCAGCAGGCTGCCCTGGTCGACCTCGGCCAGCGGGCCCTTGCCGGCATCGATCTGGCGGGTCTCATGGACGAGGCCGTCTCCGTGCTCACCCGGACGCTGGACATCGAGTTCGCCCGGGTACTCGAACTGGCCCCGGACGGGCGCGGCTTCAACGTCAGGGCCGGGGTGGGATGGGACGAGGCGCCCGGTGGCCACACCACGATCGACCTGCGGCTGCGCTCCCAGGCCGGGTTCACCCTGGTCTCCGACATGCCGGTCATCGTCGAGGACTTCGGCTCGGAGTCCCGCTTCCCGAACCCGCCCCTTCCTCTCACCGATGGCGAGGTGACGAGCGGTATGAGCGTGCTGATCCGGGGCGAGCAACGCCCCTGGGGTGTCCTGTCCACGCACACGGTGCACCACCGGCGCTTCAGCCGTGACGATGTGCACTTCCTGCAGGCGGTCGCCAACGTCCTTGCCGAGGCCATCGTCGGCAAGGGGATCCAGGACGCCCTGCGGCGGGCCGGGGACCGGGAGCGGGAGCTGCGCGAGGAGCTCGAAGCCCACTCTCGGGTCGTGGTGGCGGCGCAGGAGGCGGAGCGCCGCCGTATCGCCCGGGAACTGCACGACGAGGTGGGCCAGGCCCTCACCGGGCTGGCGCTCAGCCTGGCGAACCTCGAACGGGAGGCACCGCCGGACCTCCGAGCGGCCCTCGCCGAGGCGAGGGCAGGGATGGGGGAGCTGGTGACCCGCGTCCACGACTTCTCGCTGGCCCTTCGGCCGGCCATGCTCGACGACCTCGGGCTGCTCCCGGCGCTGCTGTGGCTGATGGAGCACGTGCACTCGGCGCAGACCGGCCTGCAGGTCGACCTCGAGCACGAGGGCCTCGACCGGCGCTTCTCCTGGGAGGTCGAGACCGCCGGCTACCGCATCGTGCAGGAGGCCCTCAACAACGTCGCACGGCACGCCTCGACCGACCGGGCCGACGTCCGGTGCCTGGCGGAGGCCGACGAGCTCTTCATCGAGGTGCGGGACGAGGGCGTCGGCTTCAACCCCCGGTCGATCCGCGCCCACACGACCAGCGGCCTGCGGGGCATGCAGGAACGCGCTCGCCTGCTGGGCGGCCAGCTCCGCGTCGAGTCCGCTCCGGGGAAGGGGACCAGGGTGATTGCACGCCTGCCCGCGGGGCCGCCCACCGGGCTTCCCGAGTTTGCGGGCGCCGGGGTGAGCGAGTGAGCCTGTCCGTCCTGCTCGCCGAGGACCACCCGGTGGTCCGGGAGGGGCTGCGGGCGATGCTGGAAGCCGAGGGAGACTTCCAGGTCGTCGGCCAGACCGGCAACAGCTCCGAGGTCGGGGGCATGGTCGAGCAACTCCATCCCGACGTGCTCGTCCTCGACCTCATCATGCCGGGCATCGGAGGCCTCAACGCGCTCCGGGAGCTCGCCCGGCGCC
>JAOPZY010000180.1 GCA_025963875.1 Actinomycetota bacterium
CCCTGGACGGCTACAAGGCCGGGCTCCTTCCCGAGCCGTTCTTCGAGTACCCGGTCCAGCTGGCCAACGGGCGGTGGCGGTACCCGGATGTCGCCTACCCGCCTCCCGTGTCGGTCGGCTTCGAGGCGCACAGCTACCGGCACCACTCCAGCCTGGAGGCATTCGCCGCCGACGTGGAACGCAACCTCGAGCTGTTCGGGGAGGGCTGGACGATCGTCCCGATCACGGGGGTACAGCTCAGGGACCCGGAGAGACTGCTCGGGCTCATGGCCGCATCATCGAGGCGGCGCAGGCCCGCCGAGGCTACTAGGTCGTGGTCCCTAGCGGCCCGGGCTCACGGCCACGATCTCGGTCAGGGGCTTGGCGGCGATCCCCCCGGCGAGGTAGCACGTGCTCCCGACGGTGGCAGCCGCGGCGTCGGCCACCGGCCCGGGGAGCGTGCCGGCCGGGTTCAGCACGCCGCTGCGGGGGTCGAAGCGCTGGATGGCGGCGCTCGGCCCGTTCGGGGTGGAACCGCCCATGACGTAGACCTGGTCGCCGAGCGCGAAGGCTTTCGCGTGGGCCAGCGGGGCCGGAAGCGTGCCGACCGTCTTCGACAGCCCGGTGGAGATGTTGTAGCTCTGGACGGCGGGGCTGAAGGTGCCGGTGTAGTCGGGGCCGGACACGACGCCGCCGAAAATGTAGACCGTCGTTCCCACCGAGGCCACCGCGGGGGCCCGGACCGGCGTGACGAGCCTGCCGACCACGTGGAACGAGGAGCCGTCCGCGGTGGCGAGGATCTCCGGCACGGCCGCCGTGGCGTCGAAGCCGCCGAGGACGATAATCTCGTTGCCGACCTGCGTGGCGGTGGCCTCGGTGCGTGGGTGGGGCATCGCCCCCGCCTTTGCCGCCGTCCCGGTGGCAGGGTCGAAAAGCTGGACGAGGTTCAGGGGTGCGCCGCCCCCTCCCCCGAACACGAGAATCCTGGCGCCGGAGGCCACGGCGGCTCCGCCCGCAGTCGGGGTCGCCAGGTGGCCTGCAAGGCTCACCTTGGAGGCGGACGGCTGGACCCGCTCCACGTCGTCGGTGGGCGCTCCGGCGGCGTCGAGCCCGCCCAGGACGTAGAGATCGCTGCCGATGGCCGCGCCCGTCGTGCGGTACCGGGCGGCGGGCAGGGACAGCGAAGCGCTCCGGGCCTGGAGCGAGGCGACGGCGGTGGGGGAGGCCGAACCGGCTGGGGTGGCGGTCGCGGTCGGCGTACCGGTGGTGCCGGCCGTCGGGGTCGGGGAGGTGGCGGCGTGCTGCGACTTCCCCGGACACGCTGCCAGGCCGATGGTGAGGAGGACGGCAACCGCGGCGAGGCGTCGGGGAGCGGGATGGGAGGCAGGCATGGCTACCCCGGGAGCCTAAACCTCGCCGGCCGCTGCCCCAAGCCGGCGTGGTCCCGGAGCGTGTATCCACTAGCCTTATCGGGATGATCGGCATCGTCGTCGTCTCCCACAGCTCCCGCCTCGCCGCCGGGGTCGTCGAGCTTGCCCGGGAGATGGGGGGTGCCGAGGTGGCGATCGAGGCGGCGGGCGGTCTGGAGGGCGGGGATGCGCTCGGCACCAGCGCCACCCTCATTGCGGCGGCCATCGAGCGGGCGTGGTCCGGGGACGGGGTGCTGGTGCTGATGGACCTCGGCAGCGCCGTCCTGTCGGCCGAGGCGGCACTGGAGCTGCTCGGCAACGGCCGCGGGGAGCAGGTCGTGCTGAGCGACGGCCCGCTGGCCGAGGGAGCCGTCATCGCCGCTGTGGCTGCCGCCGCGGGGAGCGCGCTGGCCGAGGTTGCGGATCAGGCCCGGCGCGCCCTGGAGCCGAAGACCAGGCACTTGGACCGGCGCTCGCCTCAGCCAGGCAGCTCTGCCGCGGTACCTGAGGCGCCACCCTCCCTTTCCGAGCCCTTCTGCCTCGAAGGGCTGCCGGCGGCCCCCGGCGTCGCCTACGGCGAGGCGCGCCTCGCCGGCCCCGGCGGCTTCTCCGGGGCCGGGATCCTCATCGTGGCCGACCTCACGCCCGGCGAGGCAGCGCTCCTCGACCCCTCCCAGGTCTTCGGCGTGGCGTCGGCCGCAGGCGCCCCGACGTCGCGCGGCGCCGTCGTCGCCCGCTCCAAGGGCATCCCGGCTGTCACGGGGCTCGGCCAGGCGGTCCTCGGCGTGCCGGAAGGGATGGAGCTGTTGATCGACGGGGAGGCGGGCCTGCTCTACGGCGAGGCGTCGCGCGAGATCGGGGCCGCCTACCGCTTCCGGGTCTCCGTGCTCGAGGCCACCGCGACGCGGGCGCGCACCCGGGCCGGCGAGCCGGCGGTGACGAGGGACGGCGAACGGGTGGAGGTCCTTGCGCTGCCTGCCGACCCCGCCGATCTCGTCGTCGACGCCGGCGCCCTTGCCCTCGACGTCGCGGGCGTGAGCCCGGAGGGTCATGCCGACTACCTCGAACCCGTAGTGCTGGACGAGCTGCGGCGGATGGTCGAGGAGGCATCGGGCACCCCCGTCGCTGTCCACGGAGACGCCGGTGGCGACCCTGCAGCCGTGGCGCTGCTCGTGGGCCTCGGTGTCCGCCAGCTGGCGGTGGCGCCCGACGATGTCGCCAGGGTCAAGGAGTCGATCCGGGGACTGGACACCACCGCGGCCCGCGCGCTGGCCGCCAAAGCGCTCACCCTCGACTCGGCGGAGGACGTCCGCAGGCTTGCTGCGGGCTTCCTCGGGGCCGACCCCGGTGCCCGGCGCCCCCAGATGGGGACCCGGCAGATGCCGGAGACCGATGGTGCCCCGGACGACCGCTCGGACAGTGCGAACGGCACCCACCGTTGAGCCGGGAGCAGATGCGTGGCACGGCACTCCTCACCAACATCACATTCCTGCGGATCCTCCTCGTCCCCTTCGTCATGCTCCTCGTCCTGGCGGGGCCCCGGCACCGCTACGCCTACGGGGTGGCTGCGGGCTTCTTCGCCGTCGCCGCGGCCACCGACTTCGTCGACGGCTACCTGGCACGGCGGTGGCGGCTCACCACGACGATGGGCGCCTTCCTCGACACGACCGCCGACAAGCTCCTCGTGTCCGGCGTCCTCGTGGCCCTCGTGGCCGTCGGACGGGTCTCGGTGTGGATCACCGCCATCCTCATCGGGCGGGAGTTCCTCATCCTGGGCCTGCGGGGTGTGGTGGTGGCGGCCGGAACGCCCTTCCCGCCGTCGATCTGGGGCAAGCTCAAGGCCAACGTGCAGTTCGCCGGCATCCTGCTGGCGATCGTTCGCTACCCGCACCCGGCCGGGCCCCTGTTCGTCGATCAGTGGGTGATGCTCGCCGCCGCCGCCGTCACCGTCGCCTCGGCCGCCGAGTACCTGGTCCGCTTCTGGGGTGAGCTGACCGGGCGGACCGGCACGTGAGCGACGCTGCTGCGCCGAAGGTCTTCCTCACGGGCGGGAGCGGCTTCGTCGGCCGGGGCGTGCTCGGCGCGTTGGTGGGCCAGGGCCGTGAGGTCGTGGCCCTGGCCCGGTCCCCGGCGGCCGCCGCCGCCCTCGAGGGCCTCGGCGCCACCCCGGTCCCCGGCGACGTACTGGACGAGGATGCGCTGGCGTCGGGGATGGCCGGCTGCGAGGTCGTCTACCACGCGGCCGGGATGAATGCGTTCTGCCTCGCCGACCCCTCCCCGCTGTTCCGGGTCAACGTCCAGGGCTCGCTCACCGTGGTGCGGGCGGCGGCCCGGGCGGGGGTGCGCCGGATCGTCTACACGTCGTCGGCGTCGACCCTCGGCGAGGCCCCCGGCACCGTCGGACGGGAGGACGCCGTCCACCGGGGCGAGTTCCTGTCGGCATACGAGCGCTCCAAGTACCAGGCGGAGCTGGCGGTGCTCGGGGCCGGGCCGGCGTACGGCGTCGAGGTGGTGTCGGTGAACCCGTCGTCGGTGCAGGGCCCGGGGCGAACGGGGGGCACGGCGCGCCTCCTCATCGACTACCTGAACGGCCGGCTCAGGTTCTTCGTCGACACCAGGCTCAGCCTCGTCGACATCGCAGACTGCTCGGCGGGCCACCTCCTTGCGGAGACGCGGGGGCTTGCGGGCGAGCGCTACGTCCTCAACGGAGCCGCCCTCACGAGCGCCGAGGCGCTGCGGATCCTTTCGGAGGTCGGCGGCATCACCCACCGGGTGCGGACGCTCCCACCCGGCGTGGCGTGGGCGGCCGCGGCGGGGGTCGAGATGGTGTCGCGCCTGCTCCACAAGCATCCACCCTTCTGCCGGGAACAGGCCCGGACCATCGCCCACGGGCACGAGTACGACGGCTCCAGGGCGACGCGCGAGCTCGGCCTCACCTACACGCCGATCGAGGAGACGTTCCGGCGGACCCTGGCCTGGTACGTCGAACACGGCTACGTCCAGGTGCCGCGGCCCCGCGGTTAGCTCGGCTTGGTCGCCGCCAGGAGGCCGATCAGCCAGAGGTTGCGCTGGTAGGCGGCCCACTGCAACTTGGCGCTGCGGAGGTTCGCCTGCTCGACATCGGTGCGGAGGTGGAGGGCCTTCAGGATGAGGCCGCCTGGGCCGAGCCACCGGGCGAGGCGGTGGAGCCGGCGGATGGAGCGGAACGCGAACGGCGTGATGTTGCGGAGGTCGACGTCGGTGAAGCCGGCGTCGCGGCTCCACCCCGTGATCTCGTCGGTGGTCGCCAGGTCGTCGATGGCCCAGCCCTCGAGCCACTCGTGCATCAGGGTCTCGTTGTCCGAGGTGTAGGGCCGGGCGATGCGGAACCAGTCCTCCATCAGCATCCTCCCGCCGGGCTTCAGGACGCGGCTGGCCTCCTTCAGGAACAGCTGCTTGGCGGCGGCCGGCACGTGGCAGACACTCTCCTGCGCCCACACGACGTCGAAGCTGCCCTCGTCGTAGGGCAGGGCGGTGAAGTCGGCGATCTCGAAGCGCACGAGGTGCTCCAGCTTGCGCCGGGCGGCGTATTTCCGTGCCCGTGCGAGCTGGGCCTCGGAGAGCGTCACGCCGAGGACCTCGACGCCGTAGGTCTCGGCGAGCCAGAGTGCGGGGCCGCCGACGCCGCAGCCGGCGTCGAGGACCCTCATGCCCGGCCGCATGGACGCCCGCCCGGCCAGCGCCCGGGTCATGTTGGTGAGCGACTGGGCGTGGGTGCGGGTCTGGTCGTCCCAGTAGCCCCAGTGCATGCCCAGGCCGCGCATCCACACCACCCGGTAGTCGAACCACGTGCCGTCGTAGTACTTGACGATCGGTTCGACGTAGGCGGGCTCGCCCGACGCTGCGGGCACGGTGTCGTTGCCGGGCTCGGCCATGCCGGGCGGAATCGTAGCAGGAGGGAGAGTTGGTCCCGCCCCTCAGGCGTCGTGGCGCGCGGCGGCGGCCAACACGTCGGCGTGGCGCGCGTGGACAAGCACGCGGTCCTCGGCTTCGGGGACCGCCTCGTCGACGGCCCGGACGATCATCTCGGCCTGACGGACGAGCACCGCCCGTCGGGCGGGGTCCCTGGTGTACTCCATCACCCGGGCCAGCCCGTCGACCTGGCGGATCGCAACCGCCGGCATGCCCCGGCCCGCCTGGCGGATCTTGTCGAAGGCCCGGTTGACCATCCGGGCATAGCTCGGCCCCGCCTCGATGAGGCGGATCCGTCCGAGGCGGTCACGGTAGACGCCTTCGGAGAGCTTCCGCCCCGACAGCTTGCAGAGCCCGTCGCAGAGCCAGTCGATGCAGGTGAGGGCGGTGAAGGTGTCGTTGACCGCCGGGGACAGCGCCCGGATGGCGATCTCGACCAGCTGGTCGATGGCGAACACCGGGTCCTGGCTGAGGGTCCGGTGGGGGCCGGTCGCATGGGCCTTGCCGAGCGCCGCGGCCACCCTCCCCGCCGCCTGGCGGGGGTAGACCGTGGCGAACGGCCTGCCGGCGATGACGAAGTGGCCAGGCCGGTGCGCCAGCAGCACGACCGCGTCGGCGCCCTCGGCGATGCCCGCAAGCTCGGCGTAGCCGACGAACTGCAGGTAGCCGCTCTCGGTCGCCGGCACCGGGACTCCTTCGTCCCGGATGCTGGCGACCAGCTCCTCCAGGGGTGGGCCGTCCGGGGCCTCGGGCTCGGCACCTCCCCCAGGGTGCTCCGCTTCCGGGAACTCGGCGTCGATGGCGTTGCTCAGGTCGGCGGCGATCCCGGCGATGACCTCCGGCAGCTGGATCGACTCTGCGATGTGGTGGATGAAGTAGATCAGCACCCCCATGTCGGCCAGGATGAGCCCCAGGGCGACCGTGATGGAGATGTGGGGGACGAACTCACCCCGGCGCCCGGTGGTGATGGACCCGAGGGCCATGACGGCGTACACGAACGTGGCGACGAAGGCTCCCAGCGTGAACTGCGTGCCCCGGTCCCGGATGAAGTTGCGGAGCATCCGCGGGCCGAACTGCTGGGAGGCGAGGGTGAGGGCCAGGATGGTGATGGAGAAGACGACGCCCACCACCGTGATGACCGCGGCAGCGATGGCGGTGAGGATCTGCCGCCCGGCATCCGCGCTCCCCGTGCGGATCCACCACGGCAGGGCCATGGTGCCGTTGTAGGCGGCCTGGTCGAGCGCGTAGGTGAGGAGGAACGCGAGCGCTGCCACCGCGACGAGCACCGCCGGGACGAACCACAGGGTCGTGCGGAGCGATTCCCGCCGCCGGCTCGGCAGGCGCACATGGTTCCGCCGCCGGGCTCCGTCATCGGGGGCCGGGTACACCTGCTCGTAGGGCTGTCCCACCTGGCCGGTCACCTCCGGTCGCGTTTGTCCGCTGCCGACCAGGCTTCCCGGCTCCCCTCCGGCAACTGTACCGGACGAGGGCTACGATTCCAGCCGCATCCGGCTTGGGGAGGATTCGGGAGGAAGAGATGGCGGGTTCAGCGCAACAGATCCGTGACCTGCTGGCGGAAGGGCAGACCATCAACATGCCGGGCGTCTACGACGCCCTGACGGCGCGCCTCGCCACCGAGGCGGGGTTCGAGGTCATGTTCATCTCGGGCTACTCGGTCTCCGGCTCCCGCCTCGGCCTGCCGGACTTCGGCTACCTCACCCAGACCGAGGTCACCGACGCCGCCCGCAGTGTCTGCTCCGCCACCGACCTGCCGGTCATCGTGGACGCCGACACCGGCTACGGCAACCCGCTCAGCGCCATGCGGACCGCCCGGCTGCTGGCGGGGGCCGGAGGGGCCGGGATCTTCTTGGAGGATCAACAGTGGCCCAAGAAGTGCGGGCACTTCGCCGGCAAGCAGGTTGTCCCCGCCGGGGAATGGCTGGCCAAGCTCCGTGCCGTCCTCGACCTGCGGGGCCAGGGGGTCGACCTGTTCCTCGTCGCCCGCACCGACGCCCGGGCCGCCGTCTCGCTCGACGACGCCATCGACCGGGCCAAGGCAGCCCGGGACCTCGGCGTGGACGCCGTGTTCGTCGAGGCGCCCGAGGGCATCGGGGAGCTGGAGCGCGTGGCCAAGGAGGTCGAGGGGGTGGTCCGGGTCGCCAACATGATCGAGGGCGGCAGGACGCCCCTGCTGACGCCGAAGGAGCTGCACGACCTCGGCTACGACCTCATCGTGACGCCGTTGTCGGCGATCTTCGCCGCCGCCAAGGCGGTCAGGGAGGCCTTCGCCGTGCTCCGCCGGGAGGGGACGCTGCGCGAGCACCCCGAGCTCCTGCTCTCCTTCTCGGAGTTCGAGCCGGTCGTCGACCTCGCCGGCCACCGGGCGCTCGAGGAGCGGTACCAGTCTTGATCCGGGGCACATCGACCCCGGACGCGCGACCATAGAGCCCATGACGAGAGCCTGGTCCCCCGAATCGTGGCGGGAGCTGCCCGCCGCCCAGCAGCCCGACTGGGGCGACCCCGGTGCGCTGGACCTCGCCCTGAAGGAGCTGCGGAACCAACCGCCCCTCGTGTTTGCAGGGGAGGCGCGGGCATTGAAGGCGGCCCTCGGAGCAGCTTCCCGGGGCGAAGCATTTGTACTCCAGGCGGGAGAATGCGCCGAGTCGTTCGACAACCTCTCCGCGGACTCGATCCGCGACCAGCTCAAGATCATCCTCCAGATGGCGGTCGTACTGACCTACGCGTCGGGTCTGCCGATCGTCAAGGTGGGCAGGATCGCCGGGCAGTTCGCCAAGCCCCGCTCTTCGGCGAACGAGCTGGTCGGTGGGCTGGAGCTCCCGGCGTTCCGCGGCCACATGGTCAACGACATCGACTTCGACCCCGTCTCCCGGCGGGCCAACCCCAAGCGCCTCCTGCGGGCCTACCACCAGTCGGCATCGACGCTGAACCTGCTGCGGGCCTTCACCAAAGGTGGCTTCGCCGACCTGAACAAGGTCCACATGTGGAACCAGGAGTTCGTCGCGGCCAGCCCGCAGGGACGCCGCTACGAGGACATCGCCAATGCGATCGACCGCGCCCTGCGCTTCATGGCTGCCTGCGGCATCAACCTGACCTCCGATGTGTCCCTCCACCAGGTGGACTTCTACACCTGCCACGAGGCCCTCATCCTCGGCTTCGAGGAGGCGCTCACCCGCCAGGACAGCCTGACCGGGGACTGGTACGACTGCTCCGCCCACCTGCTGTGGGCGGGGGAACGGACCCGGCAAGCTGGCGGCGCGCACATCGAGTTCCTCTCGGGGCTGAAGAACCCCGTCGCCTGCAAGCTCGGCCCGAAGGCGACCCCCGCCGAGGTGCTGGAGCTCTGCGAACGCCTCGACCCGGACGGGGAGGCCGGCCGGCTGACGTTCATCGCCCGGATGGGCGCCAAGGCGGTCCGGGAGGCGCTGCCGCCGCTCGTCCGGGCGATCCGGGACTCGGGCCGGCCGGTGCTGTGGGTGTGCGACCCGATGCACGGCAACACCTTCACGACGGCCGCCGGCGTGAAGACCCGCCGCTTCGAGGACATCGTCGCCGAGATCAAGGGGTTCTTCGCCGTCCACGAGCTGGAGGGGACGTTCCCGGGCGGCGTGCACCTGGAGCTGACGGCGGACGAGGTAACCGAGTGCCTGGGCGGCGGCGACGACATCCTCGACAACCAGCTCGTGGCTTCGTACCGGTCGCTCTGCGACCCCCGCCTCAACGGGAACCAGTCGCTGGAACTGGCCTTCGAGCTGGGCGAGCTGCTGCAGGCCTGGGCCGCGCCCGTCAGGAGCGAATAGGTTGGCCCACGAGCCATGGCCACCGTCGACCCCCTGAGCGACCCGACCCTCGCCTCCGACGCCGACCGGGAGATCATCTGCGCCCGGCTTCAGGAGGCCCACGTCCACGGTCGGCTCACCCTCGAGGAGCTGTCGCAACGCCTCGACACCGCCCTCAAGGCCCGGACCAGGGGTGAGCTGCTTCCGTTGATCCAGGACCTCCCGGCGCCACCCGGCGGGGTGGTGGGCCCGCTGCCGAAGCGCTGGCACATCGCGGTGATGGGGTCCACGCGGCGCCACGGCCGCTGGTTGGTGCCGGCCGAGAGCTGGTGGACGGCGGTGCTGGGCAAGTGCCGGCTCGACCTCACGAAGGCCCAGTTCGAGGCGCCGGTGACGACGATCAACATCGCCCGGGTGATGGGCAGCATCGAGGTCCGGGTGCCGAAGGGCTTCGAGATCTCACTGGAGGGCACGTCGCTGCTCGGCGGCAAGCACCTGCGGCTCGACGGGCCACCCCCGCCGCCGGGGGCGCCGGTCATCCGGATCCGGGTCCTCTCCGGCATGGGAGCCGTCAAGGTCACCGACCGGGAGAGCCTCCGCTCCCGCCTCCGGGACAGCGGCTTCTGATTGCCCCGAGGTTTCGTAACTATTCGTCGTCTGGGAACCAAAAGTTACGAAACCTCGAGCAAAATCCCTGCCACCCCGGCTGGGGATAGGCTGCGACGCGTGACCGAGGTCGTGCGGAGCCGGCACTTCGGGCGCGTGGCCGTGGTCGAGCTGCACCGGCCCGAGGTGCGCCATGCCATGAACACGGATCTGCTGCAGGCGCTGATCGGGGCGCTGCGGGGTCTTGCGCAGGCCACCGACACCGACGCCGTCGTGGTCACCGGCTCGGACCGTTGCTTCTCGTCGGGGGCGGACGTCTCCGAGGACATCGACCGGGCGGCCGCCCTCGAGCGTATGGACCTCTTCGGGACGCTGTACGAGCTCGTTGCGACGTACCCGCTCCCCACGGTGGCCGCCATTGGGGGGTGGTGCATCGGCGGCGGGGCGGAGGTGGCGTCGGCGTGCGACCTCCGGGTGGGGACGCCGAGCACCTCGATCCGCTTCCCGGGCGCCGCCTACGGGGTCCCGGCCGGGGCCGCCCGGCTCCCGCTCCTGATCGGGCTCTCGCACGCCAAGGACCTGCTGATGACGGCCCGCACCGTCGGGGCCGAGGAGGCCTACCGGATGGGGTTCCTCAACCGTCTCGTCGCCGAGGAACAGCTCCTCGACGAGTCGGCGGCGCTGGCGTTGGTCATGGCGTCGAACCCCGGGGCGATCACCCAGAAGCGTGCGCTCGACGAGGCCAGCGGCCTCTCGGCGCGGCTGCAGGCGGAGAACCGGGGGCTCAGGCGCTGGCAATCGGAGGCGAAGGGCCTGATGGGCTGAACAGAAAAGGCGCCTTGGGCACGAGGGGAAGACCGGCCCATGACACCTTTTCCAGCGGCATATTATCCACAGCTCGGACGGTTCGCAACGCCCGGGCTAATCGGGCCCGCCGCCGGGGTTGGTTTCCCGGGAGGGCCCGTATGCTGGGAACACAGCGGAAGGAGAGACGATGAATCGGCGGGGTGTCCGGCTCGGCAGGATCCTGGGGGTGGAGATCGTCCTCCACCCGTCCTGGTTCGTCCTCGCAGGTCTGATCGCCTACCTGCTCGGCCAGGGCTTCTCGACGGGGACGCCCAACTTCTCGGGGCCCGGGGCGGTGCTGCTCGGCCTCATGGGGGCCGTTCTCTTCTTCGCCTCCGTCCTCGCCCACGAGCTGGCGCACGCCGTCGTGGCCGAGCGCAAGGGCATCCCCGTGCACCGCATCACGCTGTTCCTCCTGGGCGGAGCCGCCCAGATCACGCGGGAGCCCGACTCGGCAGGCGACGAGGTGAAGATCGCCCTGGCCGGGCCGGCGCTGTCCGTCGTGCTGGGGGTGCTGCTGCTCGGCCTCGGGCTGCTGGCAGACCAGTTCGGTGCGCTGGCGGGCGCTGCGCTGTTCGGGACCCTGGGCGCGATCAACCTCCTGCTGGCAGTGTTCAACATGCTTCCTGGTTTTCCCATGGACGGTGGACGGGTGCTGCGGGCCGCGGTCTGGGCGGGGACCCACGACCTCGCCAAGGCCACCAGGGTGGCGGCGACCGCGGGGCGGGTCATCGGCGTCGCGATGATCGGTGCCGGCGTGAGCCTGACCTTCCTGGGCGGGTTCCCGCTCAACGGCATCTGGCTGGCCCTGATCGGGTTCTTCCTCCACCAGTCCGCCCACGCCGCCTACCGCCAGGCACCGGCCGGCGGCCTGGCGGCGCACGTGGGCATGACCGTGGGCCAGCTCATGACCCCCCAGCCCGAGTGGATCCCCACCGGGCTCCACCTCGACGAGGATGTCCACCGCCGCCTCGGGGCGCTGCGGGACCGGGCATTCCCGGTGGTCGGCCCCTCCGGGCGCATCGAAGGTGTCCTCACCCTCGAGGGGATGGAGGCGGTCCCCTCGGAGCGCTGGGCGACGCTCACGGCCGGGGAGGTCATGGTGCCGATGGCCCCGGAGATGGTCGCGAATGCCGCCGAGCCCTACGAGTGGGTCGCCGCCCGGGTGGGAGCCAACCCGGCCGGGCGCTTCGTCGTCCTCGACGGGGGGCGGCTGGTCGGGGTGCTCAGCTGCCGGTGACGGGCTTCGAGCCGGGGGAGCGGGTCCTCCTGCTGGACGATCGCGGGCGGCGGTACCTCATCACGCTCCAGCAGGGCCAGTCGTACCACTTCCACCGCGGGATCGTCGCCCACGACCTGCTGATCGGCCAGCCCGAGGGCGTCACGGTGCGGACGACGAGCGGCGCCGCGGTGATCGCGCTCCGCCCGACGTTCGCCGAGTTCGTCCTGAAGATGAAGCGGGGGGCGCAGGTGGTCTACCCCAAGGACCTGGCGATGATCCTGCTCCACGGCGACGTCTACCCGGGAGCGAACGTCCTCGAGGCCGGGGCGGGCTCCGGGGCGCTCACGATGGCGCTGCTGCGGGCGGTCGGCCCCGAAGGCAGGGTGGTGACCTACGAGCTTCGGGAGGACTTTGCGGCGCTGGCCAGGGCCAACGTCGAGGCGTTCCTCGGCAAGGCGGAGAACCTCGAGATCAAGATGGGCAGCGTCTACGAGCCCGTGGAGGAGACCGACATCGACCGGATCGTCCTCGACGTCCCGGAGCCCTGGCGGGCGCTGGAAGGCGCCGGAGCGGCCCTCCGGCCCGGCGGGGTCTTCGTCGCCTACCTCCCGACGGTGCTGCAGGTGCACAGCCTCGTCGAGGCGCTGCACGGGGACCCGTCGTGGACGCTGGTGTCGTCATTTGAGGCCCTGGTGCGACCCTGGCACGTCGAGGGCAGATCGGTGCGACCGGAGCACAGGATGGTCGCCCACACCGGATTCATCACGACCGCTCGCAAGATCCTGGCACCAAAGTTCTTACCAGGACGGGCCGATCGGCCGATAATGCCAGAAGACCCCCCTATACTTTGACCCTGACCACCCGTCGCAGCGTGGCCGCTTGTTCCGAGAGGAGGTAGGGGAGGGATGCCTCGCCAGCCTGAATTCGACCGTCGCCTAGCGGAATACGAGCGCGAAGTCGGGGAGCTGCAGATGCAGGTCAAGCTCCTCGAAGAAGAATCCGGAGCCCTCCGCTCCAAGCTCGCCGATGCCCCGATCCGCATCCGTGAGCTCGAGGCCCACCTCCTGGAGGCGCGGGCCGAGTACTCCCGGTCACGGGAGCAGTCCGAGCGGATGACGGAGCTCCTGCGGCAGGCGCGGGAGCAGATCGTCGCCCTCCGGGAGGAGGTCGAGAAGCTGACGGCGCCCCCGTCGGGGTACGGCGTCTTCCTCACCACCCACGAGGACGGCACCATCGACGTGTTCACCGGCGGCCGCAAGCTCCGGGTGAACGTCGCCCCCGAGATCGAGGCCGAGAAGCTGGCCAAGGGCCAGGAGCTCCTGCTGAACGAGGCCCTCAACGTCGTCGCGGCCTGCGGCTACGAGATCCAGGGCGAGGTGGTGTCGCTCAAGGAGCGGATCGAAGGCGGCCGGGCGATCGTCATCTCCCACGCCGACGAGGAGCGGGTCGTCCAGCTCTCCGAGCCTCTGCGGGAGGTCCTCCTCCGAGCCGGCGACTCCCTGCTGCTCGATGCCAAGTCCGGCTACGTCCTGGAGAAGCTGCCCAAGCCCGAGGTCGAGGAGCTCATCCTCGAGGAGGTCCCCGATGTCTCCTACGAGGCCATCGGCGGGCTCGACTCCCAGATCGAGGCGCTGCGCGACGCCGTGGAGCTGCCGTTCATCCACGCCGACCTGTTCGCCGACCACCAGCTCACGCCGCCCAAGGGCGTCCTGCTCTACGGACCCCCCGGGTGCGGCAAGACCCTCATCGCCAAGGCCGTGGCCAACTCGCTCGCCAAGCGGAGCCAGGAGACGACCGGCAAGGACGTGCGGGCGTACTTCCTGAACGTGAAGGGGCCGGAGCTGCTGAACAAGTACGTCGGCGAGACCGAGCGCCAGATCCGCCTCATCTTCCAGCGGGCGAAGGAGAAGTCCCAGGAGGGCGTGCCGGTCATCGTGTTCTTCGACGAGATGGAGTCGCTGTTCCGGACCCGCGGGTCGGGCATCTCGAGCGACATCGAGACGACGATCGTGCCCCAGCTCCTTTCGGAGATCGACGGCGTCGAGTCGCTGCGCAACGTCATCGTCATCGGCGCCTCCAACCGGGAGGACCTCATCGACCCCGCCATCCTGCGCCCGGGACGGCTCGACGTGAAGATCAAGATCGAGCGGCCGGACGAGAGCGCCGCCGCAGCCATCTGCTCGAAGTACCTGACGCCGCAGGTCCCGATCCACGCCTCCGAGATCGAGTCGGCGGGCGGGGACATCGACGCGGCGATCCGTTCGATGATCCGGGCCACGGTCGCGGAGATGTACAGCGTCGCGGACACGAACGAGTTCCTGGAGGTCACGTACGCCAACGGCGACAAGGAGATCCTGTACTTCAAGGACTTCGCCTCCGGGGCCATGATGGAGAACATCGTGCGCCGGGCCAAGAAGCTCGCCATCAAGCGGCTGATCGCCACCGGGCAGCGGGGCCTCAAGACCGAGGACCTGCTGGAGTCCATCGTGCAGGAGTACCGCGAGAACGAGGACCTCCCGAACACCACGAACCCCGACGACTGGGCGAAGATCTCCGGCAAGA
>JAOPZY010000182.1 GCA_025963875.1 Actinomycetota bacterium
GCCGGAGGCGGTCCGGCCCGAGGTGCTACCGGCAAACACGCCACTCGTGGCGAGCGCCGCCACGGCGACCACGGTCCCGGCGATCCCGCCGGCGGTGTAGGGCAGCCAGCGCCGCTTGCGGGCGAGCCGGGTCGCGTCAGTCATGCAGGTGGTGTCTCCTTTTCAAGCCAGGTGCACTGATCCAGGGTAGCCCGCCTTCTTCGGCAACCATCAGCTCCGCCACTGGCCCGAGCGGAGGCGCTCGATGCGCTCCGCGGTCGGGGGGTGGGTCCGGAACAGGCTCGAGAAGGCCATCTTGCGGCCGGTCAGCGGGTTGACGATGAAGGCCTGCGCCGCGGCGGGCTGGACGTTCATCGGGACGGCCCGCACGCCCGCCTCGATCTTGGCCAGCGCCGATGCCAGGCTCTCGCCGTCGCCGATCAGCCGGGCGCCCGAACGGTCGGCCTCGAACTCCCGGCTGCGGGTGAGCGCCATCTGCAGCAGCATGGCGGCGACGGGCGCCAGGATGAAGAGGGCGAGGCTGACGAGGGCATTGTTGCGCCGGCCACCTCCTCCGAAGAAGAACCCGATGCGGGCGATCCACATGATCCCCATGGCCGCGGCGGCGGCCACCGAGCCGATGAGGATGTCCCGGTTGCCGACGTGGCTGATCTCGTGTGCCAGGACCCCCCGGAGCTCCTCCCAGCTCAGCGTCGTGAGGATGCCCTGGGTGACGGCGACCGCGGCGTGCCGCGGGTTGCGCCCGGTGGCGAAGGCGTTGGGCTGCGGTGAAGGCGAGACGCAGAGCTTCGGCATCGGGATCCCCGCACGTTGGGTCAGGTCCCGGACGACTGCGTAGTACTCCGGCATCTCGGCCTCAGTGACCGGAACCGCCCGGGACGCCTTGATGGCGATGCGGTCCGAGAACCAGTAGGAGGCGCCGGTGAACGCCAGGGCGGCCAGCAGCCCGAACGTGGCGCCGACACCCCTGCCCACCAGGCCGCCGATCAGGATGATCAGCCCGCCCATCGTGGCGAGGAGGATGTACGTCTTGACGGTGTTCTTCATCTTCTTGCCTCCTGCGAATTGCCTCCTGCGAATTGGTCAGACCCAGTGTCGTACCGATCGCTGTGACGATCCTGTGAGCGCCGCGATGAGCAGGACGCCCAGGACCAGGGGGCTCACGGCGCTGCGCAGGACCGTCGTCGCCCCGGCCAGGATCGGCGGCAGGGCGACCACCCGACCCGGCAGGTAGGCGAGGGCCAGCATCCCGGTGTGGGCCAGCAGGATCCGGTGGTACCGGGACGCCGGCAGGAGGGCGGCGAGCGCCCAGGGCACCACGTCGTACCAGGCGAGGACGTAGGGGGCGGCCAGCGTCCAGGCGAGCGCGACCGCGAGTCCGGCCCGAGCCGCCTGCGCCACCGGGTCCGCACGGTCGGCAGGGTCCGCCTCCGGCAGGTCGCGGGCGAGCCGGACCGCCAGCAGGACCGTGACGGCCAGGGATCCTGCCCCAACGACGAAGCTGGCCACCCCGTGCCCGGCGACGGCCTGCAGCACCGAGCGGACGGGGCGCCAGGGGGTGCCGACCGAGACGAAGCTCGACGCCCGCCTGGCTTGCCCAAGGGCGTGCAGGCCCGTGCCGAGATAGCCGGCGGCGGTGGCGGCCACCGCCCCGCCGGCCAGGGCGACGGCCTGTCTCCGCTGGCGGGACCGCTCCAGCAGCCATGCCCAGCCCACCGCCGGCAGCCCGGCGGTCAGCTTCACGAGCACCCCGGCGCCGGAGGCGACCCCGGCCCACCATGGCGAGCGCCGTAGGAGGGCAAGGGAACCCACGACGGCGAGCACGGCCAGGGCGTCGACGTGCGCCCCGGCCACGACGGCGAAGAGCAGCACCGGGTTGCAACCGAACGCCAGGACGGCTCGGCGGCGCCGGCCCTCGTCGGCCCCGGCAAGCACGAACAGCAGCCACCCTGCGACGGCGAATGCCGCGGCGTTGACAACGTCGAGCAGGCCGACGGCGACGCGCAGGTCGCCACCCGACACCCGCACGACGAGGGCCTGCTCGGCGGTGGCCAGCGGTCCGTAGACGCTCGGCGTCGAGCGCCAGGGGTCCTCGACCGCCCGGGCGAAGGGATCGGTGAGGGACGAGGGCCGGACGGCATAGGGGTCCCTGCCCTGGCCGGCGATGTGGCCGTAGGCGGCGTAGCTGAGGACGTCCGCGCCACCGACGGGCGGCACGAGGGCCAGAACCCCTGCGGCGACGATCCCGGCCGCCAGGAGGCGGGTGGGGGAGGGGGCCCAGCCCTCACGAAGAGCGACCCACCCCGCGGCCGTGGCGGCGACCGAGAGGATCACTGCGGCCATGAGGAGGAGGGTGACCAGCCATGCCGATGGCTGGAGTGAGGCGCCCGCGGGGAACGGGCCGGGGGGGAGCGGGACGACCGCGGCGCTCGGCCCGAGCACGCCGGTGAGGGCGACGAGGCCGAGGGCGACGGCGGTCGCCACCATCGCCAGCCGGCCAAGGCGCGTGGCGTGGGAGAGGGGTGCGCTGGATGCGGGCTGGGTCACGTTCCGGTGGGGGATTCTACCGGCCGCACTTCGCAGGGGCCTCTCAGGTCTTTCCCAGATCCTTCACAGGTCCGGCGGCGAAGCTGGAAGCTGGAGGGGCAACAAGGCGAACGAGAGGAGGCAGGGATGAGGTACGGCTTCCAGTCCGGCGCCGGTTCGGCCGTCGCCTGGGGACTCGTGGCGCTGCTGCTGGGACTGATCGGGCTTGCATTCCCGCTGCTGTTCGTCGCCGTCGCCGTTGCGCTCACCGCCCGGGCCGTCGTGTGGGCACACCGAACTGAGGGAAGAGGCACTGTTCAGCCAGTTCGCCCTGTCGATGCTCAAGCAGGGGAGAGGGCGCCCTTCGGGAGCGCCACGTAACGGACCGAGGTTCCTTGCCGTTGGCAGACTATGCGGCCCGGTAGGCCTCGAAGCCGGGGCTCCACCAGGCGTTTCCCTCCGCATCGACGACGTAGGACTCGTAGCCCTCGAGGTTGCGCAACCAAGCCGGTGCGGCGGCGCCCATGGCCTGCGCAGCGGTGGCGTAGGCATCGGCGAGGGTGAGGCTGGGCCCCACGATCGTGACCGACGCAAGCCCGGTGGCCGGCAGCCCGGTGTGCGGGTCGAACACGTGCGGGCCCCGTTCTGCGGTGCCGGAGGTCGCCACCGCTCCGTCGGCCAGGGCTACGACGACCGTAAGGGCGCCCACTTCCAGCGGGTGGGTGATGCCGACGTGCCAGCGCCGTCCTGGTTCCGGTGCCCCCCGGACCCGCACGTCCCCGCCGGCATTGATGCAGTGGTTGCGGCTCCCGGTCTCGGCCAGCAACGCCGAGGCGGCCTCGACCGACCATCCCTTGACGAGGCCGGAAGGGTCGAGGGCGCCCCCCGGGGCGGCTCGGGCATCGAAGTACCCGCCCGTGGAGGCTCGGAGGCTGTCGCACTGCTGCAGGACCTCCCGTACCTTTGGGTCGGCGTTGTCGAGGGCGAGTGCCCCGCTTCCGATCCGGCTGATCTGGCTGCCGGCTTTGTAGGTACTGAAGGTGTCGTCGACCCAGCGAAGCCACGCGAACGCCGCCTGGAGCGCCGACGCCAGGTCGTCCGGTGGGAGGCCGTCGCGGATGTCGATGCCGATCGCGGTTCCCATGATCTGTTCCACGCGGCTGGCGCCCGGTCGTGCACCGGGCCGGGCCACCGTTAGATCCCGGCCTGGGTGAGCGCTGCCTGGAGGGACTGCGCGTAGGCGTCGCTCGTGTACGTGGCCCCGGAGATGGTGTCGATCTGGGCGCTCTGGGCGGCGAGGGCCTCGCTGCGTAGGACCGGAGCTACGTACTGGCTGATCGACGCCGAGCGAGCCCGGTCGTAGGGGAGCTGCGGGGCGCGGACGTCGGTCACCCGCTGTCCCGAGATGCTGAGTGCCACCTGGACGTCGCCGAAACGGGTCGTGACGACCGGGCCGGTGACCGTGCGCGACGCCGACGCCGGCGGCGGCGATGGCGTTGACGAGGTCGGTGGGGGCGCCGAGGCGGGTGGCGTGGACGGCGCCGCGGTCGGGGCTGTCGAGCCGGGCCTGGGCGTCGACGTCTGGGGGGCTCCTGCGGCCACGCTGAACTGGCGCGGAGCGGAACTGGTCTTGTAGTGCAGCAGCCCGACCACGATGGCCGTGGTTGCGGCGACGGCGAGGATGGCTCTGCGCATTCGGCGGTTCCTCCTACAGTTCGAATTCTTCGACGTGGATGTGGCGGCGGGGCACGCCTGCGGCCCGCAGTCCCGCGATGGCCTGGACCTTCATTGCCGGGGGACCGCACAGGTAGACGTCGTGCGAGGCGATCTTGGGCACCAGCGTCCGCAGGGCAGCGGGATCGAAGGAATTGGCCGCCTTTCGGCGCGACCCGACGAGGTAGTGCACACGGGCGCCCCGGCTCTGCGCCAGGGCGTCGATCTCCTCGCGGAAGGCGAGGTCCTCCCGGCGGCGGGCACGGTAGAGCACGGTGATGTCCCCGGGTCGGCCGCTGAGGCTCTCCATGAGGGAGCGGAGAGGCGCGATACCGACGCCGCCGCCGACGAGCAAGACCCTCCGGCGGATCCGCCGTGCCT
>JAOPZY010000185.1 GCA_025963875.1 Actinomycetota bacterium
ACGCTGCCCTCGTCCCACGCTCACGCAACCACCCAATGGCTGGCCTCCGCTCATGGCTCGAGACCTACTCGAGAAATGGGGTGGGCGGCTCCACGTGGTCCAGGTTGAGCGCTGCCCGGTCGTTACCGACCTTCCTTGATCCTACGCCTTCTGCAGCCAGGTGCCTAGGCCCCCGCCTCGGGGATGGAGCACGGCGGAGCTCACATTGCTTACCGAATGGAAATTGTCATCCCCAATTCTCTGCCTCTTCTCTGTAAATTTCCGCAGGGCCGATGCGACCATGCTGTTCAATCGAAAGGCTGTTTGACCGCGTTATTCGCGGGCAAACAGAATCTCGATTCAGGAACCCACAACGGTTTCTGGCGGGACCGGCCGCACCGGCAGAGCGCAACCGTGCTGCGGCTCATCGCCAGAACCTGCCCGTGGTCGTCCCGGGTGCTGAACGACCCCCGTACGAGGTACGGGCCGCCGGCGTGGGTGGTGATCGAGACCGCCCCCTTCTGCCTGGCAATCTCCAACAGGTCCTCTGCCAGATCCCCGCTGCGACCGGTGCTTCGCTCGCCCTCCACGACCCCTCAGTCTCCCGCGCCGGGCGTCAGGACAAACCCACGCCGCCCCCGGACACCGCCGGAAGAACGACGAGCCGCTCGCCCGGGCAGAGCACCGTCGAGTGCTCGGAACCCCGGACCAGGTCGCCGCCGGCGAACAGGTTGACATGCCGGCGGAGGAGCCCCTCGTCGTCGCGTATCCGCCGCTCCACGGCAGGATGGGCCTTAGCCAGCGCGTCGAGGGCATCGGTGACGCTGGCGCCGTCCAGCACGTCGACCTCGACGTCGACGGCGCCGGCGGCGTGCTGGCGCAACGGCCCGGCCAGCTCGAAGACCACCCTCACGCGTCAGCCGGCGGTGGCCCGGACGGACAGCACGGGAGGCAGGTGGCTGGCGATCAGCTCCCACCGGTCCCCCTCGTCGAACGAGGCGTAGACCTCCCCCGACCGCGTCCCGAACCAGAGCCCGGCCGGGTCGCCACCGTCGCAGGTGAACGCGTCGCGGAGCACGGTCACGTGGGCGTCCGACTGCGGCAGCCCGTCCGAGAGGGCCTCCCAGTTCTCGGCCGCATCCCGGGTGCGGTACACGCGGCACCGGCCCTCGGGCGTGCAGCGGTACTCGTCGCTCTGCAGCGGGATCAGCCACGCCGTCCCGCCGCGCCGGGGATGGGCGACGATGGGCATGCCGAACGTCGAGGGTAACCCCGCCTCGTGCGGCTGCCACGTCGTTGCTCCGTCGTCGGAGCGGTACACGCCCCAGTGGTGCTGGAGGTAGAAGCGGTCCGGGTCGGCCGCGTCGCGTCCCACCTTGTGGACGCACTGCCCGAACTCGACGTCGGGCTCCGGCAGGAACACGGCCCTGATGCCCCGGTTGCTCGGCCGCCAGGTCGCTCCGGCGTCATCCGAGCGGTACACGCCGCCGGTGGAGATGGCCACGATCAAGGCGTCGGGATCCCGTGGGTCGACCAGGATGGTGTGCAGGCACAGGCCGCCCCCGCCGGGGGCCCACTGGGTGCGGTGCGGGTGGTTCCAGAGCCCTTCGACCAGCTGGAAGCTCCGTCCCCCGTCGCTGCTCTGGAACAGGGCAGCGGGCTCCACGCCGGCGTAGACCACGTCGGGCTCGCCGGCCGGGCCGGGGGCAAGCTGCCAGATGCGGGCGACGCTGGCTCCTGCCCCCTCGGGGAAGGCGACGGGAGCCTCGTCCTTCTCGGTCCAGGTGGCACCCCCGTCGTCGGAACGGCGGAGGGTGGGCCCCCAGTGGAAGCTCATCGAGGCGACGAACCAGGTGGGATGCAGGGCGTCCCGCCGCGTGTCGAGCAACGTGGCGTCCACGTTCTCGCCGGCGAAGAGGGGGCCCCGCTCGGTGAAGGTGCCGCCTCGCTCGCCAGCGAGCACGAACAGCCCTTTCGCGGTCCCGATCAGAGCGGTGGTGGCCATGCGCCCGCTATCCTACGGCGTTTGACCATCGATCCTTCCATCGATCCTGAACAGGCGGGTGGCGTGAAGCCGGCCGCCGGATGGGGCAAGCTGGCACTGCCATGTCGACACCTGAAGGTGGGGAGGTTGTCGCCGACCGCTACCGCCTGGCCTCGCTGATCGGCCAGGGGGGCAACGGCGCCGTCTGGCGGGCACAGGACACGCTGCTCGGACGAGCCGTGGCGGTAAAGCGGATCGAGATCCCGTCCCAGCTCAACGAGGCCGAGGGGGCGAAGCTGCGCCGGAAGGTGCTGCACGAGGCCCGAGCGTGCGCCCGGCTCACCCACCCCGGCGCCGTGACGGTGTTCGACGTCGTCGAGGACACCGGCCGTCCGTGCATCGTGATGGAGCTGGTCGAGGCGCCGTCGCTGTCCGAGCTCGTGCAGGAGCAGGGCCCGCTCTCCCCCGCCCAGACCGCGGAGCTCGGGCTGCACCTCCTGGACACCCTCCGGGCGGCCCACGGCCAGGGCATCATCCACCGCGACATCAAGCCGGGGAACATCCTCGTGCCACCCACGGGGCCGCCGAAACTCGCCGACTTCGGCATCGCATCCATCGTCGGCGAGCCGGGTAACACAACGTCGGGCCTGATCCCCGGCTCTCCGGCGTACATGTCCCCCGAACAGGCCGGCGGCGGTCTCGTGGGGGTGGCGAGCGATCTGTGGTCGCTCGGGGCGGCGCTGTACTTCGCAGTCGAGGGGGTGCCGCCGTTCGTCAAGCTGGGAGCGCTCCCGACCATGGTCGCCATCGTGAACGACGAGCCGAGGCCGCCACTGCTGGCAGGACCGCTCACCCCCGCCCTCATGGCGCTCCTGACGAAGGATCCCGACGCCCGCCCCGACGCCGCCAGGGCGGCCGAACTCCTGCAGGACGCCCTCATGCCCAGCAGGCCGGAGCCGGACGGCCGGGATCCTTCCGGGGCGGTGGCCCTGACCGCTCCCCTTCCCCCGGTGGCCACGCCAGTGCAGTCTGCACCCCCAAGGCGGTCTGCATCCCCCGTGAACTCTGTCCCTCCGGAGCGGTCTACACCCCTGGTGCGGCCTTCCCCCCCGGAGGCACCCAGGCCCAGGCCGGCCTCCGCCAGCCCGCCCTTGTGGTCGCGGCCCGCCCCGCAGCCAGTCCCTGGGCGGAGCCAGGACCCGCCAACCTTCACGCCGCCGCCCCGGAAGGACCCCGGCTCGGCGCGGCACCTGCCCGTCGGCCCGATCCTCGCCGTTCTGGTCTGCGTCGCCGCCCTTGCCCTCCTGGGCGTGGTCTTCCTCGGCCCCCGAACGAGCAATCGGCCCCCGGGACAGGCTTCGCCGGCCGCGTCGCCGGCTGCCTCCAGCGCGGCCGCGGTCACGCCGATTGGCTGGGTCAGGTATACCGACCCCGCAACCGGCTTCGTCATCGCCCACCCGCCCACCTGGACCGTCGTCGCCGACGGCACCCGGACCGACGTTCGCGATCCGACCTCCGGCACCTACCTTCGAGTGGACCACCGGACGCCCCCCGGCGCCTCCGCCGTCGCGGCATGGCAGGACCAGGAGAAGAGCTTCACGGCGCAGTACCCCGGCTACCGGCGCCAGCAGCTGGCTTCGGCCACCTTCGACGGCTTTCCGGGCGCCCTGTGGGAGTTCACCTACCCAGTGGGCGGCGCCCTGCTTCATGCCGCCGACCTGGGCTTCATCACCGGGCGCTACGGCTTCGCCCTCTACTTCCAGACCAAGGAGGGCGACTGGCAACGCCTCCAACCGGTCTTCGAGAGCTTCAAGCGCTCGTTCAAGGCTCCGAACGCCTGATTCTGGCTGCTTGGCTGGCGAGACGGAGGTCTTTGTGTGAAGAGCCGAAACAAGTGTCTGAAGTTTCTAAAATGGTGCGGTGGAGTACCCGCGCCCGCTGTTCTCCGGTGTCGCCGTGGCCCTCGTCACCCTGTTCGGCGACGACGGCTGTCTCGACGCGGATGCCACAGCTGCCCACGCCGCCCGCCTCGTCGACCTCGGCGTCCGGGCGGTCGTCGTCGCCGGTACGACGGGCGAGGCGTCCACGCTTTCACCCGAGGAGCGACGGGACCTTCTCCGGGCTGTCCGAAAGGCCATTCCCCCGGGGACGGGCGTACCGGTGATCGCCGGGACAGGCGCCCCGTCCGCCAGGCAGGCAGCCTCACCAGTGACGCCAAGGAAGGTGGGGCCGACGGGGTGCTCGTGCTGTCGCCGCCGGGAAGCGCGGACGTCCTCCCCTACTACGACATCGTCGCCGGCGCCGCCGGAGGGATGCCGGTGCTCGCCTACCACTTCCCCGCCGTGTCGCCGCCGGGCATCCCGATGCCGGCCCTCGCCGGTCTTCCCGTCCAGGGCTGCAAGGACTCGAGCGGGGATCCCGACCGCTTGCTCGAGACGATCGACGTCTGGGACGGCCCGCTCTACGTCGGGTCGTCCAGCCTGCTGTCCCTGGCCGGCCCGCTCGGCTGCGCAGGAGCCATCCTGGCGCTCGCCAACGCCGAGCCCGAGGGTTGCATCGCAGCCTTCGCCGGCGACGCCTCGGCACAGCGGGCACTGGCTTCCGCCCACCGCCAGTCGCAAATGAGGTTCCCCGGAGGGATCAAGGCCTTGACCGCTGGCCGGTTCGCCACACCGACCGGCACCCGCTTAGGGTGATGCGGCCGGGACGTCGATGGTCGCCGCCAGGCGCCGCACCCGGTTCCAGGCATTGAAGAGCCTCCCGGCGCCGAAGGCGGCAACCCGAAGCGGGAGGTCGATCGGGCGGAACCAGCGGAGCCCGTAGATCGCCCGGATGTCGGGGGGAAGGATCGCAATCACGCCGGCGGCGACGCCCGACCAGGCGGGGCGGAACAGATCGGGGATCGGCGGGTCGAAGAGGATCATGTGCATCGCCTCCTCGGCCCCGCGGGTGAGCTGCAGCCCCGTGACCCCGGCGAGGTACTCCCGCAGCTCGCCTTCCGAGGCTGGGGCATCGTCGGGGTCGATGCCCACCAACTCGGCGGCCACCAGCATCTCGGACACGTACCGGTCGGCAGCCCGTCGCGGCAGGCATCCGCCGTACCAGCGATACGCCGTGAGGAAGGAATCCACCGCCGTGGCGTGGACCCAGAGCAGGAGGTCGGGGTCCCCGGCCCGGTACAGGCGCCCCGTCTCGGTATCGAGGACACCTTCCAGCCGGTCGTGGAGGAGGCGCACCTTCTCCCCTGCCACGATGGCCCGAGCGGTGTCGCCAAAGATGACGTCGCCGAAGTAGTTCCCCGTGCGGCGGAGCCTGCCCCAGGGATCGTCCTGGTAGTCGGTGTTCTCGAGGAACACGGCCATGACGTGTGGCTCGAGGGCCTGCATGAGCAGGGCTCGGCCCGCTCCAAGGATGGCGGAGGCATCCCGGTGGATGCGCCAGCTCACGCTGGAGGGACCAAAGAAACCTTCATCCGTCGCCATCGCCGCTCGCCAGTCTCGCGCGGGGGCTGGTGCGTCGGGCTCAGACCTCGGCCGCTCCGCCGGCGCTGGACGGGTAGGCTACCGACTCCGGGACCGCTCGAGGCAGGACACACAGCTCGAAACCGTCCACGATCACCGCGAGACCCTCCTCCCGCTCCTCGTACACGATCCGGCGCGCCGCCATCGCCGCCCGCAGGGTCTCCACCTGCTCCGCAGGGAGTTCGTCGAGGGCTCGGGCGATGTAGGGGGCCTGGGATGCGAACCCGGCCATGTCGTCGGGATTCGGTTGGTAGATCGGCTCATCGCCTTCCTGACCGGCTGGCATAGCGTCTCCTTTCAGGCTTCGAATGGCCCGCGCGGGATTACCCACGGCGAGGACGTTTGCGGGAAGGCTCTTCACGACCACCGCCCCGGCGCCCACGACGCTGTTCTCGCCGATCGTGACACCCGGGCACACGATGACCCCGCCTCCCAGCCACACGTTGTCGCCGATGGTGATCGGCCTGCCGCCCTCGACTCCGGCACGGCGGGCGTCCGGCTCGACCGGGTGGGTCGGGGTGAGCAACTGCACGTTTGGGCCGATCTGCACGTCGTCGCCGATGCGGATGGGGGCGACATCGAGGGCCACGAGCCCGAAGTTGGCAAAGGCGCGTGCCCCTACAAAGGTCTGGTAGCCGTAGTCGCAGTAGAAGGGCGCACGAATGTAGGTGCCCTCGCCAAGTGAGCCAAGCAACTCGGCCAGGATGCGGTGACTCTCCTCAGCCCGGTCCCTGGGGGTCGCGTTGAACGCCTCGATAAGCCGCGCCGCACGCCGCCGCTCCCGGGCGAGCTCCGGGTCGCCGGCGAGGTAGGGTTCGCCGGCCAGCATCCGCTCCCGTTGCGAGCGGGGCTCGGGGCGGCGGGCGATGGTCAGCTCCTCGCGCCGAAGCCCCTGGCGTTCTCGTCTCGTCCGTAGGTGGTGGGGCGGGCCGCCTCCGGGGCAGAGTAGATCTCCTCTGCCTTGATCCCCACACCCCTGGCGACGGATTCCGGACCCCAGGCTTCGAGCGCAGCTCGTGCGTCCTCTCCGAGGTTGGCGGCGTCGAGGAACGCCGACGGGTTCTGCTTGTAGTCCGCGAGCTTGTGCGGGTTCATCGCGAGCCAGCGGATGAATGCCTCGACTTCCGGTGATACGCCCATGGTGCCTCCCTTCTCTTACCCGGCGCCTTGAGGGGCGCCTCGGGCTCGCCCTCGTTCGCGGAAGGATACCCACCTCCTTCCTGCGGTCAGCTCGAAAATGCGCCGCTTTTTTCGGGGACAACGGTCGACGTGGGCGACGGAGCGGGCGTCGGCTCGGTTGCGAGGTGCCGTTCGATGCCCACGGAGGTTGCGCCCAGGCCCCCGAGCGTCACGTCGTCCCATGCCTGCAGACGCCTGGTGGACCGGCCGAAGTAGAGCACCGAGCACTCGATCGGCGTCGGGGGGGAAGCCTCGAGCGCCCGAAGGCCCGCGCCGCCGGTCGAGCCCTGGACAAAGAGCCGGCTGCCCTTGCCGATGGCCTGCGTGAACCGCCGGTGCGTGTGGCCCGCGACCACGAGCGGTACATCGGCCGCGACCGCTTCCCCCAGGGCTGGATCATGTACGAGGGCGACGTCGGGGGCCGGTCCGGCCTCCGCTGCCCGGGCAAGGCGCTGCCCCGCCACCTGGAGTTCCGGTACCGCCGGCACCTGCACCGCCAGGTTCGGGGTGAACCTCGGGTCGGCGTCCCCGATGATCCGAAGGCCGCCCACGTCGACGGTGGTTCCGCTCAACACGACGGCATTGTGGTTCCGGGCGACTGCTGCGGCGGTTCCTGCCGAGTCGTGGTTGCCCTTGACGAAGACGTACGGGATGTCGAACGTGCCGATCTGGCTGGCCATGGCATCCTCGGCGGGGCTGCCGTGATCCGTCAGGTCGCCGGCGTCGAGGATCATGTCGATGTGGAACTGCGTGACGAGGGAATGCATGATGTTCCACGCCGCCGGATTGTCGTGGAGATCCGAGACGCTCAGCACCCGCAGCGTGCTCGGATCCGGCTCGTAGGTCGGCAGCGTCGAGACCACCCCGTACAGCCGGGAGACGTTGGTCACCAACCGTCCCAGCTCGCTCCGGTAGGACTGGAACCGCGTGACGATGCTGTCGGCCGTGCCGATCAGCGAAGGGGCGCCGTCGAGGAGGCCCGTGTAGCGAGGCTGCACGATCGCCGCCGGGTTCCAGGTGAGCCCTGCGGTGGCGAGAGACGCGGCGAGCACAGCTACCGAGATCCCCCCCGAGAGCAGGGTGGGGCGGAGGCGGCGGTACGCCAGCAGGCCCAGCAGCAGCCCCCCCACAGCCGAGGCGACGAGGCAGCGCACGACCACCGCCACGATGCCCCGCCGGACGTCTCGGGCGATGCGGTCGCCCGACACCGAATCGAGCTGCCGGTTCAGGATGTTGCGGACGTCCGCCTCGTTGAGAAGCTTGACGCCGACCACCAGGCGCAGAGGGCCCTGGTGTGTCGAGAACCGGAGGGAACCCAGCGGTGGGATATCCACCACCGTTCCCCCGCCGGGCACCGGCACCGAAGGCTGCAGCGACATGCTGGCCCTGACGGGGCCGATGTCGCCGGTGGCGCGGGGCGCCAGCTGGATGCCGGCCCAGACGCCCAGCAGCCCAAGCAGCACCGGGGCCAGGACAAGCCGGGCGGTCCGGAGCCCTGGCAGGCGGCGGGTCGTCGTACGATCCACCCCCCGAACCTACCGCTGAGGGGGCACCTTCGGAGGGGCCGCGTTCAAGGGCGGTTGGATCAGGTCCCTGGCCGGACGGCGCCGAGGTAGGCGCCCTGGTCGATGGAGGTGATCGTCACCAGCTGGCCTGTCTGTGGGGCATGCACCATCCTGCCGGCGCCGACGTACATGCCCACGTGGCCGAGGCCTTTCCAGAAGATGAGATCGCCCGGCTGGAGCTGGTTGCGATTGACCCGGCGTCCCGACCCGTACTGCGCGGCTGCCGAGTGCGGCAACACGATGCCGGCGGCGCCATAGGCGAACTTCGTGAGGCCGGAGCAGTCGAACGTGCTGGGGCCGAGGGCACCGTAGCGATAGGGCCTGCCGAGCTCCTTCAGGGCAGTCTCGACCGCTCGGGCGGCGGCGGACAGTGGAGGTGGGGGGGCCGCGGCTGGGGCGGAGGCCGCAACGACCCGTACGGAGGCTCGGGCGGCCGGGGCAGGGGCGGGAGGGGCGGGAGGGGCGGGAGGAGCCGAAGATGCAACGGGAACGGCGGTGACGAGGGCCACCATGTCCGACTCCATGGGGTTCGGGGCTTGGGCGGCGAGTGCTCGGACCGGCCTCGGCGCCGCTGGGACCACCGTACGTGGAGAATGCGCGGCCGCCGACGCCACGATGCCCAGCAGACCGTATCCCAGAAGCGCGAGGCTCGCGCGCGTCAAGCATCTCCGCCACATAGAGAGTTGGCCCCTTTCGGTCGGGATCCGGGCAACTTCAAGCTTCAGACGGGCAGATCCTGATGTCCCCTACCGGCTAGGAGACGCGCCCAATCAATGAAGCAATCGATATGGTTTTGTAAAGCTTCCCACTCGCCACCAACGGCCCACGCGGCGAGTCAGTGCAAGGGAGAGGATTGCGCCGGCACGCTCATCACTCCCAATGGGGCTGGCATATTCAGCCGTGTGGGTCCCCCCGCCCATCATGCACGAGGACAATAGTCCATCACCGGATTTCGGCGCCACTCGGGACAGATTTCTGCAACATATCCGGACACATAGTCCGAGGTCGTCTCGCCCCCCAAACCGGGCACCCGAGCAACCACGGTTGACAGCCCTCCACCTGTCAACTACAGTTGCTCCATGACCGAGACCAACCTTCACACCCCCGCCCAGCCTGCCGATGGGCTGGCGGCGGTCGTGGCGTTGCGGCGCCTCGCCGACCGGCTCGAGGACGCCGAGGTCGAACGTGCCCTCCGGTCCGGCTGGAACTGGTCGCAGGTGGCGGAGGCCCTCGGGGTCACCCGGCAGGCCGTGCACAAGAAGCACGCGAAGCGACTCGCTCCCAGCGGCGTCGCACCAAGGAGGCAAGATGGCGAGGAATGAGGTGGCTGCGATCCTCTACCGGGCACGGGAGGAGGCGAAGGCCGCGGGCTCACCCGGCGTCGAGGCGGAGCACGTGCTCCTCGCGATCGCCGCCCACAAAGGTACCGAGGCCCAACGGATTCTTGCGAATGTTGGTCTCGATCACGCGGCGATCCTGGCCGCCCTCGACCGCGAATTCGAGGAGAGCCTTGCAGGAGCAGGTGTGTCCCTGAGCGCCTTCAGCCTGCCGTCAGCCTCCGGTCGGCCCGATCGCGTCCCGCGTTGGGGCACCTCGTTCAAGCTGGCGCTTCAGCGGGCCCCCAAGGGCAGTCCAGCCGGAAGGAGCTGGAACTCACGGTTGGATTCCACGCGGCTCCTTCTCGGCATCCTCCGTGCCCGGATTGGGACCGTGGCCCGCGCACTGTCGCTGGCGGGTGTCGATCGCGCAGCACTCGCTGCCAGGGCCGAGCAGGCCCTCGGCGGCGGGCGGCCCTGACGGCACTGCTCGGCCGGATGGTTGCGCTCCGGCCGGTCACCCCCGACGACACAGCCGCCCTGGCCGAGATCCTGGCGGATCCGAGCGTCGCGCCGTGGTGGGGCACCTTCGATGCCGAGAAGCTCCGCCAAGACGTCATCGAACCGCTGTCCGACGTTGGCAGCTTCGTCATCGAGGTCGAGGGCTCCGTGGCCGGCCTCATCCAGTACACCGAGGAGAACGAGCCCGACTACCGCCACGCCGGCATCGACATTGCCGTGAGCTCGTCCTGGCAGGGGCGCGGCATCGGCCCGGATGCCATCCGGACGCTGGCCCGCCACCTGTTCGAGGAGCGGGGCCACCACCGGTTGACCATCGACCCGGCGGTCGCCAACGACCGGGCCATCCGGGCCTACGAGCGGGTGGGCTTCCGTCCAGTCGGGATCATGCGGGCCTACGAGCGGGG
>JAOPZY010000198.1 GCA_025963875.1 Actinomycetota bacterium
GACATTGCCCTTGGACTTCGACATCTTCTTCCGGTCGGGGTCGAGCACCCAACCATTGATGAATGCGTCCGACCAGGGAAGCTCGTTGTGCTCGAAGTGCGAGCGCAGCAGCGTCGAAAACAGCCAGGTCCTGATGATCTCCGGGCCCTGCGGGCGCAGGTTCATCGGGAAGGTGCGCCGGAACAGATCGGGGTCGTCCTCCCAGCCGCACGCGATCTGTGGGGTGAGCGACGAGGTCGCCCACGTGTCCATGACATCGGGATCGCCGATGAAGCCGCCGGGGCGTCCTCGACGGGCCTCGTCAAAGCCGGGCGCCGGGTCGCTTTGGGGGTCGACGGGTAACGCCGCTTCGTCGCAAAGGATTGGCTGGTCCCACACCGGCTCGCCCTGATCGTCGAGGCGGTACCACACCGGAAACGGAACCCCGAAGAAGCGTTGCCGGCTGATCAGCCAGTCACCGTTCAGTCCTTCGACCCAGCGCTCGTACCGGACACGCATGAACTCGGGGTGCCACGTCAACTCACGCCCGCGCTCCAGCAAACGGGCTCGGAGGTCGGGATCGCGTCCCCCGTTGCGGATGTACCACTGGCGACTGGATACAACTTCGAGGGGTCGATCTCCTTTCTCGAAGAAACGGACCGCGTGGGTGATCGGCTGTGGGTCGCCGACCAGGTCCCCACTCTCGCGAAGGAGCTCGACGACGACACGTTGCGCCTGTTTTGAAGTCTTGCCGGCGAGCTGCTCCCAGTACCGAGCCCCGTCGCCCTCGAGCCAGGGCGGAGCGTTGTGCTGGAAGTGGCCATCACGCTGGACGACGGTCCGAGTCGGCAAACCGAGCTCCCGCCACCACACAACGTCCGTCGTGTCCCCGAAGGTGCAGATCATGGCAATGCCCGAGCCCTTCTGCGGATCAGCGAGGCGGTGCGCCAAGACCGGGACACGAACACCGAAGAGCGGGGTGAGAACCTCGGTACCGACCAAAGGCCGGTAGCGATCGTCATCGGGGTGTGCCACGAGTGCCACGCAGGACGGAATCAGCTCAGGCCGGGTGGTTTCGACGAAGACCCGAGCGCCACCTGGCCGCGTGAATGCCACACGATGGTAGGCGCCGGCGATCTCGCGGTCTTCGGTCTCGGCCTGCGCGACCGCGGTCTGGAAATCGACATCCCATAAGGTCGGGGCCTCGCTGGCGTAGGCCTCACCGCGGCGGAGGTTCCGCAGGAAAGCCCGCTGCGCCACCCGGCGCGCACGATCGTCGATGGTTGCGTAGGTGAGGGTCCAGTCAACCGAGAGCCCCAGGGTCCTCCACAGATGCTCGAAGACTTTCTCGTCCTCGGCGGTGAGCCGGTGGCAGAGCTCGATGAAGTTGCGGCGACTGTCTGGGATGGAGGGGTCGCAGCGGACACCATAGAAGTTCTGGACTCGACGCTCGGTCGGAAGGCCATTGTCGTCCCACCCCATCGGATAGAAGACCTCTTGACCTTGCATTCGCCTGAATCGTGCGATCGAGTCCGTTTGAACGTACCCGACGACTGACCCCATGTGCAGGGAACCACTGACCGTCGGTGGAGGCGTGTCGATGGAGTAGATCTCATGGCGCTCGTGGCGACGGTCGAACCGGAATGTCCCCTGTTCTTCCCAGCGCTCATCCCACTTGGCTTCCAGGCCAACCAAGGAGGGCTTCTCAGGCATAGCAGTCATGGTTGGCCACTGTAGCGACCGAGGCGAGAGGGGGCTGCACCGCCATAACATTGAACAAGTGGTAGCTTGTTTATAAGACGAGCGAGGAGGCCGCGTATGAGCGTTCCCGAAGGTGCCAGCAGACCTGTAGCCGTCGTGACCGGGGCATCCCAGGGGCTCGGCCTTGCACTCGCCGAGGCCTTGGCCCGGAGCGGCTGGCGTCTCGTTATCGACGCCCGGCGCAGTGACCGCCTCGAAGCCGCGGCCGCGCACCTGTCGGTCTGGACCACCGTCGTCGCCCTCCCCGGCGACGTCGCCGATCCGGTCCACCGCTCGATGCTCGCCAGCGCCGCCGCCGACCTCGGCACCGTCGCACTGGTGGTGAACAATGCAAGCACCCTGGGAGCCAGCCCCCTGCCGTCCCTGTCGGACATCCCGGCGGCCGTGCTCCACCGCATCCTCGAGGTCAACGTCATCGCCCCGGTCGCCCTGCTCCAGGCGCTCGGCCCCTCCCTCGTCCCGGGGGCCACCGTGGTGAACATCACCTCCGACGCCGGGGTAGAGGCCTACGAGGGATGGGGCGGCTACGGCGCCTCCAAGGCCGCCCTCGAACACGTGAGCCGGGTGCTCGCAGCCGAGCGGCCCGACCTGCGGGTCCTGGTCGTCGACCCCGGCGACATGCGCACCGAGATGCACCAGGACGCCTTCCCCGGCGAGGACATCTCCGACCGGCCGACACCCGAGGCCAGTGTGCCCGGGATCATGGCGCTCATCGACGGCGACCAGCCGGGTGGGCGCTACCAGGCGCGCGAAATGGCGGTGGGACGGCAGTGACCGCCCTCGTCCTCAGCCCGACCAACGAGGCCCACGAGCCGCCGGAGGCCCGGGGCCTTGCCCGGGGCGGCGTCCGCCTGCTGGTGAGCCGGGGCCAGGATGAGCCTGTTGACACCACGTTCGCCCGGATCGGGACCTTCCTGGTCCCGGGCGACCTGCTCGTGGTCAACACCTCGGCCACCATTCCCGCAGCGCTCGACGGGAGGCTCCGCGACGGCGAGCCCGTGGTGGTGCACCTGTCGGGTACGTTGCCCGGCGAGGTGTGGCTGGTCGAGGTGCGGCGGCCCGATCGCGGCGCAACGGTCCCGCTCGCGCTCGACGACCCCACCGACGTGGCGTTGCTGGCGGGCGGGAGGATCCGGCTGCTGGCGCCCTTTGCCGGGTCACGGCGGCTCTGGCTTGCTCTGCTCGACGTCGGCCTGCCAGTGCTGGACTACGCGGCGGCGCACGGCCGCCCGATCCGGTACCGCCACGTTCCCCAGGAATGGCCGCTGCCGTCGTACCAGACCATCTTCGCCAGGGAGCCGGGGAGCGCCGAGATGCCGAGCGCGAGCCGCCCGTTCAGCCACGAACTCGTTACCGAGCTGGTCGGCCGCGGTGTGCTCATCGCTCCCCTGCTGCTGCACACCGGGGTGTCGTCGCTGGAAGGCGGCGAGGCGCCCTACCCGGAGCGCTACCGGGTGCCCGGCACAACCGCGGAAGCAGTGAACTCGGTCCGGCACGGCGGGGGCCGCGTGATCGCCGCCGGGACGACGGTGGTCCGGGCGCTGGCGACGGTCACGGATGACCACGGCGTCGTCCATCCGGGGCACGGCTGGACGGATGTGATCGTGAGCCCGGAGTATCCGGTCCCGTCCGTGGACGGGCTGCTGACGGGGTGGCACGAGCCGGAGTCGTCACACCTGCAGATGCTCGAGGCCTTCGCCGGGCCGGGGGCGCTTGCGGCCGCCTACGCCCAGGCGCTGGAACTCGGCTATCTGTGGCACGAGTTCGGCGACAGCCACCTCATCCTGCGAGACTTCTCCTGATGAGCTCGACCGACCAGGCCAGCGCGCCGGCGACGCTCCCGGCAGGGCGCCGGGCCGTGCTCTACGCCCTGCGCCGTCGAGGCGACGCCACGGCCGAGCAGCTCGCTGGCCAGCTCGGCATGAGCGTGAGCGGCGCCCGCCAGCACCTGGGGGCGCTCGCCCGCGACGGCCTCGTGGAGGCCACCGAGATGCCGGCGGAGTCCCCGCGCCGTGGCCGGCGGACGCTTCGCTACGGCGTGACCCCGGCGGCGGACGCCCTCTTCCCCAAGGCCTACGGCGAGCTCACGAACGAGCTGCTCGGCTACCTGGCCGACACCGACGCCGGGATGCTGAACGACCTGTTCTCCAAGCGCCGCCAGCACCGCATCGTGAACGCGCAAGCTCGCCTGGCCAAGAAAAAGGGGCTCGGGGCGAAAGTGGAGGAGCTCGCTCGGATCCTCGACGAGGACGGCTACCTGGCCACCGCGGAGAAGCTGTCGCCGGGGGTCTGGTGCATCAGCGAGCACAACTGCGCCATCTGGGCAGTCGCCCAGCGGTACGGCCAGGCCTGCACGAGCGAGATCGAGTTCATCCGGGCGGTCCTGCCCGAGGCGTCGGTCGAGCGGATCCTCCATATGGTGGCCGGGGCGGCGCGTTGCGCCTACGAGATCCGCGCCCGGGCCTGAGCCCGGCCACTCGGAGGAGGGGAGGCATCACAGCAATCTTCTTTGTATGAAAAAGCATGATAATGATAGTTAATCATACAAAGAAGGCTCCTCGCCGTTTCGTGTGGGTGCCGCGGGTGGAAACGGGCTTCGCTACCACAGCCACCACGTTGGGTGGCGATCCCAGAGGCGAGGGAACAGCCGCCCGAAATTCTTTGCTTGCCCTACCGCGCAGAGCGCGGTCAGACGATCAAAGAATATTTCAGAGCGGGTGGGAAACGGACGATACGGTCTCGAACCGCCGTACGCAATCTCGTGCCGACCGCCCTGCGTGGTCAGCCGGTCCGCATCCAGCACAGGGTCGGAGCACATGCCCGTCTGAACGGGGTGGCGGGACTTCGAACCACCCACAGAAAACAGGGAGGAGCCCAAAGAAGCTCAGTGCCGCCAGCCGAGCAGCCAGTGGGGTGGGCTCGCCTGCCGACCGATCATCGTGAGTGATGAGAGCGCGCCCATTGCCCGCTCGACGGCGGCCACTCCATTCAGAACAGCGAGGAGGTGGGTTCTTTGCGCCCCATGTTGCGGAAAACGCAACCTCATGCGCAAAGAAACGAGGACCCCAGGTCAATCCACCCGGGGCATGACCTCGGCGGCCAGCAGACGGATCATGTCGAGGTCGTCGTGGCACAGGTGCTGCAGCATGACCCGCTCGACGCCCGCCTCCTCGAGCTCGCCCAGCCGGTCGACCACCTCGCCCACCGTGCCGATCACCCACTCCGAGGCGTGGGAGCCGACCCAGGACAGCACGTCGCCGTCCTCGCCTGTGCGCTGCATCACGTTGCGGACCCGGCGCTCGACGTCGCGCGGTGTCTCGCCGACGATGCACCCCGTCATCAGGGAGAAACGCAGGTCCGAGCGCCCGGCCTCCTCGAAGGCCCGCTGGAGCGTGCGCCGCCGCTTGCGGCAGACCTGCGGCGAGGCGAACACCGTGTTGTACTCGTCGGCCCACCGTGCGGCGAGGGCTGCACTCTGCGGGCCGGCCCGGCCCCCCATGATCAGCGGGATGTGGGGTCGCTGCACCGGTTTGGGCAGGGCGTTGCAATCCTTCAGGACATAGTGCTTGCCTTCGAAGGAGAACCCCTCGTCCGTCCAGGAACGGTGGACGATCTCGAGCTGTTCGCCGAGCACCTCCATGCGCACGTCCGTGGGAGGGAACTCGAAGCCGTACGCCCGGTGCTCCTCCTCCAGCCACCCGGCGCCGAGGCCGAGCTCGATGCGCCCCCCGGAGATGTGGTCGGCGGTCACGGCCATCTTGGCCAGGACCGAGGGGTGACGGAACGTGGCCGGCGACACGAGGGTGCCGAGGCGGAGCCTCGTGGTCAGCGCCGACAGGCCCGCCAGCGTGGCCCACGCGTCCAGCGATCCCCGCTCGGAGCGGCCCATCACGGAGCGGTAGTGGTCGGAACGGAAGAGCCCGTCGAGACCCCCCTCCTCGCAGGCGGCGGCGACCGCCCGCCAGGCATCCCAGCTGACGTCTTCCTGGCCTTCGACCATCAGGCACACACGCACGGCCACAACCTACCCGTTGTCAGGCGTAGCGCAACAGGGAGAACAGATCGTAGCCGTCCAGCTTCTTTCGGCCCCCGAGGAACTCGAGCTCGATGAGGCACGCGATACCGGCGACGGTGCCGCCGAGGCGTTCGATCAGTTGGGCGGCCGCCGCAGCGGTCCCGCCGGTAGCGATCACGTCGTCCACGATCAGGACGCGGTCACCGGGATCCACGGCGTCGCTGTGGACCTCCAGCGTCGCCTCCCCGTACTCCAGGGCATAGCTCTCCGAAACCGTGTCGCCGGGCAGCTTGCCCTCCTTGCGGATGGGGAAGAACCCCGCCCCGGCGTGGTAGGCGACCGGTGACGCCAGGATGAAGCCGCGGGCCTCGATGCCGCAGACCTTGTCCATGTTGCCCCGGCCGAAGGCGACCACGATCAGGTCGATCACGCTCGAGAAGGCGACGACGTCGGCGAGCAGCGGGGTGATGTCTTTGAAGACGACCCCGGGCTGCGGGAAGTCCAGGACATCGCGGACGTAGCCCTTCAGCCAATCGGCCGGTGGCAGCTGCCCCCGGTCGCTCAGCGGCGGCCCTTCTTGCGCTTGCTCCGGTTGGTCTTCCGGGGCTGGACGCGGGTCCCGGCGGTCCCCACCGGCCTGGCAGGACGGGCGGCGGCAGATGTGGCGGCGGGGGTCTTCACCGTCTCCTCCTCGTCCCCGTCCTCGTCGATGCGGGCATCGAGGGCCTCCTCGACCCCCTCGGGCGTGACGGGCTTGGCCCTGGCGGGGGGCTTTGGCTTCGGCTTTGCCACGGCGTCGGCAGGGACGGCCTTTGCGTCCGCCTTCGCTTCACCCGCGGCAAGCCTGGCCTTGGCGGCCGCGAGCGCGGCATAGCGGGGCTCCTTCTCCTTCATGATCGACAGCAGCGGCGTCGCCACGAAGATGGACGAGTAGGTGCCGGATGCGATGCCGACGAAGAGTGCCAGGGCCAGGTCGCGCAGGGTGTCGGCGCCGAGGAGGAAGCTGCCGACGAAGAGCAGGCTCCCGACCGGCAGCAGCGTCGACAGCGAGGTGTTGATCGACCGCATGAGGGTCTGGTTCATCGCGTCGTTGGCGATCTGGCGGTAGGACTTCCTGGCGTTGGAGGGCAGGACGACGTTCTCTTTGATCTTGTCGAAGACAACGACGGTGTCGTACAGCGAGTACCCGAGGATGGTGAGGACCGCCACCACGGTCGCCGGGGTGACCTCGAAGCCGACGATGGCGTAGATGCCGGCCGTGATGGCGAGGTCGTGGAGCAGGGCGATGATGCCCGCGCCGGACATCTTGGCCTCAAGCCGGAGCGCCATGTAGATAACGACGACGATGAGGAAGACGATCAGGCCCTCGATCGCCTTGGAGGTGATCTGGGATCCCCACTTGCTCCCTACCACGTCGACGCTGACCTGGGTCGCCGGCGTCCCGGTGGTCTTCGAGAGCGTGTCCAGCACCTTGGCCTGGAGGTCGGGGTTGGTGATCGACTCGGTCTGGATCGTGGCCGACTTGGCGTGCGGGGGGAGGCTGTCGGTGAAGATCTGGACCTGCGCGTTGGGGACGCCCGCCTGCTGGAGGGCGGTGGTCAACGTTGGGACCGTGACGTTCTTCGAGAGAGGAACCTTGAAGATCGAGCCACCCCGGAAGTCGATCCCGTACCTGAGGCCGCGGATGCCGGGGATCAGGGCGGCCACCGAGATGGCCACGGCCACGGCGGAGATGCCCAGCCAGCGCCTGCGCCGCCCGATGAAGTCGATGTCGAACTCGCTCCGGAAGATCTTGCGCAGGAGCCCGTGCGACCCCGTGCCCTCCAGGGCCCCCCTCATGCCGATGAAACGGCCCTGGGAGAAGACCTTGCTCCGGGCGAGGAGGGCGGCCAGCGGATAGGTGAGGGCGAGGAAGAGGGCGACGTCGAGGGCGGTCGCCATGCCCAGGGTGAGCGCAAAACCCTTGACCGAGCCCACCGTGAGGAGGAAGAGGATGAGCGCGGCGATGAAGGTGACGGAGTCGGCCGTCAGCAGGGTCCGCAGCGCGCTCTTGAAGCCGCGGTCAATGGAGGATCGCAGGGTCTTCCCGGCATGGACCTCCTCTTTGACGCGCTCGAAGAACACGATGTAGGAGTCGGTGGTGATGCCGATCGACACGATGAGGCCCGCGATGCCCGCCAGCGTCAGGTTCCAGCCGATGGACTGGCCCAGGAGGACCACGAGGGCATAGATGAGGGCCGAGAAGGTCAGCAGCCCGATCCAGGTCTGCAGGCCGAGCGAGCGGTAGTAGATGGCCACGTAGAGCATGACCAGGATCAGGCCGAGGACGCCTGCGATCAGGCCCGCCCGCAGCGAGGCCTTCCCGAGGGTCGGCGACACGCTCTGGACGGTCGACTGGGTCAGCTTGACCGGAAGGGCGCCGGTCGCCAGGACGAGGGAGAGGTTCTTCGCGGCGGTCTGATCGCCGACACCGGTGATGGAGGTCGAGCCGGACGTGATGCCCGTGTTGCACGCGACGTCCTGGGCCACGGCGGGGGCCGACTGCACTACGTTGTCCAGCACGATGGCGATCTCGCGTGTGGCCCCGGTGTTGCACGCAAGCTTCCCGGTGAACTGGGTCCAGGCCTTGGCGGCGTCGCTCTTGAAGTCGAGGCTGACGGACCAGGCCCCGGTGTTGGGATCGACCACGGCGCTGGCACCGCTGACCCCGGAGCCGTCCACCGCTACCGGCCCGACCACGTACTTGGTCTTGTCGGTCGAGCTCGGGCCGCCCAGGGTGAGCTGCTGGTCCTTGGCATCCGCCGACGCGGCGACGGTAGCCGTCGCATACCCGGGATCGCCGGGATTCAGCTGGCTGATGACCGGCCGGAACTGCAGCTCGGCGGTCTGGCCGACCAGCTTCAGCAGCGCGGCCGAATCCTTGACGCCGGGAATCTCGATCAGGATGTTGTTGCGGCCCTCACGGGAGATGGCCGGCTCGCCGACCCCCGCCCGGTCGATGCGGTTGCGCAGGATGTTCACGGCCTCGTTGATCTTGTCCGACGGCGTGCCGTTCGGGGCGGTCAGGACGACGCTCAACCCACCCTGGAGGTCGAGGCCCAGCTTGGGCTTCATGCCGGTGACGAGGATGGTGCCGAGCAGCCCGGCGACGACGAGGAACACCAGGACCACGGACGTGACGAATCGACGGGTGGCCTTCACCTCACCGACTCTAACCGATGGTATGAGGTCACAAAAGCTCGGTCCCGTTGATGACGAGGCGGAACTGGCAATCGAGGAACTCCGCGGCGCGCCGGCACATCGCCATGCGCTCGAGGAAGATCTCGAAGTACTCCATGATCTTGCACATCGCGGTATCGATGGTCAGTTCCAGGGTCAGCGTCCGCTTGTCGGCGTCAAGAGAAAGGACGCTGGACTCGGCTGCGAAGTTCACCCGGTCGTGGATGTCGAAGCTCTCCGGGTCCTTGTTGCGAACCCGTGAGCGGTGGACGTCGGCCTTGTCGGCGAGGATGAGGGCAGCGCTCTCCGGCGACACGGGCTGCCCGATGCCCTCCTCGTGGTTGCCGACGGCGCCGAGGACGATCCCGATCTCCTTGTACGGCATGCCGAGCTCGCCGAGGATCTGGTACGAGATGGCCGCCCCGGACTGGGGGTGGCCGGCTCGGGAGATGAAGTTCCCCATGTCGTGGAGGTAGCCGGCGATCGCCGCGCGCTCCGGCACCCGCTTCTCGTAGCCGAGATCCTTGAGAAGCTTGCGGGCGTCCCGGGCGACGATCTTGGCGTGGCGGAAGCCGTGCTCGGTGTAGCCGAGCGCGCCGAGGTAGTCGTCCGCCAGCCGGATGAACGTCTTCACGGCGGGGTGCGACTTCACCTGGGGCAGGTTGACCACGAGGGGGGATCCACCGCCGCGCCGGGCGGGTTCTACCACTTTGAGCGCCATTACCTACTCTGTATCGTCAGTTCCGGCAGTTCCCTCAAGACCTGCGGAATCGGATGTGGTGTCGAGGTCGGGCACCTCCACCTTCCGGCCGATCGCCTGGCGGAGCACGCGGATCACGCAGCCATCGGAGATCTCCAGATTGATGAAGTCGTCGTGGATGGATTTGACGTAGCCGACGATCCCTCCGATGGTGACCACCTCGTCGCCCGGGACCAGGGTGCTGACGAGGTCCTCGTGCTGGCGCAGCTTCCGCTTCTGCGGCCGGATCATGAAGATGTAGAAGAAGCCACCGAGCAGCAGGAGGGGCACCAGGAGGGAAAGGGGGGATCCCGAGCTCTTGGCTGCTGCCTGAAGTTGGGCGGCGGCGAGGTGGAGGGCGACGTGCATAGGCACAGTGTAGTGCTAGACGAGTCGCTCGAAGGCCTCCCGGAGCCCCAGATGCTCGTAGGCGGAGAGCGTGGCCAGCCTGCCCCTGGGTGTCCGCTGGATGAAGCCCTTCCGCAGGAGGAACGGCTCGTAGACGTCCTCGATCGTGTCCGGCTCCTCGCCCACGGCCACCGCCAGGGTGGTCAGCCCGACCGGCCGGCCCCGGAACCGCTCGGCGAGGGCGCTCAGGATGGCCATGTCCACCTTGTCGAGGCCCTCGGTGTCGACCTGGAACAGGTCGAGGGCGTCGCGGGCCACCTCCAGGCTGATCCTCCCGGCGGCCCGGACCTGGGCGAAGTCCCGCACCCGGCGCAGCAGCCGGTTGGCGATGCGGGGCGTCCCCCGGGCGCGGACGGCGATCTCCTCCCCGGCCTCGGGCTCGATCCCGATGTCGAGGATGGCTGCGGAGCGCCGGATGATCGCCGCCAGCTCGGGCGGCTCGTAGAAGTCAAGGCGGCCGGTGAAGCCGAAGCGATCCCGCAGCGGGGAGGTGAGCATCCCGGTGCGGGTGGTTGCGCCGACGAGCGTGAAGCGGGGGATCTCGACCCGGATCGACCGGGCGGAGGGCCCCTTGCCGATGACGATGTCGAGGCGGAAGTCCTCCATCGCCGGGTACAGGATCTCCTCGACCGTGCGGGCGAGCCGGTGGATCTCGTCGATGAAGAGCACGTCGCGGTCCTGGAGGTTGGTCAGGATGGCCGCCAGGTCCCCGGCCCGCTCCAGCACCGGGCCGGAGGTGACGCTGAAGCCCACCCCGAGCTCCGAGGCGACGATGTGGGCGAGCGTCGTCTTCCCGAGGCCGGGGCTGCCGGCGAAGAGCAGGTGGTCGGCGGGTTCGTCCCGTGCCTTGGCAGCGTCGAGGATGATCGAGAGGTGCTCCTTGGTGGAGGCCTGCCCGACGAAGTCGTCGAGGCTGCGGGGCCGAAGCGACCGGTCGAGCTCGACCTCCTCGACGGCACGCTCCTCCGGCGAGGCGGCCGGGCCGAGGATACGGCCGTCGGTCATGCCTTGGCCGGCTCCCGGCCGGCGAGCTGCTGCAGGGCGGCCCGCACCATGTCCTCGACCGAGGCGCCGGGCACGGCCACGTTTTCGAGGATGCCCCGCAGCTCCGACGGCGTGTAGCCGAGACCCGTCAGCGCCCCCCGCACCTCGGCCAGCGCCGAGCCGGGCACCGCCGAGCCGTCGATGACGACATCGAGGCGGTCGCGCAGCTCCAGCAGCATCCGCTGGGCGCCCCGGCGCCCAACGCCCGGAACGGAGGTCAAAGCGTCGACGTCCCCGGCGGCCACCGCCTGGCGGAGCGCCATCGGCTCGAACACCGAGAGGACCGCCAGGGCCAGCTTCGGCCCGACGCCCGTCACGCCCATCAGGGTCTGGAACAGCTCCCGCTGGTCGGAGGTCCGGAAACCGTAGAGCGTCATCGAGTCCTCCCGGACCACCAGATGCGTCAGCAGGCGCACCTGCTGGCCCCGCCCGAGGCCCGCCAGCACGGGGGCGGGGGCGTGGACGAGGTAGCCGACCCCCGCCACGTCGACCACGGCAGCGACCGGGGACACCTCGGCGACCTCGCCGGTGAGGGAGGCGATCACCGCGGGGCTCCCCCGAGCGCCCGGACCTTCCGGGAGTGGATGTGGCAGATGGCGACCGCGAGGGCATCGGCGGCGTCCGGGGTATCGGTGCGGAACGAGCCGCTGAGAAGGCGGGCCACCATGAACCGCATCTGGTCCTTCGACGCCGATCCCGTCCCGACGACCGCCAGCTTCACCTCAAGCGGCGCGTATTCGTAGACGTCGGTCCCCGCCCGGGCCGCCACCAGCAGGGCGACACCGGACGCCTGCGCCACGGGCACGAGCGTCCGGGCGTTCATCTTGTAGAAGATCCGCTCGACGGCGACGGCGTCGGGCCGCCACTGTTCGATCAACGCCGAGAGTGCCTCGAACACGACGTCGAGGCGCCGGGGGACGGGGTCGGCCGGGGACGTGACGACGGTGTCGCAGGCGAGGGCCGCCAGGCGCTGGCCCTCCTGCTCGACCACGCCCACCCCCATGCGCGTGAGGCCTGGATCGATGCCCATCGTCCGCAGCGCCATGAGCGAAGCAACCCACCCTTCGATCGAACAGCTGTTTGGGCTTTGATCATAGCGAGCGGAAAGCCTGGGGCCCTGCATTTCGATCAGGTAAAATCCCGGGACGCCGTTCGGCTCATGACCTCGGCCCGGCCTTTGGAGGACACCCTTGAGGAACGTACTATCCCGGCTCGCGAACGCCCACCCCCTGAAGCAGGCCCTGGCCGGCGTCGCCGTGCTGTTGGTGGCTGCGGCAGCATTCGAGGGCTGGGGGCTGCTCACCCGCTCCTCGCCCAAGCACCACGTCGCCAAGCCCGTGGCAGTGGCGACGCCGACCGAATCCCCCACCCCCAGCCCGAGCGACCTCCCGGCGCCCACCCAGACCGCCGTGCCCGTCCCCGTCAGCTCCACGGTGGCGACGGCCCAGGGCCAACTCATCGTCGCCCGCACCGCACCGAATGCAAAGGCGAAAGTCGTGCAGAGCATCTCGCCCCACAACCTGATCGGCCAGGACACGCCGTTCCTCGTGGTGGGCTCGCAGCCGGGCTGGTTGCAGGTCCAGCTCCCTGTCCGTCCCAACGGGACCACGGGATGGGTGTCCGCCGACCAGGTCGCGACCTCCACCGTGGGCGACTACCTGCTGGCCACGCTCTCGACGTACCGGCTGGACCACTACCGGGACGGCAAGCTCGTCGACTCCTTCCCCATCGGGATCGGCGTCCCCGCCACGCCGACCCCCACCGGCACCTTCTACATCTGGGCCATCCAGGACGCCCCGGGCCCCCCGTACGACCCGGTGATCCTCGCCCTCTCGGCCTTCTCCCCCACCCTCACCAACTGGCCGCTCGGGGGCATCGTCGGCGTGCACGGCTGGCAGGACCCCAGCGTCGAGGGCAAGCAGATCTCGAACGGCTGCCTGCGGATGCACCCGGGAGACGTGAGCAAGCTGGAGAAGGACCTGCCGCTCGGCACCCCGATCCAGATAGTCAACTGATCCCTCCCCCACGTGGGGGAGCCTGCAGGCTCCGTAACTAGGTAAAACGAGCCGTTCAGGACAACCCGTCCCCAGCCGAAGTAGTACGTGAGGGCCACCATTCGCAGGCACCTCTCACGAGACGGGGGAGACACATTCCATGAACGCCTTCGGGGCATTCGGCATGATCATCGCTGGTGTTGGGCTCGTCGGTATCGTCGCCAGCTACATCTGGGGCCTGGCAGGCGCCAAGAAGTAGTACCAACGCACCGCTGCGGGCCGGGGACCTCCCCGGCCTTCTGCTTTTCCGAGGTGCGGAGCTTTTCCCGCGCAAGATGCAGATCGACCGGGCGATGAAGCGCCGCCGCTAGGCGTTTGAGTAAATCCCGCCCCTATGGGGGCGGAAAACGCTCACACGTTTATAGAATAGCGTTCTGGAGCCTTGGATGGCGCAGGTTACACGCCAGCATGGCGTCATCTCGCTGGCTCGCCCCGGACGTGGGAGCAGCGGATCACGGCTTAGCCGGCCGCCAGTTCTGCCATGACGTCGTCGGGGACGTCGAAATTGGAGTGGACCTCCTGGACGTCGTCGAGGTCCTCCAGGGCATCGAGCAGCTTCAGCACCGGGCCGGCGCCGGCGCGGTCGAGCTCGATCGTCGTCGAGGGCTCCATCGTGATCTGGGCGGAGTCGACGGGCAGGCCCGCCTCCTCGATGGCGGCCCGTACCTTGGGCAGGTCGCTGGGGGCGCTCGTCACCTGCCAAACGTCCCCCTGATCGGACAGGTCCTCGGCCCCCTCCTGCAGCGCCAGGGCCAGCAGGTCGTCCTCGCTCACCGACGCCTTGGGGATCATCACGATCCCCCGCTTCGTGAACATCCACGACACGGCCCCCGGCTCGGCCAGGCTGCTGCCGTACTTGGTGAAGATCCGGCGGACGTCGGCGGCCGCCCGGTTGCGGTTGTCGGTGAGGACGTCCACGAGCACGGCGACGCCACCGGGCGCGTAGCCCTCGTAGGTCAGCGTCTCGTAGGTGACGCCCTCGAGCTCGCCGGTCCCCCGCTTGATCGCCCGCGTGATGGTGTCGGTGGGGATGCTGTCGTCGCGTGCCCGGGCGACGGCGTCGGCAAGCGTGGGGTTGGCCTCGATCTTGCCCCCACCTTCCCGGGCGGCAACCTCGATGCCCCGCAGCCGCTTGGCGAAGGTCTTCCCCCGGCGGGCGTCGATGATCGCCTTCTTGTGCTTGATCCCCGCCCACTTCGAGTGACCCGACATCTACGCCATCTCCTCCAGAAAGAACCGGTGCATGGCAAGGGTACCCGCGAGCTCGGGGTGGAAAGCGATGGCGAGCAGGCGGCCGGAGCGTACCGCCACGGGCCGGCCGGCCCACGTGGCGAGGACCTCGACCCCCTCCCCGGGATCCTCGAAGACCGGCGCCCGGATGAACACGGCAGGGACGATACCCACGCCGGTCACGTCGATCTCGGCCTCGAAGGACTCCCGCTGGCGGCCGTAGGCGTTGCGACGCACCGCCACGTCGAGCACGCCCAGCGGCGGCTCGCCGTCGGAGGCCTTCGAGGCCAGGACGATGGCGCCGGCGCAGGTCCCGAACACGGGCAGGCCCGCCTCGATGTGCTTGACAAGCGGCTCCCGCAGCTCGTAGCGGTCGACGAGCTTCAGCATCGTCGTCGACTCGCCGCCCGGGATGATCAGGGCGTCGACGTGCTCCAGGTCGGCGGCCGTCCGGACTTCGATGGGGTCGGTGCCGCAGGCCTCCAACGCGCGGCGGTGCTCCGCGAAATCCCCCTGCAGCGCAAGAACACCAGGGCGCACCGGTCCTCCTCCTACCACCCGCGGGGGGCGAGCCGCTCCTCCACCGGGATGTCCCGAAGATCCAGGCCGCGCATGGGCTCGCCGAGGCCCCGCGACACCTTGGCGAGCACCTCGGGATCCTTGAAGTAGGTGGTGGCCTCGACGATCGCCCGCGCCCGGAGAGCCGGGTCCTCGCTCTTGAAGATCCCGGACCCGACGAAGACGCCCTCGGCCCCGAGCTGCATGACGAGGGAGGCGTCGGCCGGCGTGGCGAGGCCGCCGGCGCAGAACAACACGACGGGGAGCTTGCCAGCTGCCGCGACCTCCCGCACCAGCTCGTAGGGAGCGCCCAGTTCTTTGGCCTCGGACATGAGCTCCTCGACCGGGGCCACCTGCAGGCGCCGGATGCCGTCGCCGATGGCCCGGAGGTGGCGGACCGCCTCGACGACGTTGCCCGTGCCGGCCTCGCCCTTCGACCGGATCATCGCGGCCCCCTCCCCGATGCGCCGCAGCGCTTCACCGAGTTCGGTGGCGCCGCAGACGAACGGAACGGTGAAGGCCCACTTGTCCACGTGGTAGCGCTCGTCGGCGGGGGTGAGGACCTCGGACTCGTCGATGAAGTCCACGCCGAGGGCCTGGAGCACCTGCGCCTCGGCGAAGTGGCCGATCCGGCACTTGGCCATGACCGGGATGGTGACCGCCTCGACGATTTCGACGATGCGGTTGGGGTCGGCCATGCGGGCGACCCCGCCCTCCCGCCGGATGTCGGCAGGCACCCGCTCGAGCGCCATGACGGCGACGGCCCCGGCCTCCTCGGCAATGCGGGCCTGCTCCGCCGAGGTGACGTCCATGATGACGCCGCCCTTCAGCATCTCTGCCAAGCCGCGCTTGATCCGGTCAGTTCCGTGCTCGACCATGCAGGGTCTCCTCAGTATGAACAGCTAGGAGGACAATTCTACCGCCGCGGCCCCCCACAGGGCCCCAGGCTGGGTCCCTCGCGAGGTAGGCTCCGAGCGTGAGCGACAACGTCGGGCCCCTCTTCGGGGTCACCCCCGGCCACAACCTCGGGATGGACCTCGTGCGCGTCACCGAGGCTGGCGCCCTTGCCGCTGCCCGCTGGCTGGGCCGGGGCGACAAGGACGGCGCCGACGGAGCCGCCGTCGACGCCATGCGCACCATGCTGGCCACCATCCCGATGGATGGGCTGGTCGTCATCGGGGAAGGGGAGAAGGACGAGGCCCCCATGCTGTACAACGGCGAGCGCGTCGGCAACGGCGAGCCCCCGTTGGTCGACATCGCCGTCGATCCCGTCGACGGCACCACCCTCACGGCCAAGGGCCAGCCCTCTGCTCTGGTGCTGCTCGCAGTGGCAGAACGTGGCGCGATGTTCGATCCCGGGCCCTGCTTCTACATGGAGAAGATATCTACCGGCCCCGACGCTGCCGACGTGATCGACATCGAGGCGCCGATCGCGGAGAACCTCAAGCGGATCGCCCGTGCCAAGCGGGAGGACATCGAGGAGCTGACCGTGGTGATCCTCGACCGTCCACGCCACGTCGACCTCATCGCAGACGTGCGAGCCGCCGGTGCCCGCATCAAGCTGATCCCCGACGGCGACGTTGCGGTCTCCATCGCCGCGGCCAGGGAGGGCACGGGGATCGACCTTGTCATCGGGATCGGCGGCACCCCCGAGGGCGTGATCACGGCGTGTGCCATGAAGGGTCTCGGCGGCGTGATCCAGGGCCGCATGCACCCTCGTAGCGACGAGGAGCACAAGGCAGTCCTCGATGCCGGCTACGACCTCACCCGGGTCCTCACCACCGACGACCTCGTTGCGGGCAACGCCTACTTCGCCGCCACCGGCATCAGCGACGGCGACCTGCTGCACGGCGTGCGGTACCGGGGTGACCGGGCGACGACGCAGTCGATCATGACCCGCTCCGAGTCCGGGACGGTACGGTTCGTGACGGCCGAGCACGCCTCCCACAAGCCCTGGAGGCTTTCCCAGTAGGGCGGATCAGCCGGAGAGCGCTGCCTCGCGCTCCAGTGTCATATGCCCGTGGGCCTCGATGTCGTCCGTCGCCGTGCTGCCGGCATGGAGAATCTCGATCCTGCGGGCCTTGGCCTGCTCCACCATCGGGATGGTGATCGTGAGCACGCCGTTGTCGCAGGTGGCGGTGAGGTGATCCCCGTCAAGGCTCTGTCCGAGGAACAGCTGACGGCTGACCTCGCCCTGTGCCCGCTCGGTGATCTGGACCTGGTCGCCCTCGGCCGGGAGCCAGCTGCGGCACGCCCACACGCTGAGGACGTCGTTCTCGACCGTCAGTTCGATGGAGTCGGGATCCACGCCCGGCAGGTCGAGATGGATCTTGAACTCGTTGCCACGACGGTACGCGTCCACCGGGATCTGCCGAACCGGACGCTCGCTTCGCATCTCTTCGCTCATCCGGTCGGACCCGCGAAGCGGCTCGAATCGCATCAACATGGTGGGAATCCTTTCTGTGGACCTCGAAGCGGCTGGCGGTCGGTGACAGCCGAGCTCCGCTGCCCTCATCCTATTCCCGTTGCCAGATACTAGCAATAGATTTCTTGTAATAGTCAGCTATTATTCTGCTCGTGGCGGAGTGGAGCTTTCTCACCAACCATGCCCGGGTGCTGGTCTGCATCGCTCATGACCCCGGGATGCGCCTGCGCGACATTGCCGCGGCGCTGGGCATCACCGAGCGCACCGCCTACGGCATCGTCACGGACCTGACCGCCGCGGGCTACCTGGTCAAGGACAAGGACGGCCGGCGTAACCGCTACCAGATCCAGGTGCACCTGCCGATGAGAGAGGCCAGCAGGGAGCGAACGATTGGTGAGGTGCTGGAGCTTCTCGTCGACAGAAATCCCTGAACCGGTACTAACCGGAGCCTGGTCCCCCGGCGCTCTCGTAGCACGTGAGGATCTCCGGGGCGAGCACCCGCCAGTCCAGCTGGGCCGCGCGGGCCTTCCCCGCCTCCGCGAGAGCTGCAGCCGCAGCGGGCGACGCCAGCACTCCCCGGAGCGCGCCAGCGAGGCAGCCCGGGTCCCCCGGCTGCACGAAGAGGGCGGCATCGCCGGCCGCCTCCCGGTAGCCGGGAAGATCGGAGCACACGACGGGGGCACCGGCGGCCATGGCCTCCACCAGCACGATGCCGAACGACTCCCCTCCGAGCGACGGGGCGCAGTAGGCGTCCGCTGCCGCGTAGATGCCGGGGAGCCGGTCGTCCGCCACCCGCCCGAGCGGCACGACCCAGCCGGGATGCCGGCCGGGGGCTGACGTCGTGACCAGCCGGACGTCGAGGTGGCGTCGCAGCAGCGACATGGCATCGACCAGCGTGCCGAAGCCCTTCCGCGGCTCCGGCCGGCCGACGAACAGGACGTAGGGCTTCATGCGCTGCAGCTCCGGGTCCGGTGCAGCGCCGGCGAAGCGGCAGACGGACACCCCGTTGGGGATCAGGTGGTAGTCGCCCGGGAAGTAGGTAGCGATCAGTGACCGGGCCGCCGCCGACACCGCGATCCTGACGTCGATCCGCTCGACAAAGCGGCGAAGAAAGGGCTGGGCCGCCGCGTAGCCGAAGCTGCGCTCGGCCGAGGCATGGAAGGTGGCCACCACCGGCAGCCGTGCCCCCATGAGCGCCAGGAGCGACAGGCTCGGGATCGCCGGCTCGTGCAGGTGCAGCAGGTCGAGGTCGCCTCGGCTCAGGCGCTCGTCGAGGCGCCGCCTGGCGCCGGGTCCGAAGGCGATCCGGGCCACGGATCCGTTCGCCGGCACGGGCAGCGTCCGGCCCGCGGCCCAGATCCCGGGCTCCCGCTGCGTCGCCGGTGCGATGATCTCGGCGCTCCACCGCCCAGCCGACGCCTCCGGCAGCGCCTCGGCAAGGCCGAGGATGTGGCTGCGGACACCGCCGGGATGGGACCAGTCGTACGGGCAGACGACGCCGACCTTCACGACTCTGCCGGAAGTGGACCCGGCGGTTCCGGGTCGGGGCGCCCGCGGCCCCTCGGCGGCAGGTCGGGCTCGTCCGAGGGCCAGTTGGTCGAGAAGAGGTGGTACTGCTCCGGCGCCTTGCGGATCACCTCCTCGAGCGCGGAGGCAATGACCTGGGCGATGGTGGACAGGTCCGCGTTCTCGTCGCCGCTTCGTTCGTACGGGATCGCCGTCACCTCGCACCGGAACCGCTCCGGACCGGTCTGGTAGAACGCCACCGCCGCCAGCGGCGCCCCGGTGCGGGCCGCGAGCAGCGCCGGGCCGACCGGGGCGGTGGTGCGCTCTCCGAAGTAGTCGACCCAGATCCCGCGCCGGGACAGGTCACGGTCGGCGACGAGGGCGACGATCTCCCCGTCGGCAAGCACCTTGAGCAGCCCCCGGAGGGTCTGCGCTCCGGGGCGGGCCGGCAGGATGTGGATGCCACGGTGCTCCCGGATCGCCGCGAACCATTCGTAGAGGGCCCGCGGCTTCAGCACCTCGGCGACCGTCGTGAGGGGGTAGTCCTTGGCCCCCCCCCACGCCCCGACGAGGTCGTAGAAGCCGAAGTGCGGTAGGACGGCGAGCAGGCCGGTGCGTGCGGCGACCGCCTCGTCGATGATCTCGATGTTGACGCCGTCCACCATGTCGAGGAGCTCCTGCCGGCTGTAGCGGCCGAGGCGGAAGGTCTCGAGCCAGTAGCGGGCGTAGGAGAGGTAGGCACCCTTGACCAGGGCCTCCCCCGTCCCGCTGCCGGCCACCCTCGCCATGTTGCGCGCCA
>JAOPZY010000115.1 GCA_025963875.1 Actinomycetota bacterium
GCGCCGACCTTCGTCACGATACGGAGGTCCTCCGGGTAGGGGTAGAGCGCTTCTTTGATGAGCTCGTTGACGATGTACGGGCCGTAGTAGTCGCTGGTGTCGATGTGGGTGATGCCGAGGTTCACGGCCTCGCGCAGGACGGCGATCGCCTCATCGCGGTCCTTCGGTGGGCCGAAGACGCCGGGGCCGGCCAGCTGCATGGACCCGTATCCCATGCGGCTGATCGTGAGGTCGTCGGCCAGCGTGAGAGTGTCGCCTGGGTGTGCTATCGACATGGTTGATCCTCCGTGAGCCCGTGGTGTGCGAGACTTGGCCTATGTCACTAGACAGGTACATAGTAGCTCCGACCGGCCGGCTATCAACCAGGAGCCGTCCACGGGACGCGGAGGCGACCAAGGAGCTGCTGCTGGCCGCCGCCTCGGAAGAGTTCGCCGAGCACGGGCTGGCAGGAGCCCGAATCGACCGCATCGCCGAGCGGGCCGGCGCCAACAAGCGTCTGTTGTACCGTTACTTCGGCGACAAGGAAGACGTCTTCGACGCCGTCATCGAGCGCCACGTCGGCCTGCTCGCCGAGGCCGTCCCCCTGACGCCCGACGACCTCGGCGCCTACGCCGGCGCTCAGTTCGACTACATGCTTCAGCATCCCCAGACCCTTCGCATCGCGGCCTGGCGAACCTTCGAGCGCTTCGAGCCGACCGACGCCGAACGCCGGGGCTACAAGGCCAAGGTCGACGCCATCAGTCGCGCCCAGCGTGAGGGCAAACTCTACGACGGCGTGTCCGCGCTCGACCTGTTCGCGATCACGCTACGGATGGTCGCGAGCTGGCTCAGTGCTCCCCCGGGGCTTATGGCGGTGGCAGGGAAGGACCCGCTGTCTGCAGCGCGATTGCGCAAGCACCGTCAAGCGCTGGTCGAGGCCGTCCGCCGAGTCACCGAGCCGCGCTAAAGGGTGTCACCCGACGAGCACGGCGCGCGCCGCGGTGATGAATGCCTCCAGTTCCCGAGTGATGTCCGGCCCGGTCGGCTGGTAGACGATCTCCGTGACGCCCTGCTCGGCGATCACGGCGAGGCGTTCGGTGAGCTGTGCCGCCGATCCGGTCAGTGTGGTGGTCGGGATCGCTGCCCAGCTCCCCGCAGCCCAGGCGACCTCATCAGCCTGGCTCAGCGCGACGAGGTGCTGGTCGAAGACCACGAAATGTCGTTCCCGCTCGGGAGTCAGGTTGACGACGTCCAGCCACACCTGCCCGGCAGGCAGGAGCGTGACATCGCCGCCGAATTCGTACGCTGCGTGGTAGGCCAGCGCATTTCCCGGGCCCGCAGCGGCACGTACCCGGGGCGAGTCCAGCACTTCGCCCTCGTCCAGGACCGTGCCGTGTACCCCGAGAGCGGCCCATGTGAAGTCTTTGGCCGACTCGGTCTCGCCGTTGACGCTGAACAGCCCAGCGCCCAGTTCCCTCGCCACGGCCAGACCCTTCGGGCCCAAGGCCGCGATGAGGATGGGGATGTCGATGGGTCGGGAAGAGGCGGCGCCGGCGGGATGCAGCATGCGCATGCGGCCACCGTCCCAATCGACGGTCCTTCCTTGCAACAGGCCTCGGAAGGTGCGGACATAGTCGCGTAGGTACGGCCAGGTGCTGGGCTTGGCGCCCATCGCCCGGCTGCCGGCGAAGCCGGTGCCGAAGGCGACCGCAACCCGACCCGGCGCCAGGGCCGAGAGTGTCGCGGCGCCCGAGGCGGTGACCATTGGATGGCGCAGGGTAGGGACGAGGACGCCCGGCCCCAGCCCGATGCGCTCTGTGCGCTCGGCGGCCAGTGCCAGCATCATCCAGACATCGGGGCTGTGCGCCGGGGTGTCCTGCAACCAGGCCCGGTCGTAACCCAAGCGCTCCGAAACGGCGATGTGCTCCGGGGAATCGAGAGAGGTCGCAAACTGGCTCGAGATCTGCATCACTGCGTGAAACTAACAGACCTGTCTGTCTATTGTCAACCCGCCGCCGACGTTAGTCCACTATCGCGCATAGGCGCGCGATAGACGACCAACCTCCGCTCGCCCTGGCACCTCGGCGCTGCCAGCCGGGTGGATCAACGCTGTATTTCAGTTTGTGTGATCGTGGAGCCCCGGACGAACCAAGGAGACAGACTTGACCACCAATCTTGTAACGGCAGACGGGCGGGCTCGCCTGCTCGCGGACGGCAACGAGATGCCGATGCTCGGCCTCGGCGTCTGGCAGGTGCCCAACGGGCCGGAGTGTGTCAACGCCGTGCGATGGGCACTCGAACTGGGGTACCGGCACATCGACACCGCCCAGGCCTACGGCAACGAGGAGAGCGTCGGACGGGGGCTGCGCGAAAGCGGCGTGGCCCGCGACGAGGTCTTCATCACCACGAAGTTCCATCCCACGCACAAGGATCCCGCCGCCGAAGCCGAGCAGAGCCTCAAGCGGCTCGGCGTCGACCACGTCGACCTGTACATCGTCCACTGGCCGCAGCGCGGGCCCACGTGGGCCTGGCCGGGCATGGAACGGGCCCGCGAGCTGGGCTACACCCGTTCCATCGGCGTCTCCAACTTCAACGTCGGCGAACTGAATGCGCTGCTCGACGCTGCCAGCGTCCCACCAGTGGTCAACCAGGTGCAGTTCAGCCCCTTCAAGTACCGTCGAGCGCTGCTCGAGGCCTGCCAGGAGCACAACGTCGCCCTCGAGGCGTACAGTCCGCTCGGGACCGGCCGGAATCTTTCCAACCGGACTGTCAAGCGTGTTGCCCAGCGTGTCGGGCGCACCCCGGCACAGGTGCTCTTGCGCTGGTGCCTCCAGCACGAACTTCCTGCCATCGCCAAATCCACGCATCGCGATCGGCTCGAGGAGAACCTTCGGATCTTCGACTTCAGTCTGTCGAACGAAGACATGGCCGATCTCGACGCATGCGACGAGACCGGGGGTACCGACCGGGCGCTCGAACGGCCGTGGTGGTGAAGATGAAACGCAGAGTCCTTGGTGGCACCGGTATGTCGGTCAGCGAGTTCGCTCTTGGCGCCATGATGTTCGGGGCGGGGGGCAACCCCGATCATGATGAATCGGTCCGCATCATCCACACGGCACTGGACGCTGGCATCAACTTCGTCGACACGGCCGACATCTACTCCCGAGGCGAGTCCGAGGAGATCGTTGGCAGGGCGCTCAAGGGGCGTCGCGACGACGTGGTGCTGGCCACGAAGTTCGCCCTCCCGATGGGGCCCGATGCCAACCAGGCCGGCGGCTCGCCCCGCTGGATCAAGCGGGCCGTTGAGGACAGTCTGCGGCGGCTGGACACCGACTACATCGACCTCTACCAGATGCATCGTCCGGACCATCACACGGACATCGACGAGACGCTGTCGGCACTGACCGACCTGGTTCGCTCGGGCAAGGTGCGGGCAATCGGCTCTTCCGCCTTCCCTGTCGAACTGATCGTCGAAGCGCAGTGGAGCGCAGACAGGCACGGGCACCGCCGCTTTCTGACCGAGCAGCCGAAGTACTCGATCCTCAACCGAACAATAGAGGCCGCGGTTCTCCCGACCGCGCAACGCTACGGTATGGGCATCTTGACCTACGGGCCGCTGAGCAGCGGCTGGCTATCCGGACGGACGGACCCCACGAAGGGCCACCGCGCCGGCGGGGTCGGGGCCAGGCTTTTCGACCTCACGGTGCCGGGCAACCAAGCGAAAGTAGAGGCCGTCGGGCAACTCACGCAGCTTGCTGCCGAGGCGGGGATGCCGCTGACGCACCTGGCCACGGCGTTCGTCCGGTCGCATCCGGCAGTCACGTCGGTTCTCATCGGCCCCCGGAAGCCCGAGCACCTCGACGATCTCCTTGCCGGTTCCGACGTGGTGCTGAGCGAGGATGTCCTCGACCGGATCGACGACATCGTCCCTCCCGGCACCGAGCTCAACCCGGCAGACAACTTCTTCGCCGAACCCCCGGCTATCGCGGACAAGCGGCTGCGCCGCCGCTGAGCCACCGCAGCACCCCAGCCAGCCTCAAAAGGCCCGGCTATGACAGCTCCTCGCTGAGGCGGTGATGGAGCTCGGCAACGAACTCGCTCCGGGGAAGGCTGGCGCCTGGTTGGGCGGCACGCAATTCGATGGTTGCCCGCATGGCGGCAACGTTATCGGCCGTGGCGGCGATCATCCTGGATCGGCGATTGAGGAGCAGGTCTTCGACGAAGGCGGCAATTCCCCCACGAGACATGTTCAGCTGGTGACGACGACGGTTCCGTGCATGAAGGGATGGATCGAGCAGATGTAGGTGTAGGTCCCCGGCGCGTCGAATGCGTGCGAGAAGCGGTCGTTGCGCTGAAGGACCTTGGAGTTGATCCCCGGGCCTGCGAAGCTCACGGTGTGGCCGATGTCGTCATGGTTGGTCCAGCCAACGGTGTCGCCCACCTTGATCGTCACTGTGGCCGGCATGAACTTGAAGTTGGCGATGCCCACCTCGGCCGCGCCTGCAGGGACGGCGGGCGGCGCAGAAGCTGACGTCGGCGGTCCCGCCGCCGAGCCGTAGCCGGCGCTGTTGGAGGCGGCCGGAGCACAGGCGGCGAGCCCGACAACGGCGATCGCGCCGAGCACCGACCATCGAAACGGGGTGATGCGCTTCGCTGGTCCCTTCCCTCCTGCAGCGGTGTGTGCGTCCATGGGGGTCCTTTCGGTTCTGGCGGGCACGTTGTCGCGGTCACCTCTAGATACCGAGGGCGGTTACGCCGCGCCCTCGACTCCTGTAACCCCCGTCGGTACCTCTGGAGTGGGACCGTCCTCCGGATCGCTCCTGGTCCACCGGTGCCGCAGGGCCGCAAGGTCCGCAGGAGGAAGAGGAGACGTTGACATGGACAGACGCAAGAAGGTGGTCATCGCAGTGGCCGGAGCCGCACTGAGTTTGGGGCTCGCCTTCCTTATCTTCGGAGGAGCGGGTGGCCTCTACGGTTCCTCGCCATCAGCCGCTGCCTCCGGCCGCCAAGGTGGCCTGGGCGTCGCAGTGGCGACGTCGAAGCTCGGCCGGATCCTCGTCGACGGTACCGGCCGGACCCTCTACCTCTTCGAGGCGGACACCCATGGCTTGTCGGCGTGCGACGCAACGTGCGCCCAGGCGTGGCCACCGCTGATCGCAAAGGGCGCGGAGACCGCCGGCAACGGCGCCAAGGCCACCGAATTGGGCTCGACCACCCGCCAGGACGGTTCCACCCAGGTCACCTACCACGGCCACCCCCTCTACGACTTCTCCGGGGACGCCAAGGCTGGGGACACGGCCGGCCAGGGGTTGCA
>JAOPZY010000238.1 GCA_025963875.1 Actinomycetota bacterium
GGATGGCCTGGACCTCGTTGAGCGCGCCTTCAGCCGTCTGGACGAAGCTGATGCCGTCCTGGGCGTTGGCGATGGCCTGGTTGGTGCCGCCGATCTCGGCCCGCAGGGACTCGGACTTGACGAGCCCTGCTGCGTCGTCGGCTGCCCGGTTGATCCGGAAACCCGAGGACAGCTTCTCCAGGGACTTCGAGAGGGCGTTCGATGTGGTGTTCAGGTTGCGGTACGCGTTGTACGCCGCAATGTTCTGGTTGATGCGCATGACGGTGATACCTCCTTGTAGGTCGAGGCTCGGGTTTCCCCGGGCCTCAGCTTCGATCCGACTTCCTTGTCGGCTCGATGGTGCACTGTCGGCCTCCGGCGTGGGGGCTTAACCGAACCGGTAGATTTAGAAAGGGGATTGCGTCCATCGTCGGCCGGACAGGAGTGAGCACGGCTTGGGCAATCGGATCCATCCCACCGCCGTCGTCGGCGACGCGGTCCACCTGGGCGACGGCAACGTCGTCGGTCCGTATGCGGTGCTGCTCGGCCCCTGCCGCATCGGCGACAACAACTGGATCGGCCCCCACGCAACCCTGGGGGCGCCCGCCGAGCGGCGTGCCGGGCCGCACCCGGCTGCCTGGGACGGCGAGCTCGCGGGGACCGAGCTTTTGGGCACCGGCGTCGAGATCGGCTGCGACAACGTCATCCGTGAGTACGTCTCGGTCCACCAGGGCAGCGTGGCGGGCCCCACCCGTCTCGGCGACGGCGGCTACCTCATGACCGGCTCGCACCTGGGGCACGACTCCGTCGTCGGCGACGGCGTGACGATCGCCTCGGCCGTCCAGATCGCCGGCGGTTGCCACGTGTGGGCGTGGGTGAGCCTCGGCCTGGGGGCCGTCGTCCACCAGGACACCGTCGTCGGCCCGGGGGCCATGATCGGCATGGGCTCCCCCGTGCGGGGCGTGGTCGACCCGTTCAGCCTGGTGGTGGGCAACCCCGCCCGGAAGGCCGGCTTCAACACCGTCGGCCTCACGCGCCGTGGCTGTTCGGAGGAACTGATCCCGGCCCTGGAGGCCTACCTGCGGGGCCGGGCGGAGCTGCCCGCCGGGCTGCCTGAGGAGGTTGCCCTGATGCTGCAAACCTGGGAGCGGGCGCAGGCCGCCAGGCGCTGAGGCAAAGCGACAGACTTATCCGGCTCGAAGAGATAGCGTGTCAAGAGAGTTCATCGAACAGGGCCTCCGGCTAGAAGTCCGCAACCTTATCCGTGGTGGACACGGCTTTCGTTGCGAACTTCGTCGCTGCACCCATTTCACCCGGGAAGGGGCGAGCTGATGGGACCGAGCGAACGGCTCGCCGGGGTCTTCCGCAAGGCACTGGAGCTGGGTGATGCCGTGGACGTCGAGGGCCTCACGTACCGGGGGGTCCCGGCGTGGGACTCGCTCGGGCACATGGCGCTCGTGGCGGCCATCGAGGAGGAGTTCGGCGTCGAGCTGGACTCCGACCAGGTCATCGATATGGCCAGCTTCCCGATCGCATGCAAGACGCTGCGGGACATGGGTGTGGATGGCTGAGCTCGCCGGCCGGGTCGTGATGATCACGGGGGGTACCCGGGGCATCGGCCTGGCGACGGCCCGGGCGCTGGGGGCGTGGGGAGCGACGGTCGTCCTGACGGGACGAGATCCGGAGATCGCTGCGAAACGGGCGGCGGAGGTCGCAGCAGAACTGGGGACGGAGGTCGCCGGCATCGGGCTGGACGTCAACGACGAAGACGCGGTGCAGGCCGCATTCCGGGGGATTGCGAAACGCTACGGCCGCATCGACGCCCTGGTCGCCGCAGCGGGGACCCTGGAGGCCGCACCGGTGGGATTGATGGTCCACGACCACGTGGAGCGCATGATGGCCACGAACGTCGCCGGCACGCTCGCCACGCTGCGGGCGGCCACCCAGGTCATGATGCGCAAGCGCTCGGGGTCGATCGTCCTGTTCGGCTCGGTCGCGGGCGAGCACGGCTCGGTGGGGCAGACGGCGTACGCAGCGGCGAAGGCGGCAGTTGCCGCGGCGGCCCGGTCGGCGGCCCGCGAGCTGGGCCCGTACGGCATCAGGGTGAATGCCGTCGCCCCCGGGGTGATCCGCACCGACCTGACGGCGGGCCAGAGCGAGGAGGTGCTCGGGGCGGTGCTACGGCGCACCCCCCTGGGGCGGCTGGGCGAGCCGGCGGACGTGGCCCGGGTCGTGCGGTTCCTCGTGAGCGACGAGGCAGCCTTCGTCACCGGCCAGGTGCTCGGCGTCGACGGGGGCCTGGTCCTTTGAATTCCCCGTGCGACGGGCTGCTCCAGCCGGGCTCCCGGCTGATCGACGCCGCGTCGGGCGAGACGATTGGTGGGGACGAGCTGCGGGCCAGGGTCGGCGTCGTCGCCACCCGGCTTGCCGACCTCCCGCCCGGCGCCCTGTTCGCCCGCACCTCGATCGACGTCCCGAGCATCCTGCGGTACCTGGGCGCCCTCGAGGCCGGTCGGGCCGTGGCGTTACTGGACCCGAGCCTCGAGCCTCAGGTCCTGGCCGACCTGGTGCAACGCTTCCGGCCGGCAGCCGTCCTCGGCGGGGACGGCAAGCCGCCGCCCGGCTACCGGTCGGAGACGGCCGCCGGCGATGCCTGGGTCCGGGAGGACCGCGGCGGGATCGAGCCCCACCCCGATCTGGCGGTGCTGCTGGCGACCAGCGGCTCGACCGGCAACCCCAAGATGGTCCGCCTCTCCCGATCCGCGGTGCTCGCCAACGCCCGCTCGATCGCCGAGGCCCTCGGCATCGGCGGGGACGAGGTGGCGCCGACGACCCTGCCGCTGCACTACAGCTACGGCCTGTCGGTGCTGAACAGCCACCTCGCCGCCGGGGCGGCGGTCCTCGTGGACGGCTCCGGGATCATGGCGAGGACGTTCTGGCAGTCCGTCGACGCCCACGGCGCCACGTCGTTGGCCGGCGTCCCCTACCACTACGAGATCCTGCGCCGCCTGCGGTTCTCGCCGGCCGCCCATCCGGGGCTCCGGACCCTGACCCAGGCCGGCGGCGCGCTGCGCCCTGACCTTGTCGTGGAGTTCGCCGCCCTGATGCACGAGGCAGGAGGCTGCCTGTTCGTCATGTACGGCCAGACGGAGGCCACGGCGAGGATGGCGGTCCTACCCCCCGACCGCCTCGGCGACCGGCTCGGGTCGGCCGGCGTCGCCATCCCGGGCGGATCCTTTACCATCGTCGATGGCGAGATCGTCTACGGGGGGCCGAACGTGATGATGGGCTACGCCGAGACGGAGGCCGAGCTGGCCGGCGGCGACGAGCTCGGCGGCGTGCTCCGCACCGGGGACCTCGGCCACCTCGACGACGAAGGCTTTCTCCACGTGACGGGGAGGGTGAAACGGATCGGCAAGGTGTTCGGCGTGCGGGTCAACCTCGATGACCTCGAGCGGTGGCTCGCTGGCTCTGCCGGCGCCGCGGTCGTGCCGGGCGACGACAGGATCGCCGTCTTCCTCGTGGACGCCGACGAGGCCGCCCGTACCGCAGCCGCAAAGGAGCTCGCCGCCCGCCTGCACACCCGGTCCGACGCCTTCGATGTCCGCACGGTCGACGCGCTCCCCCGGCTGCCGAGCGGCAAGGTCGACTACCGCCTCCTCGAGGCCCAGCTCCGGTGAGCGGTGAGCGGTGACGACGGCATGAGCGGCCAGGCCGGGCGCGAGGCCGCCCTGCTCCCCGTCCTGGCGGAGCTGACCCGCCACCACCGGCGGGCCTGCCCGCCCTACGACCGCATCCTCGCCGCCCTCGGGGTCCCCGCGGACCGACCCTGGGCCTCGATCGCCGAACTCCCCTGGTTGCCGGTGGGGCTGTTCAAGCGCCACGCCCTGAAGAGCATCCCGGACGAGGAGGTCTTCCGGGTCCTCTCCTCTTCGGGGACCACGGGCGCCGAGCCCGCCCGCATCTACCTCGACCGGGCCACCGCCGCCGCACAGGGGCGGGCGCTGGCAAGCGCGATGGCGCCCGTGCTGGGTTCGAAACGCCTCCCCATGCTGATCGTCGACTCGGCTGCGGTGACGAGGAGCGGTTCGGCCAGGGGGGCCGGCGTCCTGGGGATGGCCACCTTCGGGCGGGACCACGTGTACGCCCTCGACGCCGATGGCCGGCCCGATGCCGCCGCGGTCGCCGGCTTCCTCACCCGCCACGGCGGCGGCCCCTTCCTCACCTTCGGGTTCACGTTCATGGTGTGGCTCTACCTGTACGAGCTGGCCGTCGAGCACCGCTTCGATCTCTCCAACGGGGTGCTCATCCATTCGGGAGGCTGGAAGCGCCTCGAAGAACGGTCGGTGGACAACGCCACGCTGCGCCGACGGTTCGCCGAGGACACGGGCCTCAGCCGGATCCACAACTACTACGGCATGGTGGAGCAACTCGGCTCGGTCTTCGTCGAGGGGCCATCGGGGGACGGGCTCTACTGCCCCGATGCCGCGGACGTCGTCATCCGGGACCCCCTGACCTGGGCATCGCAGCCCACCGGGGTCCCCGGCCTCATCGAGGTGGTGAGCATCCTCCCGAGGTCCTACCCCGGCCACGTCCTGCTCACGGACGACGTCGGTGTGGTGGACGGCGTCGACGACGGGGACCGGCCGGGCAAGCGCTTCCGGGTCCTGGGACGCCTTCCCCGCGCCGAGCCGCGCGGCTGCAGCGACACCTACGCCGAGCCGGCCAGACGGTGATCCAGCAGCGCTTCCCCGCCGCCGGCGACATCGAGGCCCCCGTGCTGCTGGAGGAGCTGGGGGTCGAGCCCGACGGCGGCCCGCTCACGGTCGGCGACCCGCGCGTCGTCGACTTCCTCGCTGGCTTCGCCGGCCGCCTGCTCACCCCCGGCGGGGTGCGCAGGTTCCCGGAGCTCGCATCGCTGGGGTTCTTCCTGCGCCGGGCCGAGATCACCCGGACGCTCGATCGCCTGGGGGGAGACGGCACGGGGTTGCGGTTCCCCCGCGGGCTCGTCTTCCACGTGCCGCCCGCCAACGTGGACACGATCTTCGTGTACTCCTGGGCCCTGTCCGCGCTCGCGGGCAACCGCAACGTGGTGAGGATCTCGCCCCGGGCGGCGGGGGCGGCGGAACGGGCGCTCGAGGCGCTGAACGAGGCACTCGCCGAGGCGCACCCGGCCGTCCGCCGGACCCAGCGGATGGTCACGTACGGCCACGACGACGCCGTCACCGCCGCACTGTCCGCTGCCTGCGACCTGCGGGTGATCTGGGGTGGTGACCGCTCCGTGACCGAGGTGCGCCGCCATCCCCTGGCGCCGCGGGCGCGGGACCTGACCTTTCCGGACCGCACGTCCTTCGCAGCCATCTCCGTCTCCGGCTGGCAGCAGGCGTCCGAGGCCACACGCGCGGAGGCGGCCCTGGGCTTCTTCAACGACGCCTACTGGTTCGACCAGGCAGCCTGCGCCTCCCCGAGGGCGCTGTTCTGGCTCGGCGAGGACGACGCTGCCCTGGTGGCCAGGGGCGAGTTCTTCGCCCACCTGCGCCGCGCGGTCGACGCCCGGCGCTACGTTACCGAGCCCGCGATGGCGGTGCAGAAGCGGGTGGCGGCCTACGGAGCCGCCGCCGACGGCCTCCTGCGGTCGATCCGGCTCCTAGGCAATGAGATCGCCATGCTGGAGCTCGTGGATGCCGCAGCCCTGCCGATGGGCTGGATGGGGGCGGGCACGTTCCCCCAGGCGACGGTGGCCGGCCTCGACGCCCTGGCGGCGGTCGTCGGCCCCAAGGACCAGACGTGCAGCTACTTCGGGTTCGGCCCCGGCGAGCTCGACCGGCTCGCGCACCTCCTCGGGGGCCGGGGGATCGACCGCGTGGTGCCCTTCGGCTCGGCGCTTTCCTTCTCGGCCGTCTGGGACGGCTACGACCTGCTCGCCGAGCTCACCCGGCTCACGGTGCTGGAGCCGCCGGCGGCATCAAGGGGCTGAAACCGGAAGGACCGGGGACTGAACGCCTCGGCGACCGCGTCGACGATCCGGCCGAGGTCGAGATGGGTCAGCCCCGGCCGCACCGGGAGGGAGAGGACCTCCCCCGCCAGAGCCTCGGCCCGCGGGCAGGGATCCAGCGACACCCCGGGATGGTCCCGGTAGCAGGGATAGTCGTACACGGCCCGGGGATAGATGACGGCCGACTCCACGCCGCGGCGGTCGAGGTGCGCCATCAGCTCGGCGCGCTCCAGAGGGCTCGCCGAGGTCACCCGGATGGTGTAGAGGTGAAAGACGTGCTCGCGCCCGGGGGCGGATGGCGGCAGGACGATGCCGGGCAGGCCGGCCAGGCCCTCGGTGAGGAAGCGGGCGTTGGCCTGCCGCTGGTCGGTGATGCGATCCAGCCGGGCGAGCTGCGGCACGCCGACGGCAGCCTGCAGGTCGGTCATGCGGTAGTTGTGGCCCACCGCCTCGTAGGCGTAGCGGTCGCGCATGCCCTGACCTCGCAGCAACCGGATGCGGGCTGCGACACCGGCGTCGTCCGTGGTGACCACCCCGCCCTCGCCCGTGGTCACGTTCTTGGTCGCGTACAGGGAGAAGCAGCCGGTGCCGAACGAGCCGGCCCGGCGGCCGTCGATGCTCGCCCCGACCGCCTGGGCCGCGTCCTCGACCACGGCGGCCCCCGCAGCGGCGGCAAGGGGTTCGATCGCTCCCATGTCGGCGGGGTAGCCGTAGAGATGCACCGGCAGCACCGCCCTCACCGGCCGGTCAACAGGGCGGTCCAGCGCCCGGGCCAGCTCGGCGGGGTCCATCGTGAGGTCGTCGCCGACGTCGGCGAACCGGGCGGTGGCCCCGACCTGGAGGATGGCGTTGAGCGTGGCCCCGAACGTGAGCGGGCTGGTCACCACCTCGTCCCCGGGGCCGACCCCCAGCGCCTGCAGGGCGGCAACGAGGGCGACCGTCCCGGAGCTGACGGCAACGGCGTGGGCAGTGCCGGTGAGCTGTGCGAAGGCGGCCTCGAGGCGTCCCACCATCGGACCCTGGGCGAGCATCCCCGAGCGGAGGACCTCCAGGACCAGCCGCTCCTCCTCCCTCCCGACGACGACCCGCGAGAGGCTGATCCGTGAAAGGGCTGCGCTCATGCCGGCACCGCCTGCACGAGGCCCCCGATGGCCTGGTCCTGCACCAGGGCCACGGCCTCGTGGGGCGCCAGCAGGCTCGCCCGCTCCAGCTCGGGATCGGCCTCGCCCCGCACCAGCGCCATGAAATGGGCAAGCTGCAGCGCGAGGGGCTCGCCGGCCTCGCGGACGAACGGCAGGTCCATCACCGTCTGGGCCCGGTAGCCGGCATCGCCGAGGGCGGTCAGATGGCCGACGTGCTGGTAGACGGTGATCGTGCGGCGCAGCAGGTCGAGCTCCAGCATGGCCCGTTCGGTGGCCACGCTGAGCGACCGTACCTTGCGCTGGCTCATCCGGCTCGCCGAGCAGGTCGCGACGGTCCCGCCCTCCAGCAGCAGCGTGCAGTCGGCGATCTCCTCGGTCCCCGTCCACGGCGACGTCCAGATCCCGCCGACCGCCTGGCCGGTCCACCCGCCGGCGCAGAGCCGCAGCGAGAGATCGACGTCGTGGATCAGCAGGTCGTGCACGACGGAAAGACCGCCGGCGGGCTGGTTATCATTCGGCGCCTTGAGGGGCGCCTCGGGCGGCGGCGAGTGGCGGATCCCCACCAGGTGCAGCGCAGGACCGAAGTCGTCGTGCATCAGCCGCTCCGCCGTCTTGACCACCGGGTTGAAGCGCTCCACGAAGCCGCAGGTCACCGGTACGCCGAGGCTGTGGGAGGTCCCGACGATGATCCGTGCCTCCTCCAGCGACGGCGACAGCGGCTTTTCGATGAGGAGGGGGATGCCGGCGCTCAGCAGATCGGCGGCGACCTCCCAGTGGGTCTCGGCATTGGTCGCCACGATGGCGGCATCGCAGCCGAGGGCGAGGTCGGGGTCGGCGCCGTGCCGGGCACCCGCCAGCGATGCGACCAGCTCGGCCCGGCCCGGGTCCCGGTCGATGACCACGTCGAGGGCGACCCCCGGCGACTGGGAGATCACGCGGGCGTGATGGGCACCCATCCGGCCCGCCCCGATCAACGCCAGGCGCATGCTCATAGCACCGCCGGGACTAGAAGAAGGAGCTCCGCCAGTTCGGGGTGGCCCTTTGCCTGTGCTCGCTCCGCGATCCGTCCCAGGATCTCGCCGTCGAGCCTGCCGGCATAAGGCACGAGGTCACGGAAGGTGCCGGGCAGCCCGGAAAGCAGCGCCGCGACCAGGCCGACCCGCACGCCTTCCGGGTGCGCGCCTCCCTGGGTGCAGTAGGCGAGGCAGAACCGGGCGGTGGCGGCGGGGGCGAGCTTCCCCAGGACCGGCGCGAAGAACTGCCCGGTGGGGTCCCGCAAGGCGAGATCCAGCAGCATGCGCTCTCCGGCCTCGGGGGGGAGCGTCGCCGCGGCGTCTGCCAGGTCCGGCCATGCAGCGAAGCCCAGGGGCGACAGGGAGAGGGCGTCGACCGCCGCTGCGAGCGCCTCGTCGAGACGGCCGAGCCTAGCGAGGGCAACCGCCTCGAGCGAGCCGACAGCGGCGCGAGCCTCGTCGCTGCGGAAGGTCGGCGTGGCCGAGGACGTCTGCCGCCGCCGTTCCTGCATGTCCAGCACCTCCTGGGGCCGTCCGAGCTGCAGCGCCGCCTCCGCGAACACCTTGGCGGCCAGGTCGTCGGCAGGCACCAGCGCCACCACCTGGCGGGCCCGGAAGAGCGCGGCCGCGGGGTCCCCGAGGGCCAGGGCGTCCTCGGCGAGCGACGTGAGCACGAAGGCAAGGAATCCCCGGTTGTTCTCCACGGAGTACTGGTGGTCCTCGAACGCCGCGAGGATGCCGGCCATCAGCCGGGACGACTCGTGGCGGTCCCCCCCCGAGAGCTTGATCGACCTGGCGTACTCGAGGGAGTTCTTCGGCGTGGGGTCGGCCTCGAACATCGTCCGGGTCAGCCGGAGGTTGCGGTCGACCTTCCCGCGCTGAGCCATGACGTCGGTCTGGTATCCGAGGTGGACGACCATCAGCTGCGCCATGAAGGGCGGCTTCGGCTGTTCCATGGTCTCGATGTCGACGAGCGACTCGTGGATCGGGCGCACGAACCGGTAGCGGCCGGTCGCACGGTGGATGCGGGTGGACGTGAACGCCGACGAGGAGGGCGCATCGAGGGCGTCGCGGTTCTCCACCGCGACCCCGAACGCCTCGTACTCTCCCACGTAGGTCGCAAGCATCCGCCGCAGCGCCACCGGGTCGGGACACAGCACCCGGTCGTCGGCGTCGATGGTGAGCAGCCACCACGCCCCCGTCGCCTCGGCCTCGATCAGGCTCTCGTTGCGCGCCCACGCGAAGTCGTCCCGCCACTCCCGGTGGATCACGGTCGCCCCCATGCTCCGGGCCACCTCGACAGTGCGATCGGTGGACCCCGTGTCGCAGATCACGGTTCCGTCGACGAGGCCCTCGATCGACGCCAGCAGGCCCGGAAGCATCTGCTCCTCGTCGCGCACGATCATCGAGGCGATGAGCAGCGGCCGCCCGTCCGGGCCGGTGGGGCGGAGAAGGCTCGCCGTGCACGTGGAGTCGTGCGCGACGACCGCCCGGGGAGCGATGGTCACCGGCAGCTCGATCAGCTCCAGCCGCAGGCGGGGGTCGACGATGTGGGAGCCCGCCACCAGCGCCATGTCCTCCCGGCCGGCGAGCAGGCACGAGGGGCGCACGACGCGTGGCGACGGCGCCGTCCCGAGGGTCGCCGCCCTCTCCCGGAGGCGGCCGGCCGCTTGGCGGCCCTCGGGCAGCGGACCGCAGAAGTGGTCCATGCCGACGTCGTTGGACCAGGGGACGACGAAGCCGCCCTTGCGGGCAAGCTCGGCCATCATCCGGTCGAGGTTCGGCGCGGTGAGGAGGACGTCGTCGTGGATGAACAGCACCGGTCCGGAGCTTGCGGCCTCCAGCGCCGAGCGCAGGGCCTCGGAGCCAACGCCCGGGACCACCCGGACGCCGGGGATGCCCCTGCAGCCGGCGGCGGCATCGGCCCCGGGGAGGAGGGCTGCCACGACGGTGACGCCCCGGCTTCCGGCAAGGGCTCTCGCTCGCCGGACGGCGCCGAGGGTGACGGCGTCGGGTCCGTAGGCGGCGACGATGATCGAAGGTCTCATCGCGGCACCTCCTTGTTGGCGGCGTTGCTGGGCGCCTTATTGCCGGCGTTGCCGGGCGCCTCGCTGGCAGGCGCTGCGGGGGGAGCAGCCTGGGCGGAGTCGGCGATCCAGCCGACGCCCCATGTGGCGACGCGGGCCAGGAACATGACGGTGCCGAGCGTGATGCCCGAGCGCACCGCCGCCACCTGCAGGGTGACGTTGCCGGCGATGAGCATGAGCGCCGTGGGGATCAGCGCAAGCAGGCCGAGCGTGCCGGCGGCCCTGCGAATGGGTCCCGCCTTCATCGCCGTGCCACGAGGGCGCGCACCGCGAGCGCGACCTCGATCGGCGTTGCGCGCAGTGCCCGCCCGGCGTCGTCGGGTTTGAAGTAGCCCAGCGGGACGCCGAGCTCGGTGGCGAGGCGCAGGGCGCCCAGCAGGGCGTCGGCGCCGACCCACGAGACGGCCTTCGGGTGCAGGTCCAGGAAGGCTTTGGCGTCGAGGGGCCCCACCACGAGGTGGGTCCACCGGTCCCTGCGCACGCGCTCGAACCACCGGCGGGAATCCGCGTCGTCCTGGATCGAGCAGCAGATGCTGCCCCGTTTCGGCCCCCGGTCGGGGCGATGCAGCGCCTCCAGGCGGAGGGGCTTGGCGAGCTGCCCGGCCAGGGCACCCACCAGGGCAACGTCCCCGTCGGGAAGGGGCGTGCACAGCGTGCGGACCGAGGCAGCGAGGACCCGGATCCAGGCCAGGTCGTCCCCGGGTCTGGCGTCGAGCAGGGGGCGGATGAAGGAGAACGGGAGCCCGAGACGGACCAGCTCGTCGGCGCTCCATGCCACCCCCCCGGTTCCGGGCGCATCGCCGGGCGCCGAGCTGCCCAGGTCCGGGGCGAGGTCGGGGGCGAGGTCCGGCAGGGGATCGAACAGGACGGGAGACGCCACCGGCGCTGGCTCTGGCGCCGGCTGTGCCTGCGGCATGCCAAAGAGTGGTGCGAGGACGACCGCTGGCTCCGCGGCGGGGGTCGTATCGAGAAGAGGGCTCGCCGCTTCGGAGAGTGGGACGTCGCTCGGAGCGAGCTGGGCAGGGCCCTCCTGCGCCAACGGGTCGTTCAGCAGGGGGAAGCCCCACGAGGCGTCCAGCACGGTGAGGCGCGGCGGCACGGGCGACGGCAGCTCGGCGGGGGGCAGCTGCGGTTCTGCCGGCACCGGGCTGTCCGCCGGTTCGTTGCCGGCGCCCGGTGGCGTGGGCGCCTCGATGCCGAGCTGGCGCCGCAGGGCCTCGCCGAACGTCGGCTCCCCCTCGGGCGGCGCCGCCGGCGCAGCCGGTTCGGCCATCCGCTCCGACAGCAGGGCACGGAGATGGGCGGGCATCTCCGTTGCCGCGTAGAGCGCCGGGGCCTCCGGTTGCGAGCTCCGTGGTGCCGCGGCGGGCCGGCCGCTGCCGTTGAGTAGCGAGGCCATCGCCGACTCGGCGCGCCCGATGGAAGCCGGGGCGGCCGGGGCCGCTGAGGCCAGGCGGGGCGGGGCGGCCGGGGCGGGGCGGGGCGGGTTGCGGGCGCTGAGCTGGACCATCTCCCTGGCGAAGAAGCCGCCAACCCCGCCGCGGGCAACCTTGCCGGCGGCGACGATCTCGACGTCGGGGCCGAGCAGCGACGAGAGGCGGTCCAACGCCTCCTCGGCCGTCGGCGACTCGACGAGGAGCAGATCGCCGTCTTCCCGGACGGTGGTCCGCTCGGAGCTGGCGTCGGTGGGGTGCTTAGACCGCAGCATGGGCATGTCCGATCACTCCTTTGGTGACGAGCCGGGCGTGTGGCGGCAGCTCGGGGTAGGCGAGGACGGGCGTCGGGAGACCGGAGGCCTCGAACAGGTGGCGCAGGGGCCGGCGCAGGGCCTGGGTGCAGATGACGGCGGCGGTGCCTTCGGACGGCGAGGCGAGCGCCGCCTCCAGGTCGGTGCGCAGCAGGCGGACCCGGGCCGGCTCGACGACGAGACGCGTCTCGCCCTCGATCTCCCGCAGGTCGGCCAGCAACGAGGCCTCGAATGCCGGATCGAGCGTGATGACGGCGAGCGTGCCTTCCGGAGCGAGCTTGGCGACGATCGCCCCGCCGACGGCCACCCGGGCCGCCGCTACGAGGTGGTCGAGGACACGGGTCTGCGTGCTCCTCGTGGCCACGGCCTCGACGATGCGGGACAGGTCCCGCACGGGAACCTGCTCGGACAGCAGCCCCCGGAGGACGCCCTGCAGGGTGGAGACGGGCAGCAGGTCGGTGCCGACCTCCTGGGCGAGCAGCGGCTCGTCGTAGCGCAGCCCCTCGATCATGGCCTGGACGTCCTGGCGGGACAGGAGATCGGCGGCGTGGCGCCGGACGACCTCGGCGAGGTGGGTCACGATGGCGGACGACCGGTCGACGACGGTCGCCCCGGCAGCCGCCGCCTGGCTGCGCGCGGCGTCGGGGATCCAGAACGCCTGCAGCCCGAAGACCGGTTCCACCGTCTCGGTGCCTCCCATGGCCCGGAGCGACGAGCCGGAGTCCGCAGGAAGCGCGAGCACCTGGTCCCGGGGTGCGACACCCCGCGCGACCTCGACGCCGTGCAGGAGGATCCGGTAGGCCTCGGGGGACAGCGTCAGGTCGTCGCGGGTTCGGATCATCGGCATGATGAAGCCGAGCTCAAGGGCTATCTGGCGCCGGAGGGCCTTGACCCTCGGCAGCAGGTCGCCACCGCCGGAGGTGTCGATCAGGTCGAGGATGCCATGACCCAGCTCGAGCTCCAGCGGGTCGATCCGGATCTCGTTCAGCAGGGCCTGAGGATCGTCTGGGTTGGCGGCCATGGCGTGCTCGGCCTGCTTGGCGTCCGCCCCGGCTCCCTCCTTCTTCTTGCGGGAGCTGGCGAAGAACAGGGCAATGGCGAGCCCGAGGAACGAGAACTTGGGGAGCCCCGGGAGCAGGCCGAGGAGACCGACGACGACGGCGGCCGCTCGCAGGGCGTCTTTCCGGGCGAGCAGCTGCGTGGCGGCCTCGGACCCGAGCGACCCGTCGTCGCCGACGCGCGTCACCAGGAGGCCCGTGGCGATCGAGATGAGCAGCGCAGGGATCTGCGCCACCAGGCCATCGCCGACCGACAGCAGGGAGTACGTGGAGATAGCCTGGCCGAGTGGCATGTGGTGCGAGCCCATGCCGATGGCGAAGCCACCGATCAGGTTGACGGCCACGATGAGGATGGCGGCGATGGCATCGCCTTTCACGAACTTGGCGGCACCGTCCATCGCGCCGTAGAAGTCCGCCTCCTTGGCGATGCGCTTGCGCAGGACCCGGGCCTGGTCCTGTTCGATGAGGCCGGCGGCAACGTCGGCGTCGATGGCCATCTGCCGGCCGGGCATGGCGTCGAGGGTGAAGCGGGCAGCGACCTCCGCCACACGCCCCGACCCGTTGGTGATGACCACGAACTGGATCACGATGAGGATGAGGAAGACCACCAGCCCGACGACGACCGAGCCCCCGACCACGAAGTGGCCGAACGTCTGGATCACCTTGCCGGCGTAGCCGTTCAGCAGGATGAGCCGGGTGGACGCCACGTTGAGGCTGAGGCGCATCAGGGTCGTGACCAGCAGCAGGGACGGGAAGACCGACAGCTCCATGTTGTCCTTGAGCAGGATCGACGCGAGCAGGATCACCACCGCGAGCGTGATGTTGGTGGCGAGCATGAGGTCCAGCACCATGGCGGGGACGGGGATGACCATCATCATCACGGCCATCATCACGAAGGCCGGCATGGCGAAGTTCCGCAGGTTTGCGTTCACAGGGAGCCCTTCCTGCGCCGGCGGTAGGCGGCGGCAAGAACGACGGCGACGGCCTCGAAGAGGGCCGCCGGGACGAAATGGCCCACCTTGCACCGGCTGAAGATGGCTCGCGCCAGGGGCTTGTCCTCCCGGACCATCACGCCGTGGCGGTAGGCAGTGGCCCGGAGCTTGAGCGCGAGTGCACCGGACCCCTTGGCCACCACCCGGGGAGCCGGTTCGTTCGCCGCGTAGCGCAGGGCCACGGCGAGGTGGGTGGGGTTCATGAGCACGACGTCGGCGGTGGCGGTCTCAACGATCATGTTGTGGCGGGAGATCTCGGCGTGGCGGCGCCGGCGATGGGCACGGACCTGCGGGTCGCCCTCCTCCTCCTTGCTCTCCTGCCGGGTCTCCTGCTTGCTCATCTTCAGGCTCTTGCCGGTGCGGCGCTTCACCATGGTGTAGTCGGCGGCGGCGAGGATCGCGGCGAGCGCCGCCAGGCGGACCAGCATCGTGGTCGCCTGGGTGCCCGTGAACCGGAGCCACTCGTTCATGCCGCTGAGCGTGGTGGACCGCTGCACCGCCACGCGGATCGGCCCCCACACCACGAGGGCGCCGAGGCCGAGCTTGATCGATGACCGGAGGCCCTCCCAGACCATCGTGGCGGGCTTGTAGCGCTGCATGCCCTTCTTGAGGCTCAGGTGCGAGAACTTCGGCTTGAGCGTGGCGGGGGCGAACATGAATCCCGTCTGGATCCCGCCTGCAAGGGCGAGCAGCACGGAGATGGCGAGGATGGGCAGCAGGGTCGAGACGACCATGGTGCGGGCCACCGAGCGCACGAGGGCCCCCGTCGGGGCGGTCCCCGCGGTGGACAGGATGCTGCGCATACCGCCAGCCAGCGACCGAGCCGCCGGCGGCATGAAGACCTTGGCAAGGACAACGGCGCCGACGAGCGAGAGGGCGATGGGCACCTCGGCGCTGCGGGCAGTCTGGCCCTCGCGCCGGGCCTTGCGCCGCTTGCGCTTGCTCGGTTTTTCTGTCTTCCCTTCGTTCTTGCCCACTCGTCGCACACCCCAGGCGTGAAGTCCGAGCCGGTCCGTGGCTCAACGAGTCGCATCCGTTCGAAGTGTCCGGTCGGCAACGGGGGCCGGGAGTTAAGGCGTAGGGGGCGCTCCCGAAGTCCGGAAAAAATCGCGTGCATACACGCGAAAAATTCCGAACTTCCTCCGGCCCCGGGCCGGGCGTCAGGGGGTCAGGCCGTGGATGACCTCGTTGATGCTGTGGCTCATCTCCGCGAGCACCTGCTGGACCGCCCCCGGAAAGATGGCCACGATCGCCCCCAGCAGCATCAGGCTGATGAGCAGCTTGAGGGGCAGGCCGATGACGAAGGCGTTGGTCTGGGGGGCGAACCGGGCGAGGGCGGCGAGCGCCAGGTCGGCGAGGAAGATGGCAGCCAGCACCGGCGCGGCAAGGGCGACCCCCGACACCATCAGCGCCCCCAGCGAGTCGATGAGCATCGTGGCGAGCCCGCTGGGCATCCGGGCCACGCCCGCGAGCGGGACGGCCTGGATGCTGAGGGCAAGGCCCCGCACCATGAGGCGGTCACCGCCCACCACCATCAGGATGGCGAGCGCCGTCATGTTGAACATGCTGACGAGCACGCCCGAGGTGTGGTCCCCGGACGGGTCGAGGACCTGGGCGGCGGCGAGGCCGGCTCCCAGCTCGACGACATTGCCCGCAACGTCGAAGGCGTAGAAGGGCAGGCCGCTGATGAAGGCGAGCACCAGTCCCACGCCGAAGTTGACCGCGGCGGCCGCGATGAGCCCCGGGAGGTCGGGCACGTGGGCGATCGGCCGGGCGAGTGCCAGGGCGACGGCGATGGCGAAGGCGCCCCGCCCCACCTTGGGCATGACTTTGGCAAGGATCGGGGACGCAACCGCGAACGCCGCCACGCGGATCACGGCGAGGAGGATGCCCACAAGCCACGTGGCGTCGACGGTGATCGGCATCGGGCTACATGCTCGGGATCATGTGCCAGAGCTCCTGCACGTAGGCCGTGAACTGGTGGATCATCCAGGGCCCCCCGAGGACGAGGACGAGCCCGACCCCGATCAGCTTCGGGACGAACGACAGGGTCATCTCCTGGATCTGGGTGACGGTCTGCAGCACCGCCACCACGAGCCCGACGATCAGGCACACGGCCAGGATGGGGCCGGCGAGCTTGAGCGCCATCAGCATCGCCTGGCTGAGGATGTGGACCACCATGGTGTCGGTCATCGGGCTAGCCTCCCTTGGCGCCCATGAGCAACGAGCGCACAAGCAGCCCCCAGCCGTCGACGAGCACGAAGAGCAACAGCTTGAGGGGCAGCGAGATCACGACCGGCGGCAGCATCACCATGCCGAGCGACATCAGCCCGGAGGCCACCACAAGGTCGACGACCAGGAACGGGACGTAGACGATGAACCCGATCAGGAAGGCCCGGCGCAGCTCCGACAGGACAAAGGCGGGGATGAGGACGCGGGGGGGCACGTCGGCGACGGTCTTGGGCCGGGGGGCCCCGGAGACGTTGGTGAAGAGAGCGACGTCCTCGATCTTCACCTGGCGCTCCATGTAGACCTGGAGCGGGGCATACCCCTTCTTCGCCGCGTCCGCCCAGCCGATCTTCCCGCTGAGCGCAGGCTGGATGGCCTGGTGGTTGACCTTGCTGAGGACCGGGCCCATCGCGAACAGGGTGAGGAACAGCGAGAGGCCGATGATGACCTGGTTGGGCGGGATTCCCTGCAGCCCGAGGGCGTTGCGGGTGAGCAGCAGCACCACGACGAAGCGGGTGAACGAGGTCATGAGCAGCAGGATGGCCGGCGCAAGGGAGGCGAGCCCGAACAGCAGGACGATGACGACGGTGCGCGAGAGGCCCGGGTCACCGGTGTTGAGGTTCACACCGATCCCGGGGAGGGTGCTGGACGGCGAGGGCGAGGGCCCGGCGGCGGATGCAGGGCCGGCAAGCACGAGGAGCAGGCCTGTGGCCAGCCCGACGAGAACCGGGAGGCTAAGCGCTCTTCTTAACACGGACGGGTCCTCGTACCGAGCGCAGGGCTGGCCGCCCCGTGGTCGCCGGTACGTCGCTGCGCAGCGTCATCTTCTGGAGACGCTGCACGAGACCCGTCCGTGGGCTCATGTCTGCATGGGTCGTGCTCCTGGCATCGAACAGATGCCTCGGCTGCTCTGCCGGTTCGAGTTCCGGTTCGGGCTCCAATTCGGGCCCGGACGTGTCGGGGCGGCCGCGGAGCTGTCCGGCGACAACCTCGTCGAGTGACTCGCCGGATAGCTCCGCCACCAGCGAGACCCCCTTGTCGCTCACGCCGAGGACCAGGCCCCGGTCGGCGATGCGGACCACGGCCACGCTGACGCCCTTGGCGAGGCCGAGGCGGGCGAGCACCTCGAGCTGCCGGCGGGCGTCGCCGCGCCGGCGCCGGGAGTGGTGGCGGACGC